>JBBSUQ010000185.1:0-6182 GCA_038234235.1 Flavobacteriales bacterium
AAATAAAAGTTACCGTACTTTTTTTTCGAAGTTAGACTGATATCTCGATTTATCTCTTTAGAAGTTACCGTACTTTCTTTCCGGAAATTAGATTTATACCTCGAATTATGTCCTTAAAATTACCGTACTTTTTTTCCGAAAGATGGGTTTAATCTTTGATTTTTACACGTGAAAAGAAACCGTACTTTCTTTCCAAAAATTAGATTTATACCTCAAATTATGTCCTTAAAAGTTACCGTACTATCTTTCTGAAAGGAAGGTTTATACTTCGATTTTTGGATGTAAAAAGTTACCGTACTTTCCTCCAATAACTAATTTTAAATCTAGAAATCTCGTAATTAAAAAACATTCCATATTTTCAGCATTTATTGACCAAAATAAAAATCCACCTCGCTTAAAAATGCTATTTTTGTGTGAAATATGACTTTTTTAAATGGAAATTCCTAAAATATACGATCCTCAAACTTCTGAAAATAAGTGGTATAAACACTGGATGGAAAAAAATTATTTTCATTCAATACCAGATGAAAGAGAAGCTTACACAATAGTAATTCCACCGCCCAATGTTACAGGGGTGTTGCACATGGGACACATGCTCAACAATACAATTCAAGATGTGTTGGTGCGTCGTGCAAGAATGCTCGGCAAAAATGCCTGTTGGGTTCCCGGGACTGACCATGCGTCAATTGCCACGGAAGCCAAGGTGGTGCAAAAACTGAGAAAAGAAGGAATTAAAAAATCGGATCTTTCGCGAAAAGAATTTCTTTCTCATGCTTTTGAATGGAAAGATAAACATGGTGGAATAATATTAGAACAATTAAAAAAACTTGGAGCATCTTGCGATTGGGAAAGAACTTCCTTTACGATGGATGAAAATTATTCTGAATCTGTTTTAAATGTTTTTATTGACTTATATAAAAAAGGGAAAGTTTACCGTGGCGTTAGAATGGTAAATTGGGATCCGGAAGCTCTAACTGCATTATCTGATGAAGAAGTAATTCACAAAGAAGTAAATTCCAAACTTTTTTATGTGAGATATAAAATTGCAGATTCTGACGACCAATGGTTGACAATTGCAACTACAAGACCTGAAACAATTTTGGGAGATAGCGCAATTTGTATCAATCCGAAAGATGAAAGATTTACGCATTTACACGGGAAAAAAGTTATAATTCCACTGATTAATAGAATTGTCCCAATTATTCAAGATGAATATGTAGACATGGAATTTGGTACTGGTTGTCTTAAAGTAACGCCTGCTCATGATACCAATGATTACGATTTAGGTAAAAAACACAACTTAGAAACTTTTGATATTTTTAATGACAATGCTACCCTAAATCATCATGGTTTGCATTATGAAGGCAAAGATAGATTTGAAGTTAGAAAAGAAATTGAAAAAGAACTTCACGATAAAGGTTATTTAATAAAAACGGAAGATCACATCAATAAAATTGGATATTCTGAGAGAACGGATGCTGTAATTGAACCTAAACTTTCTCTGCAGTGGTTTGTGGACATGAAAGAACTTTCAAAACCTGCTTTAGATGCTGTTATGGATGGAGAAATTAATTTTTATCCTGAAAAACTTAAAAATACTTACCGTCATTGGATGGAAAATATCAAAGACTGGTGTATTTCTCGCCAATTGTGGTGGGGACATCAAATACCTGCCTGGTATTTTGGTACTGGACCCAATGATTATGTTGTAGCTAAAACAATTGAAGAAGCTCAAATCCTTTCCAAAGAAAAAACAGGTAAAACGATTGATTTTAAAGATTTGCGTCAAGATGAAGATGTTTTGGATACTTGGTTTAGTAGTTGGTTGTGGCCAATTTCGGTATTTAATGGACTTACAAATCCCAACAATGACGAAATAAAATATTATTACCCAACAAACGATTTAGTAACTGCGCCAGAAATTATGTTTTTCTGGGTGGCACGAATGATAATTGCAGGTAAAGAATATTTGAACGATATTCCCTTTAAAAATGTTTATTACACGGGAATAGTGCGTGACAAGTTGGGTAGGAAAATGTCTAAATCTTTAGGGAATAGTCCAGATCCAATTGAATTAATAAATAAATATGGAGCAGATGGTGTAAGGGTTGGAATATTAATTTCCTCTCCCGCCGGAAATGATTTACCTTTTGACAGTTCGCAATGTGAGCAAGGTAGAAATTTTACCAATAAAATATGGAATGCTTTTAGATTAGTTGATGCTTGGGAAATAAAAGATATTCCGCAACCCAAAAGTTCAGAATTAGCAATTGAATGGTTCGAAGCAAAATTCAATCAAGAACTTAAATCTATTAATGAATCTTTTGATAAGTTTAAAATTTCCGAAGCGTTAATGTCGATTTATAAATTGATTTGGGATGATTTCTGTTCTTGGTATTTAGAAATGATAAAACCTGGTTATAAACAGCCAATTGACTCTAAAACTATTGAAAGTACAAAAGCATTTTTCGAGAAATTACTCATCATAATGCATCCTTTTACGCCCTTTGTTTCTGAAGAAATTTGGCATTTGATTCGTGAAAGAAAAGATGGTGAAGATGTAATTCTTGCAAAATGGCCAGTTATTGAAAATTCAGATAAAGTTGTATTAGAAAATTTCTTATCGGCAGAAAAAGTAATTTCTAATATTCGCAATATTCGCAAGCAAAAAAATATTGCTTCTAAAATTAAATTAGAGCTTTTTGTAAAGAAAAATTCAAATACAGCTTCTCAGTTTGATACTGTAATTCAAAAAATGGGTAATCTATCCGTTTATGAAAAGGTTGATGAGAAAATTGCAAATTCTAATGGGTTTATAGTCGAAGGCGATGAATATTTTATTCCTTTTGGAGATGTGATTGATGTGGAAGCTGAGAAAGCAAAAATGGAAGAGGAACTTACATACACTAAAACTTTTTTGAAAAGTGTGCAAGGAAAATTATCCAATCAAAAATTTGTAAGCGGTGCGCCTGCACAAGTAGTTGCAGTTGAAAAGAAGAAAGAATCTGATGCTTTGACAAAGATTGCTTTGTTACAGGAAAAATTAAAAAGTTTAAAATAGAATTAGATTTTTAAAACACTTTGACATTTGGCACGTTAACTAACACGTTATATTAGGAGTCTGAAATGAATAACAAAATCGATAGATTAAAACTTGGCCACTTTGGCAATCTTGAATTACTTGCAAAACAGGTGGTAGAAGGTTTCATTACGGGCATGCATAAAAGTCCATACCACGGATTTTCTGTCGAATTTGCAGAACACAGATTGTACAATAAAGGGGAAAGCACAAGACACATTGATTGGAAATTATATGCCAGAAGCGGTAAACTTTTTACAAAAAAATATGAAGAAGAAACAAATTTACGCTGTCAAATTGTAATTGATTGTTCAGGTTCCATGTTCTTTCCCAAGGACAAAGAATTGAGTAAAGTAGAATTTTCGGTTTACGCAGCTGCCAGTTTAATTGAGTTATTGAAAAAGCAAAGAGATGCTGTTGGATTATCGCTATTTGCCGAAAAATTATTTTTGCACACTCCTGCCAAATCTTCCACTTTACACCATAGATATTTGTACAGTGAATTAGAAAAACTACTGCACAATTTTACAGAAGCAGATCAAAAAAACACAGATACGATTAAAGCATTGCATGACATTGCCGAATTAAGCCATAAAAGAAGTTTGGTAATTGTGTTTTCTGATTTATTAGATGATCCAGATAAAACCGATGAACTTTTTCAAGCATTAAATCATTTAAAACACAACAAACACGAAGTTATTCTTTTTCATGTGTGCGATAAAAAGGCAGAAATAGATTTCGATTTGCAAAACCGTCCATATACTTTAATTGATATGGAAACTGGTGAAAAAATGAAGTTGCAACCTGCACAAATTCGTGAAAAATATACTGAATCTATCCAAGCATATTTCAAAGAAATTGAGATGCGTTGTGCTACTTATCAAATTGATTTTATGCCTGCCGATATTAATTTGGGTTACGAACAAATCTTATTACGTTACCTTTTAAAGAGAGGAAAACTCTTTTAAATTCTCCAATTTTTTATATCATTTATGTCAAATACTGATTTTTATAAAGCGCAAATCCAACAGCATGAATTGACCTTGGAGGCGGCGAAATCAAAATTTAGAATGTACACCTTCTTTCGATTGTTGATATTTTCTCTAGCCGCTATTTTTATAATCTATTTTGGCATTCAATGGATTTCTGTTTTTATCTTTCTCGCTGCGACCATTCTTTTTTTATGGGCAGTTTCGGCGTCAGTAAAATCTAAATATCAAAGAGATTTGGCAAGAATAAAGATTGAAATAAACTGCCTAGAATTAAAAGTTCAAGACGGCAATTGGTTGTCCTATGAAGACGGAAGTGAATTTAAAGATCCGAAACATGCATTCAGCAATGATTTAGATATTTTCGGAAAAGGAAGTGTTTTTCAGTTGATTAACAGAACCGTATCCATAGTAGGTAAAAATTTATTAGCCAAAACTATTTCAGAAGGAAGTGATCAACAAGAAATTAACGAAAGAGCTATTAGTGAGCATTCTAACCACATGGAATGGAATCAAGACTTTATTGCTGAAGGTTTAATGGATGCAGAAACAATTAGAGATGAGGCACCTATTGAGCAGTTAAATACAATAGATTATAAAAACAAAACTATCATTAAAGTCTTTGGCTTGGCAATACCTATTCTCGCCTTCGTTTCAACTGTGCTTGTCTCTTTTGGTTTTATTAGCGGATTCGTTTTCTCAGGAATAATAATTTTAATTCTAGGAATAATTGGCAATCAAATAAGAACTACAAATAAAATGATATTTAGTGTTCTAAATTTCGAAAAACGCTTGCTTGTTATTAATAAACAACTTATCATGTATCGAAATTTGAAGGTGTCAGATGAACTTTTAAAATCATATCAGGATACTTTATTTGGAGACAATAACACGGTACTTTTTGAAATAAATTCGTTGACTAAAATTCTAAACCGAATGAATTTTAGAATGAATTTTCTTGTCGGTTTGCTCTTAAATTTCTATTTGGCTTGGGATTTTAATATCCGACTTCAAATGGAGAAATGGATGAATAAAAATTCGACAAATCTTAAAATATGGGAACAATATATGGCAAATATAGAATTATGGATCAGCGGTGCTACTTTCAAATTTAATTATCCAAATTCGACCTTTGCTAAATTTAATCATGAAAATAATATTCAAATAGAAAATCTGAAACATCCATTTATTGCGCATCAAAAAACAGTTAACAACTCGCTTATTTTTGATAAAGAAACTCAATTTCAAATTATCACTGGTCCTAACATGGCTGGCAAGAGTACGTTTTTGCGTTCTTATGGTTTGGTCTTTGTTTTGGCAAATGCAGGTTTTCCAATTTTGGCAGAAAATGTGAATATTCCACACATGCGGTTGTACACAAGCATGCGCACAACGGATGATTTGCAAGTAGAAAGTTCTTATTTCCATGCTGAATTAATGCGTCTGAGGTTTATCGTAGATCAGATAGAAAATGGGGAGAAGGTCTTTGTAATTCTCGATGAAATACTGAAAGGAACCAACAGTAAAGACAAAGAAATTGGTTCTGCCAGATTTTTAAAAAAGCTCAAAAAGCTCAACACGCACGGTTTAATTGCAACCCACGATTTATCTTTATGTCAGTTGGCAAATGAAGACAAAGCATTCAATAACATATATTTCGACTCAATAATCCAAGGCGATTCCATCCATTTCGATTACATCTGCAGACAAGGAATTTGCCAAAACATGAATGCCTCGTTTTTGCTAAAAAGAATGAAGCTTACAGATGAGGAATGAGAATTAAATTTATGGAAATAGTAATTTTGAGAAATTATTTATTCTTGATTATTACATGAAATCAATTGGTCAGAAACTTTGGAAATTATTAAGTCGAATCTTGAAGAAATTTGAAACTAAAATTCTCAAAATTGCACAGTCGGATACGGTAAAAAAAAGTTGTTAATGCTTACACTTTTTTCTATCAGTACGGTAAAATTGAAAACTAAAATTCTCAAAATTGCACAGTCGGATACGGTAAAAAAAAGTTGCTAAATCTTACACATTTTTATATCAGTACGGTAAAATTGAAAACAAAAATCCTCAAAATTGCACTTTCTGGTACGGTAAAAAAAGCA
>JBBSUQ010000186.1:0-6158 GCA_038234235.1 Flavobacteriales bacterium
ATTGGATGCAATAGACAGAATCAAGAGTCAAGGTCAACACTCAAAATTTGCGCCTGATTGGAATGATTAGCGCGATGTTGGCAGATGTTGTGGCGGCTAAGTTTTTTGACAAGCGGAGTGCAACGGAGCTCTGGCGAAATGCTATAGCCGGCCAACAGATGTGACATGGCCTAGTAATGGAAAGCAGGATGAAGCCCTAATTATTATATAATTTGTTTTGAATATATTAAATTTCGGGGATTGCTTGAGGTTCGGGGAGGTGGCTGTGCAGTATCTTATAGATTTCTGGATGCTTTTTTTCTAGAATTTCTGGCGATTCGCGGAAGTACTCCATAATAACGGCAAAAAATTCTGCTTTGTTGGTGGCCGCATAGCTTTTAATATCTGAGTGTTTTGTTTTGATTTTGCTTATTTCTTTTTCTACACATTGCTGCCAAAGTGTGCTTTCTTGTGGATTTAGAAAAAAGGGCAAACCGTTTATTTCGCCATCGGATTTATCTAAAAGATGAGAAAACTCATGAATGCCTACGTTTTTTTTGTCTTGATTGTTCATAAAGCCATGCTTAAGCGCCGGGAGTGATAATATCATTGTGCTGTCATGCAAACCGCCATGGTGAACTTTGCCCAAAACTAATCCTTTTTGATTGAGCTGATTGTTCATATCGAAATTTTGTGGATATACTAAAACTTCTGCCAAATCTCCATAGTTCCAATAAGGTAAACCCCAAAATGCTATGATTGCTGCGCTTGCAACGTAGAGCTCTGTGCTGCGATCGGCTTCGGGTTTATCTACCTCACTTACTAACACTTCTCCTAAGAATAATCTTATACGAGAGCGAAATATGGCTTTGTCTGACGAGGCAAGTGAATTGTAAAATGAAATATTTTTATCTAGCCAAAAAATATCGTTTTTATCAAGTCGAGATAATACTTTGCTTTGGAACTTGCGGAGTTTGCGTGTGCGCAGTACATAAACACCTATAACACAAAGCAAAACTACTGAAATACCGAAAATTTTGGCCGTTTTGGTATTTTCTAGGTACAACATTAAAGGAATGCCTAATACTAAGAGGACTATTGAAAGCGCGAGCGCTGAAGTTCTCATTTTGTGTGTGAGATATTTATAATACGGGGCTTGACTTACTTTCATAAACCTTATAACAAAAAGAGACTCCAATTGTTGAAGTCTCTTTTAATTTTATTTTACTCGACCTAATTAAACGGTAAAATTTCACTAGTCCATTTTATATCTTTTGGCTTATTCTTTTTGCCTTATTTCTTAACCGTTATTCTTTTTGCTTTATTCTTTTTGCTTTATTCCTTCTGCCATTTATCATTTTTCATTTCGCCAAGTATGTTTACTACTTTGGTTCTTGAATAGTCTTCGGCTGCTGAGATCATTTGTTCTCTAGTATCTCTGCGGACTAAAACTCCACCGCTGCCAGTATTTTTTACTTCGATATAAAATCCATTTTTCAATCTGGCGGGTTTTGTTGCCGGTCTTCCCATTTTCTTAGTTTTTATTTAAAAATCGTTCTAAAGATATGAATTTATTTTTGATTGAGACCAAATTTGTTAAATAAAATTTTCAACACAACAGCGTTTAGTACTTGAAATAAGATGGGATTTCTACTGTTTTGTATGGGTTTAATGAAGATTAGAAATTTAAAAATTGTAAATAAACTTTAATATTTTTTAAGAAAATTTTATTTTAATACAAAGGTACACGGATGATTATGTAATTGCATTTCAACTAAATTCCAACAAATAAACAAAACCAAAAGATGATCTACCTGACGATATTTAAGTTCGCTTTTTCTGTAAAGTTTTGAAAGAGTAACGGGTTGCAATTCATTGATTGCTTTTATTAACTGCAATTGTGGCTCATCAAATTTTTCAGGACGCCTTATTTCTTTATTTTGATATTTCCAGGTTTCAATGAGAATTTTATTGGCCAAGGTTGTTTCATCTTTAACCCGAATATAAATTTTGGGTTTTCCTTCTTCATCTGGTGATTTGTGTTTGATTTTCTCTGACTTTTTAATGGTAATCTGCAAAACCATTTTGTGATCTTCTTGCCAAATAGTACTTTCGAACTGAACAGGTGGATTGCAATAGATTTCGGCTGCACCAGTAATCATGTGAAATTCTTCCGACGGCTCCACACCTACTATTTTTCCATTGTCTTTAACGCCTATCAATAAATCTCCGCCTTGCGTATTGGCAAAAGCACTTAAGGTTCTGGCAATTTTCTTTTGATCGTCAATTCGAAATTTAAAATCAAGATAGAGACCTTCCCCTTGAGCAATTATTTTTTTTAGTTCAGACATCTCTCTACTAAAATTGATTTTTCCAGATTTCGTAAGACTTGAGCGCCTGATGTTTGAGCATGCTCGCTCCATTAAGGATTTGCGCACCCGAATTTTCTGATTGTTCTAAAAATTTGGTCTTAATTGGATTATAAATTAAATCAATTACCAAATGTTGATTTGTTAGATGTTGAAAAGGAACGGGCAAAAAATCATTAACATTTGGGAAAGTGCCTACGGGTGTTGTATTGATAATGATTTTACATGCGTCAATCATATTGAAATTAATTTCCTCATAAGTGAAAATATTTGCTGCTTTCGCCGATCGACTTATGAAAATAGTTTCAATTCCCAAATTATTTAACCCAAAATTTATTGCTTTTGATGCACCGCCAGTTCCTAAAATCATTGCCTTGGTTTGGAGATTGGTTAAAAATGGTTTAATATTTTGCATAAATCCGTAGGCATCGGTGTTATGACCAATGTATCCATTTTCAGTTTTAACTATACAATTAACGGCACCAATTTGCTTTGCCTCCCCAGATAAATCATCTAAAAAGGGAATTATAGCTTCTTTGTAGGGAATTGTAACATTAAAACCATCGAATTTTTTGTCTTTTAAGATTTGTTGAATTTCTCCAATTTCTTTGAGTTCAAGATTTTGATAACTTGCATTGACATTATGTTCCTCGAAATATTTCGCAAAGAAATCTTTAGAAAAAGAATGAGCTAAACTTTTACCGATTAACGCAAAGTTTTTCATATTTTTTTAGGAGAAAATTTATCTAGTAAAATAATGACAAGAATTCCTGCACACATTAAAAGTAGGGCAAACCACAAATAATTTTCACCCAAATATTCTTGCGGTAAAACATTTTCTTTCATCCATTCGGTTTTTTTGTCATCTTGGTAAAGCGGTGTATCGCCTACAATATTTTTCCAAGGCCAAATTTTATACAAACTGCCAATTAAAAATCCGGTGAGAATAGCGATTGTGAGATCTTTAAAATTTTTGAATAAGTATTTGAGCAATTTAGCAAAAGATAAAATTCCGACAATACAACCCAACATAAATACGCTTAACACGCCAATATCAATTGTCTTTGCAGCTTCTAAAATGGTGGAATAAGCGCCCAATAATACCAAAATAAATGAACCAGAAATACCTGGTAAAATCATTGCACAAATGGCAATTGCTCCACAAAGAAATAAATAGAGTTTACCATCAACTTTTGTGGCTGTTTGAAGCGTAGAAATATAAAATGCGATTGCAGTACCTATTATCAATGCCAATATTATTTTCCAGTTCCATTTATCTATTGTTTTGCCCACTAACCATGCTGAAGCCAAAACCAACCCGAAGAAAAAGCTCCAGACTAGAACTTCGTAATTTGTCAACAAATAAGTTACAACATGAGATAAGGTAAGTAAACTTAAACCAATTCCTAGAAAAAGAAAAACGAAGAATGTGCCATGAACTGCTTTCCAAAACGAAGCGAAACCTTCTGTTCTAATTAGTTTTAAATTTTTTAAATTAATTGAATTAATTCCTTCTATTAATTCTTCATAAATACCAGTAATAAAAGCAATGGTACCTCCAGAAACTCCCGGTATAACATCTGCTGCGCCCATTGCAATGCCTTTTAAGGTCAAAACCAAATTTTGAGCCATTGATCTTTTTTCTATCGAATTTTCCATTTAATTAGCAATTATTCTAAAATTAAATCTGGATTAAAAGATTGTGCCCAATTTAACAATCCTCCTTCCATTACATAAATATTTTCCAATAAAAATTCAGTTTCAAGGAGATTTGCCACTGCCTCTGCTCTCTTACCCGATTTACACATTAAGACAACTTTTTCGTTGTTGTGAAATTCTTTTATTCTATTGCTAACTTCATTCATTGGGATATGATGAGAACCAATATTGGCGAAATCGTATTCATATTTTTCTCGAATATCAATTATAAAATAGTCTTCAAGATGTGTTTGTACTTCTGTGGGAGATATATATTTCATGTCTGCTTCCTATTATTCAGCACAAATATAGTTTCATTTTTTTTAAATCTAATTTCCATTCACGCTATCATTTATCACTATCTCTTAACTCTAATAGACAAGGTCATGTTGAAATTTGCCACTTCTTCTTCATTTTTATTTTTAGCAGTCACAACAACAATGCATTCTTCTCTGCTTTCATTTTCATAACTTAATTCCATTGTTTTCCGAATTAATTCACCTTGATTGGATGAGAAAATTATTTCACTCTCAGCACGTTGTAAAAATTGAGCATCAAAAGCTTTAAACGAAAATGACATGCCAACTCCATAAATTTCACTGAAATAAAACGCATGAATTCCTCCTGCAACATCAGCACCAACTGCCAACGCAGCAAAATACATTGAGTTTAAATGATTTTTAGATCTTCGGTTAAGTTTAATTCTAATTTTAACTTCCTCAGAATTTATGGACAATAATTTAGGTCTAAGAAAACCAATTAACGGAATTTTAAAAAAACCTAGCAACCAAAGTTTTCTTCTTATTTTCTTTAATGATACTTCATTTTGAATTTTCATACTCTGATTTTAAGCGTTGAATAATGGTTTTCATTGATTCTATTTCTTTTACATATTCAATACTTGGTCCTGCACACCACAGGGTTTTGTAGGTAGCTCCAAATGCTGCTGTTTGTAGTTTTTTCATTCCTCTTAAAAAGGTTAGTGCTTTCATCCACTTTTTTAATTTCTTGTTTTTATTTAAAATTCTTTCAAGAAAATTTTGTTTGGTCCCTATTTGCTGAACGTAAGGAGTATTTATTACCGTACATGGCGTACCTGAAAGCTTGGTTGTTTTCACAATATCATTTGCACCGTATTCAATACAAGCGTTTTTGTACTCATCAGATACAGGAGATTCTTCAGATGCGATAAATATGCTTCCCATACTTACGCCTGCTGCGCCCAAATTCATCATTTGTCTGATGCCTTGACCGTTTCCAATTCCACCTGCGCTTATAACTGGAATTTTGCAATTTTCAACAAGTTCAGGAATTAAATTTCTGTATGAAATATTGCCTGCGTGTCCGCCAGCTTCACTGTTAACTGCAATTAATGCATCTGCACCCAAGGCTTCTACTTTTTGTGCAAATTTGAGGTCGGTGACATCACAGAAAACTTTAATGTTTTTTTTATGCGCCTGATTTATAGTTTCTTCTGGAGAACCCAATGAAGTAATAATAAAAGCCACGTTTTCTTCACAAATTACTTCGAGTTGTGCTTTGTATAAAAAATTTGAGGCATTCACTATAAGATTTATACCAAATGGTTTATCGGTTTTTTCTTTTAAACGTTGCACAACATCCCTCAATTCACCAATTGTTCGGTAATTTAAAGCAGGAATAGCGGCTGTAGCTCCTAATTCTAGTGCGGCTAGAACCATTTCTTCATTTGAAACCAAAAACATTGGTGCAACTATTAATGGAAAATCAATATTTAATAGGTTACATAAATTATGTGTGTTCGACATTTGATAATTTCTTGTTTACGGTAAAAATACCATTCTAATTTGAAAAGGACGAGAATTGTATTTAGGGAAATAAATTTTTATACATTATGAAACTTTATTTATTGGCCATCCTCTTTGTAGGATTTCAACGAAATCCTACAAAGAGGATGGGGACGCTGCACTGCGTTTCGCTACCATTGTGGCATCCCTAACGGGATTTGTTGGGAAGAAATAACTTATTTAAATGTAAGAATTATCGGTGGCATCCCTAACGGGATTTGTTGGGAAGTAATATCTAATTTGAATGTAAGAATTATCGGTGGCTTTCCTAACGGGATTTGTTGGG
>JBBSUQ010000187.1:0-6154 GCA_038234235.1 Flavobacteriales bacterium
GTACAAATTAGAATTAAAGTATAACGTAATCATATATCCTGAGCATCTTAGCTATTTTTATTAAAAAACAAGCGGTTAAAATGCAATAAATCACCAAGTAACCATCTAGTACAACTATCCATCTTCACGCAAATCGATCTCAATCATTATTTAAGGCTGGCACGTAGAAAACTAAATTCATTATCTTTACTCCCATGGATTTGTCTCGTATAGAATATCTTTTAGCTAAAGGAGAAGGCTTAACTGTTGAATTTAAACAGACCGCCTCTGCATTGCCTAAAAATTTGTTTGAGACTATTTCGGCCTTCTTAAACCGCAACGGAGGGACAATTTTACTGGGAGTTTCAGACACGAGCGAAGTGCTTGGAATTGAGGAGAACAAAGTAGAGCAATTGTGTAAAAACTTAGTAAATCTAAGTAACAATTCGGCTAAATTAGATCCTGTATTTTTGTTGCAAGCATCTATTGTAGAAATTGAAAATAAGAAAATAATTCATGTCTTTGTTCCTTCTAGTTCGCAGGTTCACAAGACCAATGGAAAAATATATGATCGAAGTATGGATGGAGATTTTGTAGTTTCCACACATGCTAAAATAAGTGAAATCTACCACAGAAAAAGTACACTATACAGTGAAAATACGATTTATCCGTACCTTACGGAGGCTCACTTTGAAGCCGAAATTGTACAAAAATCTAAAAACTTAATACGTGCAAATAGACCAGCGCATCCTTGGCTAGAGTTATTTGGACTGGACTTTTTCAAAGCAGCGGGTCTTTACCGCGAAGATTTAAACTCGGGACAACAAGGTTTTACACTTGCTTCCTTGCTTTTGTTTGGAAAAGAAGAAGCTATCGTCAGTATGTTGCCACATTACAAAACCGAAGCGTTGGTACGAAAAATCGATACGGAAAGATATGACGATCGCTTGAGTATACGTTACAACTTAATTCGCGCCTATGAAAGCTTGATGGAATTTGTTTCTAAGCATTTACCTGATAAATTTCACTTGGAAGGAGATCAACGTATTTCCTTGCGCGAAAATATCTTTCGGGAGCTTGTTGCAAACTTTTTAATTCACCGTGAATACATCAATCCACGTAGTTCTAGTTTTGAAATAACGGCTAACTCATGCACCTTTAAAAATGCGAATAAACCTCATCTACATGGCATATTAGAACCTTGTAATTGTGAATCATTTCCTAAGAATCCACATTTAGCCAAGTTTTTTGTGCAAATTGGTAGAGCCGAAGAATTGGGTACCGGAATTCGAAAAGTCTTTAAATACAGTAAACTCTATTCTAACTTTAAACCCGTGTTTAATGAGAATGATTTGTTTGAGGTAGTAGTTCCAGTTCCTAAGATAAAAACTACCCCAATAACTACCCCAATAACTACCCCAATAACTACCCCAATAAAAAATTATAAATCAATAAAAGAGAGTAGTTTGAACATTGTTGAATTGGTAAAGAAGAACCCAAGAATATCTATTAGTGAAATGGCCGAAAAACTGAATGTATCCAAAGAGGGAGTAAAATACCATTTGAATAAATTAAAACAAGCACAAAAAATAAAACGAGAAGGAAGTCCGAAAGGTGGTAAGTGGGTAATAATTAAATCAAAATAAGGTAATAAATGGACAACAACTTCGAATTCAATGCACTCATCAAACAATTCACCAAACTAAAAAATTAGCACAAAAAATTAACGACAACTTTTGAAACAAACAATCGGCATATTAAATTACAATTGCGGAAATATTAATTCTGTTTATAAATCTATAAAAGATAAAACAGCAGAAATAAAAATTATTGAATTACCAGAAGATTTTAAAAACTGTGATAAAATCATAATGCCTGGTGTTGGTCATTTTTCACGTGCCATGGAACATTTAAGTGCATTGGGTTTTAGAGATACGCTTAATGAATTTGCACTAGTTTCTAAAAAGCCAATTTTAGGCATTTGCTTGGGTATGCAAATAATGACCAAGCAAAGTGAAGAAGGCAATACAGTAGGTTTAGCTTGGATTGATGGGGAGATGAAAAAATTTGAAATGAACGATACATTGAATTTCAAAGTGCCACATTCAGGATGGAACACTAACCAGATTTTAAAAGAAAGTATTCTCACCAAAGGGTTAGAACAGAATCCTGAATTTTATTTTGTTCATTCTTATTATTGTAAACTAAACAATCAAAAAAATGCTTTAATGTCTTGTGAATATCAGGATGAGTTTATTTCTGCTTTTGAAAAAGATAATCTATTTGGAGTACAATTTCATCCAGAAAAAAGTCATGAAACCGGTTTAAAATTAATGGATAATTTTATAAAACTGTAAGATGTTCAGACCAAGAATAATTCCAGTATTATTATTAAAAAATCAAGGTCTGGTAAAATCTGTGCAGTTTAAAAAATACAATTATATTGGGGACCCAATCAATGCAGTTCGCATTTTCAATGATTTGAGAGCGGATGAATTGGTTTTCTTAGATACAGAAGCAAGTTTGCAAAACAGAACCATTTCAATAGAACTTATAAAAGAAATAGGACATGAAGCAAATATGCCATTTGCAGTGGGTGGAGGCATAAAATCAATTTCTGAAATTCGTGCTTGTATAAATGCAGGTGCAGAAAAAGTTGTTCTCAATACTATAGCTTTAGAAAATCCTGAATTTATTAAACAAGCAAGTGATGAATTTGGATCTTCTACCATTTCTGTTTGCATAGATGTGAAAAAAGTATTTTTAGGTAAATTGGCTTGTTTTACACGAAGTGGAAGTCAAAAATATAATTTAGATCCTTTTGATTTTGCTTTCAAAATGCAAGATTTTGGCGCGGGTGAAATTATTATTCAATCCATTGATAAAGATGGAGCAATGAGTGGCTACGATATTCCTTTAATTAGAAAACTTTCAGAAAAAATTGAAATTCCGCTTGTAGCCTTGGGTGGCGCCGGAGAAATAATGGATTTAAAAAAGGCTTTTAAAGAGGGTAAAGCAAGCGCTTTGGCTGCAGGAAGTTTGTTTGTGTATCAAAGTAAAATGAAAGGTGTACTCATCAATTATCCAAACACATCAGATTTTTAATAGTAATTGTTAGTTACTCGTTTATAATCTATCTTTGCAATTGATTTTTTATTTATGGATGCAAATTACCAACAATGTAAAAGATGTGTGATGGATACAACGGATCCAGACATAGTTTTTGACGAACTTGGAAATTGTAACCATTGTAACATGTATTACAATAGTATTCAAAAGAAAACATACAGTGGTAAAGAATCCGACGAGCAACTTGACATTTTGGTTCGAGAAATTAAAAGCAAATCAAAAGATAATAAGTACGATTGTTTAGTTGGAATAAGCGGTGGTGTAGATAGTTGCTACACGGCATATCTTTGCAAAAAATTGGGTTTAAATCCACTATTAATGCATTTAGATAATGGCTGGGATTCAGACATTGCAGTAAAAAACATACAAACCATTGCCAAAAATTTAGATTTAGATTACATTTCTTATGTATTGAATTGGCAAGAATTTAAAGAAATCCAATTAGCGTTTCTAAAATCCTCTATTGTCGATTTAGAAATACCTACTGATTTAGCAATTCCAGCATCACTTTTCGAAACAGCAAAACAGCAAAAAATCAAATTCATTATTTCTGGAGGGAATTATACAAGTGAAGGAATTTTACCTTTACAGTGGGGATATCATGTAATGAAAGACATGAAACTTTACAAACATATTGTTAAAACATTTTCAAAAGTTAATTTAAAGCATACGCCTGCTGATTCCATTTTAAAAGAAAGTGTTTATCGTCTTGTTTATGGTATAAAAATTAAATATATTTTAAACTATGTTAATTATGATAAAGATGCCGCAAAAGAGCTTTTACAAAAAGAATTAGGCTGGCAAAATTATGGTGGTAAACACCATGAATCGAGATTTACGCGTTTTTGGCAGTCTTATATACTTCCTAAAAAATTTAATATTGACTATCGAAAAGCAACCTATTCTACCCAGATCTGTGCGGGTCAAATGACGAGAGTTGAAGCCTTGGAAAAATTAAAAGAACCACTTTACGACGCTAATTTGTTAGAAGATGATACAAAATACTTTTGTAAAAAACTAGGAATAAGTACAAGTGAATTTGAAATTATTATGAGAGCAAAACCTTTAACATTCATATCATTTCCAAATAATTACGATAAAATTCTTAAAATTAGAGCGTATTACAAACGCCTATTTTCTTTACCTCATTGAAATCTTGTATGCAACTCGAATCTTGTATTATCTGCTCTTCCAAGAACATAAAACCGCTTAAGGGCTATGAAGATACGCACCTTGTAAAATGCAATAAATGCACTTTTGTTTTCGCATCCGAAATTCCCACTCAAGAAGTTCTTACCAAGCACTACGAAGGATATAGCAGAAATGACTACCTCTCTCCTCTAACCATAAAAAGATACAATGAACTTTTAGATGGGTTTGAAGCTTATCGAAAAACCAATAAGATTTTAGATGTGGGATGTGGCATCGGTTATTTTTTAGAAGAAGCAAAAAGAAGAGGATGGGAGGTTTATGGAACTGAATTTACCGATGAAGCCATAAAAATTTGTGAAAACAAAGGTATCGGTTGTGAGAAAGGGGTTTTGAATCCGAATAATTATGAGCTTGAAACTTTTGATATTATTACCTCTTTTGAAGTAATAGAACATATCCAAAATCCTGTAAAAGAAATAAATAATTTCTCTAAACTATTGCGAAAAGGTGGACTGGTGTACGTTACTACTCCAAATTTTAATTCTCTTTTAAGATTTAAATTAAAAGAAAAGTATAACGTAATAACTTATCCCGAACATTTATCTTATTACACGCCAAAAACTTTAAATAACTTATTCAAATCACTCAACTTCCAAAAAAAACAATTGCTCGCAACAGGAATAAGTTTGTCTCGGCTAAAAACCAGTCAAGGTAAAAGCAACCAACAAATTATCTCTGCCACTTCTGATGACGAAAATATGCGCAACAGCATGGAAACTAAATGGCACATGAAGATGGCCAAGAAAATAATTAATAAATCGCTCACAATATTGGGTGTTGGAGATAGTTTGAAAGGTTGGTATGTGAAAGGATAAATTATTATTGTTTATTTTTTCACTTCAAATTTTTAAAGGATTGAAACAAGATACAATTAGCAAATTAATTCCCATGAAAGTCCTAAATTTACAGCACAAATGCAAACTACAATAAAAATTCTTTACATCTCTTACGATGGTATGACCGATCCGCTCGGTCAGTCGCAGGTATTGCCTTATTTAACGGCGTTATCTGAACTAGGTTTTTCGTTTCATTTAATGAGTTTTGAAAAAGTAGAACGTTTTTCAAAGGGAAAATCAGAAATAGAAGAAATTTGTAAAAATGCTAATATTGTGTGGCATCCACAGATTTACACCAAAAAACCACCAGTTATTTCAACTTGGAAGGATTTAAGGACCATGAATAAGTTGGCTTTTGCATTGCATTCGCAAAATAATTTTGCATTTATACACTGTCGGAGTTATATATCCGCTTTGTCTGGTTTGCGTTGTAAAGCTAAACTGAATATTCCTTTTATATTTGACATGCGTGGATTTTGGGCAGATGAACGGGTAGATGGAAATATATGGTCTTTGAAAAATCCAATTTACAACTCAATTTATAAGTTTTTCAAAAGGAAAGAAAAACAATTTTTATTGGAAAGTGCAGCAATTATTTCGTTAACGGAAGCAGGTAAAAAAGAAATTATCAAGCAATATTCTGAAATTAATTTAGAAGAAAAAATTACAGTAATTCCTTGCAGCGTTAATACTAAAAGATTTAATCGAGAAGAAATAGATGATGTTGAACTAGATAAACTTAAAATTCAGTTGGGCATAAAAAATAAGAACGTATTACTTTACGTAGGTTCAATTGGAACTTGGTATATGTTGGATGAAATGTTAGAATTTTACGCTGAATACCGGAAAGCATTTGATAATTCGCGCTTTGTATTTCTAACAAATGAAGATCCTGATATAATATTAGAAAAAGCTAAAGGCCAACAACTTTACTTAGATGAGTTTTTGATTAAAAGTGTCAAGTATTCTGAAATTCCATTGCATATAAAACTCGCCAC
>JBBSUQ010000188.1:0-6052 GCA_038234235.1 Flavobacteriales bacterium
GTAAAGGCGATAAAAATATATCGAGATTTAAACCAGGAATAATGTGGTATTACAACGGAATTACTCCACCGAGAGAAGGAATGATTCGCAAATACGATCGCCTTATTTTTGATGTTTTGTATACAGATTGGACCGGCGCAGAACCTTCGTTTCAACAAGGAGGATTTAATCTGGGTTTAAATACCAACCTCATGTTCGACATTCCTTTGGTTGAAGGAAATCCAGTTTCCATAGGAATTGGAGTTGCTTATTCATTCTTTAAATACCGACACGATGGAATGTTTACCATAGATTCAAACAAATTGGTGACCTTTCAAGATCAAAATACACAACCCGGTTTTTATAAAAGTGCCATTGCAGGTAATAATTTCGGAATTCCAATAGAACTTCGCTTCCGAAATCCAGCTTGGAAACAAATCAAAATTCACATCGGGGGAAAAATTGGCTTTCAAACTAACCTTTACGACAAAACTTATACAGATGTCAACGGAGAAAATGCAATCAACAAAAGATTTTTTGGCGCACATAGATCAGAATTGACTTATAGTGCGCACATTCGATTCGGAATTAGAAATTATGCTTTGTTTGCTTCTTACAATTTAAATCCATTGTTTGACAAACGAGAAAGTGTAGATTTACATATCTTACAATTCGGACTTTCCGTTTCTTTATTCTAAATTACTTATTTTAAAATCTTTTCATGTACATCGATACACACACGCACCTGTTTTCAGAAAAATTTGAAGGTGATAATAAATCTGTTGTACAAAGAGCAATTGCCAACAATGTTAAAAAATTATTATTGCCCAATATTGATCTAGAAAGTATTAATGGCATGCTTTCACTTTGTAAAGATTTCCCAGAAAATTGTTTTGCAATGATGGGTTTGCATCCAGGATCGGTTGATGATGATTGGGAAAAGAAACTCAAAGTAATTGAAAATTATCTGTTTTCAGGCAAAGAAAAATTTGTTGCTGTTGGAGAAATTGGCATTGATCTTTATTGGGACAAAACGCATATTAAAGCTCAAAAAGAAGTATTTAACCGTCAAGTAAATTGGGCAAAAGATTTACAATTGCCAATCGTAATTCATGCAAGAGAAGCCTTTGATGAGATCTTTGAAATTTTAGACAAAGAAAATGATGATCGCTTATCAGGAATATTTCACTGTTTTACTGGAACAATTGAACAAGGTAAAAAAGCGTTAAAATATGGAGGGTTTAAATTGGGAATTGGCGGCGTTGTTACCTATAAGAAATCTGGTCTTGATGAAACATTATTATCGTTTTCTATAAATGATTTAGTTTTAGAAACTGATTCACCTTATCTCGCTCCAGTGCCTTACAGAGGAAAAAACAATGAAAGTGCTTATTTACCTTTAATTGCCGAAAAAATAGCTGACATTTATAAAATTCCCTTGGCTGAAGTTGAAGAAAAAACGACACACAATGCACAAGAGATATTTTCTCTCTTAAAATAATTTCTGTCTCATTTTTGAAAGAATCGCACCAAAAAAAATTAATCTTGTCGAGATAAATCAATAATATATACATTTGAGGTTATAATTTGCAAGGTGATTTTTTATTTTCAAAATAGTTATTTAATATTGACTCAGTGATTGACACAGATAAAAACGAAGATATTACTGAAGTTAAGGAAATAACGATTCCTAAAATATTATTGATTTATACAGGAGGAACAATCGGGATGATTAACGACCCGAAAACTGGAGAATTAAAAAGTTTCAATTTCGAGATGATTTACAATCACATTCCGGAGTTGGAGCGAATAAATGTCAGTTTAGAACACCGTAGTTTTAAACAACCGGTAGATTCTTCTGAAATGAATATTGAGCGATGGAAGGAAATTGCTGAAACGATCTTTGAAAATTATAAAAAATACGATGGCTTTGTGGTACTTCACGGGTCCGACACAATGGCTTATACTGCATCGGCAATAAGTTTTATGTTGCAGGGTTTAAAAAAACCAGTAATATTTACAGGTTCTCAGCTCCCTATTGGTACAATAAGAACAGATGGAAAAGAAAATTTGATAACGGCAATTGAAATAGCGGCTCTTAAAGATGAAAATGGAGAGGCGATGATACAAGAAGTTGCAGTATACTTTGAATATTCGCTTTATCGAGGGAACAGATCATCAAAAATATCTGCCAACGAGTTTCAAGCTTTTGATTCGCCTAATTATGAAAAGTTAGCGGTTGCAGGAGTAAATATTCGTTTTAACAGGGACTCTTTATATAGATCAAATATTGTAAAGCTTGAATTATTTACTTCTTTTACTAATAAAGTGGCACTTTTAAAACTTTATCCTGGTATTTCCATTGAACTTTATCAAGGATTATTTGATTATAGTAAAGTTAAAGGAGTTGTTATTGAATCATTTGGCAGTGGAAATGGACCATCCGATAAACTTTTACAAGACTTGATTGTTGGGTTTATTGCAAAAGGTGGAGTGGTTTTGAATGTGACACAATGCTCATCGGGATCAGTAATACAAGGTAAATATGCCACAAGTTCGTTCTTTGCAAAAAGTGGTGTAAGTTCTGGTAAAGACCTCACTACAGAAGCTGCTTTAGCCAAAATGATGTACTTATTGGGCAAAGGAGGTACGCAGAATGAAATTAAAGAAAACATGTTAAAAGACCATTGTGGAGAATTAACAATTAATTAATACAAAGAAATTCAGGTATGCTTTTTAAAAATATTATTACTTTAGCCCTCGCAAATTGGAGAGGTGTCCGAGCGGTTGAAGGAGCACGCCTGGAAAGCGTGTATACGTCTAAAGCGTATCGAGGGTTCGAATCCCTCTCTCTCCGCAAAATTTTGCATTGCGCATTTTAATTTTTAATTATGTGTAATTATTTTTTTATTTTTGGCTTTATTTTAAACTTTTAAAAATTTCGATTAAAATTAATCTTTGAGAACATGAAAAAACTAATTAGTTCTTTAGCTCTAGCAGCAACAATGACGTTCGGATTTATTTCCGTGACTACGGCTCAGCCGACTGGTAACAGTTCAACAACCACTACAGCAGCTGCTGGTGCGCAAAAACAAAAAGGCGACGAAAGTTTTGTCCAGTCGTTAAAACAAAAATACATCGAGGGAGATCCCTTATGGATGACTCCAGTATTAATCTGTTTAATCTTAGGTTTAGCGTTGGCTATTGAAAGAATAGTTTATTTGAATTTAGCTACTATAAACAGTAAAAAATTCATTGACGATATAGAAGTGGCACTTACGAGTGGTGGTGTAGATGCAGCTAAAGATTTGGCTCGTAATACTAGAGGACCAATCGCTTCAATCTATTATCAAGGTCTCGACCGATCTCCGGAGGGGATTGATATGGTAGAAAAATCTGTGATTGCCTATGGTGGTGTACAAACCGGGCAATTGGAAAAAGGCTTATCTTGGATTTCATTATTTATCGCTTTGGCACCGATGTTAGGTTTCTTAGGAACGGTTATCGGTATGATCCAGGCATTTGATAAAATTGTTGAAGACGGACAAGTTTCTCCAACTACAGTTGCGGATGGTATTAAGGTATCACTTTTAACAACAGTTTTTGGTTTGATAGCGGCGATTATACTTCAAATTTTCTATAATTATATAGTATCAAAAATTGATAGCTTGGTTAATGACATGGAAGATGCTTCTATCTCATTAGTAGATATGATGTTAGAGCACAAAGTTGTTCCATCTAGTATATCTTAAAATATTTAATTAAGAAATAAATTCCCCATTATGGAGACTAAAAAATTAAATTTAATACTGTCTATTGTCAAAATTGCACTTGGAGCCATTGGCGTCTTGATATGTGCCTTTTTGATAATAGGACCTGGTCCAACTGCGGAACCTAAAGAAAGAGTAGAATTTCTTGACAGCCCGGTGATGAATTTAGGTACTTATTTTACTTTCGCCATTATTTTATTGGCAGTAATTTTGGTAATCGGATTCTTCTTATATCAATTAATTGTTAGTCCGAAAAGAACATTCATGTCAATTATTTCTATTATTGCGGCAGGAGTTTTATTCTTAATCTTTTGGGTGATTGGTAGTTCAGATACTTCAGAATCTATTGGAGTTGCTGAACAATACAACGATTCTATAAGTTGGATCTCTGCTGGATTAATAGTAGTATTTATTGGAATTGTGATTGGTTTTGCGGCTGCATTTGGTGGTCCACTTTACGGAAGATTAAGAAGCGCTAATAAATAATTCGCTAAAAAATTATAATTATGGCAAAAAGAGATATCCCGGAAATAAATGCAGGTTCGATGGCGGATATTGCCTTCTTGCTTTTGATTTTCTTCTTGGTAACAACTACCATGGATAAGGATACGGCATATTTGAGAAAAATTCCGAAATTAATTGAAAACCCTCCAAAACCACCTGATATTCAAGAGCGTGACATCTTGGCCATACAGGCAAATAGACAAGATAAGCTTATGGTGCGGGGAGATATGTTGGATCCAGATGATATCAGTGATAAAATTCTTGAATTCTATAGAACGAACGAAAATGCACCGGGTGTTTATGTGGATAATAAATTTCCTCTTTATTCAATGGCTGATTTGAGCTACTATTTGGCGCAATTTGATGGTGTTGAAAAAGAATTGTCTGCTCTGAACGCACAAGGTGCAACAGAAATGGCGGCCATAAAAGAAAATGTACTTAACGAACTTCAAAAGAAAATTGATGTTATTAAGTTATATAATAAATATAAGCCGGGCGGAATTCCTGAAATTTCTTATCAAGCCAATCTTCGTATCGAAACACAACAGTTAACATCTTACGAACTTTTTACAAAAATTCATTCAGAAATTGAAGAAGCTTTGTACGAATTAAAAAATGAAAAATCCAAAGAATTGTTTGGAGTTTCTTATGATGTTATCGCTCAAAAAAGTGCGACGGATTTAGAAGATAGAGAATCAAGAGAAAGAATGGATTTGTTGGAAGTTTTATATCCAGCAAGAATTATAGAAGTTAAACCTAGATAATATTCTCTAGTTAAAAAATTAAAGTATGTCTAAATTTAGAAAAGATAGCGGAAAAAAATTGCCAGGAGTAAACACTTCTTCTCTTCCGGATATTGTTTTTATGCTTTTGTTTTTCTTCATGGTTGCAACAACAAGTAAGGAAACAGACCCTACTGTTGCATTGACACCACCAGCCGGAAAAAGAACAACAGATCTTACACCATACAAACAAAGATCAGAAGTAGATTTTTTATATTTGGGTAAGCCTAGAAACATAGCGAGAGCAGATGATTTCAAAATGGGTTATGCCCTTTCTTTGGACAATGTAGTGCAAGCAACTCCTGACGGATTGTACACAACAAATGCTATCGGTAGATGGAAAGTAGATAAATTTAACGAGAAGAAATCAAGATTGACAGTTCCAATTGAAGGAGTAATAACTTTGATAAAATCGGACAAAGAAGCACCGACAGGACTTATCTTTGATGTAAGAGATGAGCTACAGAAAGTTGATGCTCTTTCAATTGCCTATTCTGTAATGGAAAAAGGTAATAAATAAACAAAAATATTGATGAGTAAACCCCGGCACAACCGGGGTTTTTTTATTTAAAACAAAATAAATATGAACGATTTTGAAATGTACAATCCCACGAGGATTTTATTCGGGAAGAACCATTATGATAAATTACCTGAATTGATTGAGCAGAATATAGGAGATAAAAAAAATATTCTGTTACTTTTTGGTGGCGGAAGCATTAAAAAATTTGGTACTTATAATCAGATTGCAAATCAGCTAAAGTCATTTAACCTTGTGGAATTTGGAGGAATTGAAGCCAATCCTGAGTTTGAAACCTGTTTGAAAGCTGTGGAAATATGTAAAGAAAAAAATATTGATTTCATTTTAGCAGTAGGCGGAGGTTCAGTTATTGATGCAGCAAAATTTATATCTGGAGCAACATTTTATAAAGGCGACCCTTGGGATGTATTGTTGAGAAAAGAAGATTGTACTTTTAATAAAGCATTGCCTTTTGGCACAGTACTTACATTACCTGCAAC
>JBBSUQ010000189.1:0-6040 GCA_038234235.1 Flavobacteriales bacterium
AATACGACTAAAATTTAACCCAATTGATGTTTGGAATGAAAACTATACGGTAAAAAAAATAAGTATCTATCCAGGAGTTTTAAAATTAAAAATTGATTCTTTGGGCAACGAGAACTATGATATTTTTAAATCTAGTAAAAATTCTCAGTCTACTGCATTTGAATTAAAAATTAAAGAAGTTATTGTAAATGATTTAAGATTTGAATACATAAATCACGCTACAAATCAGTTTTATATCTCGAAATTTAATGAATTGGAATTGGCAGGTAACTTTTCTGAAAAACAATTTGACCTTCAAGCCAAATCAAAAGCTCATTTTACGGAACTGCGAAGTGCAAATCTTAATCTTCTTAAAAATAAAAATGTTCAGTTTGATATAAATTTAAAAATCAATTCAGAAGCGAAGTCTTTCCATTTGGCTAAAAATAAAATTTGGATAGAAAACCTGCCATTTAATGTAGAAGGATTTGCAGATTCTACAAATATTGATTTTAAAATAGATGCCAAAAATCTTAATTTACAAGATGTTGCTAATAATTTCTCCGTAAAAGAATTTAATGAAATTAAAAAATTTAAAGGCAGCGGACTTTTTAGTTTTAAAGCCAGTATTTTTGGTGAAAACACAAAATCTGTTCCTGTTAATATTGAATGTGAATTCGGAATTGTTAATGGAGCCCTGCAAGAGCCAAGCAAGAATATTAAAATATCAGCCATTCAATTAGATGGCAAATATTCAAATGTAGGTGGAAAAGATAAAGAATTTTTGTTGCTAAATAAACTTGCTTTTAATTCAGTGGGAAGCCCGTTTTCTGCAAAATTAAAAATTACGCAATTTGATCGTCCTCTGTTTGATGGCGATGCACATGGGAAACTCAATCTTAATATTATTCACAGTCTTTTTCGCCTTCCTTACGTTGAGAGTATAGATGGAAATGTTGAAATTAACACTGATTTTTTAGTGAAATCGTATCCGGAAAACAATACCTACGACTTGGTTAAATTTGAAGGTGATTTGCAAATGTTTGATATTCAGACTAAGCTAACTGATGACAGTAGAACATTTAAAAATTTATCGGGCAGAGTTTATCTTCGAAATGATGAAGCCGGAATAGAAAAAGCTGGACTGAAAATTGGCAAAAGTGATATTCAAGTAGATGGTTTGTTTAATAATTTAAAAGCTTATTTAAAAAATACAGGAAACTTAATTATTTCCATGAATTTAAAGAGTAATTTTCTTTCTCTTCAAGACATGGCTAACAATTCAACCGGGAATAATTCATATGAACCTGTTGTTTCTGACGCGCCGAAATATATTATCCCTCAAAATGTTTCAGGAAACGTTAACCTGAACATGAGAGATTTGCGTTATGAGAACCATAGTTTTGAATTCATAAAGGGAGAAATGTTGGTGGCCGATAGAAGTTTGAAATTTCCAAATATTACATTAACAAATGCAAAAACTAAAATAGATGCCTCATTAATAGTTAAAGAAGTAAGTCCTGAATTATTTTTAATTAGTACTGCTGCTAAAAGTTCTAATATATCGTTTAAAAACGTGTTTGAAGAATGGAATAATTTTGATCAAAATGTTATAACACAAAATAATATTAACGGAAAAGCGAATGTTGATTTGGTCTTCGAGGCTCCTTTTGATTTGACTAAAGGAATTATAAAATCTGCAATTCGCTCAAAAATTAAACTTCAAGTTAATGATGGGAATTTAAAAAATGTTGAACTTTTTAACGACATAATTTCCAGCATGAAAGAGTCTTCAGCAAAAATGATATTAAAAAAGAAGAACATAGATAATTTCGGGGCTAAACTTAAAAACTTGAGCTTTGAAAAGTTAGAAAACACTATTTTAATTGAGAATGGTAGAATAATAATTCCTGAAATGCTCATTAAAAACAATGCACTGGATGTGGTTTTAAAAGGAACCCACACTTTTGATAATGAAATAGATTATCATTTTGATTTTGTTTTTAGAGATATTAAAACCAAAAGTCAAGAAACCGAATTCGGTATAATTGAAGATGACGGCACCGGATCGCGCATTTTTATAAGAGTTTATGGGAATTTAGATAATCCGATTATTGTGTGGGATTCTGAAGAAAGAAAAATTCAAAGTCAACAAAATAAAGAACAAGCCAAACAAGATGCAAAAGCAATTTTAAAACAAGAGCTTGGATTTTTCAAGAAAGATACCGCTGTCGGGACATATAAAAAGCCAATAAAAGCTGAGGATGAAATAATTATGCAATTTGGTGAAGAAGAACACGATGATTTGCAAAAAGAAAAGGAGAAAGAAGAACAAATTAAGAAGGAATCTGCAATAAAGACAAAACTCAATAAATGGAAAATAAATAAAGAAGCTGAAGAGAAAGAAGAAATTCAATTTGAATAGACGCTTATTGCTATCTTTGGTTTATGAAAGTTTTATTTTCAGCTGTATTCATTTCAATTTTGGTACTTTTTTTTGGTTTGGCTCTCGGTACAACTTCTTGTATTGACACCAAGAAAAAGAATTGGATAAACGCAATAGATCAATTGATAAAAGAAACTACTAATTGGTATAAAGAATTTGTTAATCCAACTAAAAATGAAATTTCTGATCAATATTCTCTTTTGTTTGATATAGAAATTGAACTCAAAAATACCAATATTAAAGATTCTCTCACCATTATTGAAGCTGAAATGCTGAGTAAATATAAAAAAGCTGTTAGTTCAGTTCAGGTTTTAAAAGATAATTTTAATTCTGTCCAAAAAGATTTAGAAAAACATTTAAATTCACTCTTAATATTGCGAGAGGATATTTCCAATCAGCGAGGACGAGTAGAAAAATATGACGATTACCTTGCCATCGAGCGCAATAATCACAAAGAATTGCGTTATTATACAAGTCGATACAAAGAGGCGGTTAAATTGGCTTTCTCAATAAATGAAAATGATTTGCAAGTAATGAATAATCTAATTTTAAAACTTCAAAGTGCAGAAGAATATGCTAACTAAAATAACTTTTATTTTAATCTTGTTTTTGTCTTTCTCAACGGTTGCTCAAGATGGATCTGACAAGCATTTGGCTGATTATTATTACAACAAAGGCGAATTAGACAAAGCGCAAGAATATTATCAGAAAATTTATAAACTAGATCAAAGCAAATTCATCTTTACAAGATTATATGCTTGTTTACTTGAAACTAATAATGACAAAGAGGCAGAGAAATTACTTAAAAAGCAAATCGCTCAAAACAGGGCAGACTATGAACTTCAAGTAATGTTAGGACAATACTATGAAGACCATCAAGATCCTGAAAAAGCGGCAAAAGTTTACAAGGAAATGATTGATAATTTAGATGGAAATCCTAGTTCGGTTGTCAATACTTACAACAGTTTTAAAAATAAGGCGAAATACGATTTGGCAATACAAACTTTGGATAAAGGTCGTAAAACAATTAAAAATTATCCTTTAAATTTTTATTATGCCGAGTTGTATGGATTATTGGGTGATTCAGAAAAAATGATCAATGAATATTTAGACTTGGTTGAAGAATTTCCACATTATCAAGAAACCGTGCTGCAACAAATGGCACGGCAAATTGATTTTAGTTCAGAAGACAGCAAAGAGTATGAGTTGGTGAAAATTAAGTTGCTCGAAAAAATTCAGAAAAAACCTGGAGAATCGGCCTATTCTGAAATGTTAATTTGGCTATTTCTACAAAAAAGTAATTTCAATGGAGCACTAGTTCAGGCACAAGCACTGGATAAAAGAGAAGGAAGTATGGGAGGCAGAGTAATGGATTTGGGTAGAATAGCGCTCGAAAACAAGAACTATACTGTTGCGCGCAAGGCATTTCAATATGTGGTTGATTTAGGTCCAGATAAACCTCTTTTTTATGCCGCCGAAAGCTCTTTGCTTAATTCCAGATTTAAAGAAGTAACTACCCAGCGCAACTATACAAATGTTGAAATTAATGAGGCAATCAGTGATTATTCAAAAACGATTGACAGATTAGGTTATAACAATCGTTCGCAAGCTTTAATTATTGAAAGAGCTCATATTCGGGCTTTTTACGGTAATCAAGGAGCCACTTCAATTGAAGAATTAAAAAAATTGTTAGCCACTTCTGGATTAACTGAAATACAAAAAGCACAAGCCAAAATGGAACTCGCTGATATTCTTGTTCTCTACGGAGATATTTGGGATGCTTCTCTTTATTACATGCAGGTGCAAAAAGCTTACGAATTTGAAATTATTGGACAAGAAGCAAAGTATAAAAATGCAAGAATCTTCTATTTTGATGGCGAATTTGATTTTGCACAGTCGCAGTTAGATGTATTAAAACAATCAACTTCAAAACTAATTTCAAATGATGCAATGGAATTATCACTGCTTATTACAGATAATTTTGGATTGGATAGCAACTATACAGCGATGACTTGGTTCGCCAATGCAGATTTACTTATAGAACAACACAGATATGAAGAAGCTTATGTGCTTTATGATAGTATAATTTTGAAATTTCCTTATCATTCTTTAGCAGATGAAATTGAAATCAGAAAGGCTAGGGCACAAGAGCAACAAGGTAATTGGTCGGCAGCAATTCCATTTTATGAAAAAGTTCTAAAATACCACAACAAAGACATTCTTGCCGACGATGCAGTTTATGGTTTGGCAATTATTTATCAAGATCATTTGGGTAATAATGAAAAGGCTTTGGAATATTTAAGAAAACTACTTTTTGAATTTCCGGGAAGTTTATATGTTATTGAAGCCCGAAAAAGATTAAGAAACTTGCGGGGTGATGGACAAGAAGAATTATGGGAAAACTAAATTGTCTTTAATATTAAGTTAATTATGTTTTTTTAGGGATAACCTAAAAACCAAACTTCTAGTTTAATCGTTTATTTTGTATGAAAGTACTAAATTACATCGGGGCAGTCAGTTTTGCATTTTTAGCATGCGCTCCCAAATCGAATACTGAATCAATAGATTTTTCAAATTCTAAAGAGAATGTAGAATCTTCTCAAACCAATATGTCATTAAAATCCAAAGGAAATTCTGTAGCTTATTTTGCTAGCGGTTGCTTTTGGTGTGTAGAGGCGGTTTTTGAATCTGTTAAAGGTGTTGGCGAGGTAGAATCTGGATACAGTGGCGGCACAAAGGCAACTGCAAATTATAGCGATGTAAGTTCTGGTTCTACAAGCCATGCCGAGGCCGTTAAGGTATTTTACGACAGTACTGTAATAGATTACAAAACACTTTTAAAAGTATTTTTTGCTTCTCATGACCCACAAACATTAAATCGCCAAGGACCAGATGCAGGACCGCAATACAGATCCGTAATTTTTTATCAAAATGAAACAGAGAAAAAGTTGGCAAATGAATACATAAAAAGTCTATTAGCAGACAATACCTTCTCAATAATAACCACACAGGTTGTTCCTTTTGAAGCTTTTTATATTGCGGAAAGTTACCATCAAGATTATGAAGTTAATCACCCAAATGATGGTTATATTCAAGGAGTATCTTTACCGAGAATTAAGAAATTTCAAAACAGTCATCCAGAATTATTGAAATAAAACAATAGATATAATTTTAAATTTTAGTGGTGCAAACCACCGAAAAAACCCCAAGCAATTTCATACTGGCTTGGGGTTTTTTATTTGAAATAATATTGATTAAATTGTACGCAATATCATGAGTGTGGAATTGTTATCTATGTTTTTTGATAAGTGTAGAAAAAATTACCTATTTATTGTTTTTGAAATTTTTCAATACATTGATGATTAGTTTATTATTTTTTGGACTAATTTCTGTCTATGTTCCGCTAAATAATATGATTATGAAAAAGTTAAGTTTAATAATGTTTGCAATGCTTATTTCCTACGCAATTAGTCTTGCCCTTTAGGTTTTGAAAAAGTAAGTGGAGAATGCAAAAATTCACAACATTTTCGATAAATTTGTAGCAAGAATTAAAAGCAATTTCGTGAAATACCGAGAAAAATGATACGCAACGCAATAAAAAATATAAGAACGAAA
>JBBSUQ010000190.1:0-5945 GCA_038234235.1 Flavobacteriales bacterium
ACATCAACAAATTAAAAGCAATATTACCAGCCGATTGTTCGCAGGAAATTAACATTTAACTACTTATCCCCTACCTCCCAGCATCCAAACTAAAGGCAAATGTGCTCCCCATTCCTACTGTACTTCTTACCGTAAGTGTATAACCATGTGCTTCCACAATGTGCTTCGCAATAGCAAGACCTAAACCAGAGCCGCCTTCGTTTCTGTTTCTGCTTTTTTCAACTCGGTAAAATCTTTCGAAAAGTCGGGTCATGTCTTTGGATTCTATTCCTGGACCGTCATCTGCTATTTCTACGGTTACAATTTTATCTAGTTGGTTTAGTCTTACTTTGGTGGTGCCGTTTTCATTGTTGTAGGCTATGGAATTATTTATAAGATTGGTTATCACCTGACCGATTTTATACCGGTCGCCTTTTACTATAACTGTGGGATAAGTCTTGTTGAATTTTACAACAATGTTTTTTTCTTTTGCCTTTATTTCAAACGAATCAATTATTTCTTTTATAAGTTCAATAATATCAAATTTCTGAATATTCATTGCCAATTTATCCACTTCCATTTTGGTAATTTCATCTAAATCTTCCACAATTCTCACCATTCTATCTGTTCCTTGGCTTGCCCTTTCCAAAAACTTGCGGTTTACTGTTTCATCTTCTAAACCACCCTCCAGCAATGTTAAAATATATCCTTGAATTGAAAAAATTGGTGTTTTAAGTTCATGAGCCAAATTCCCCAAAAATTCTCTCCTAAAGGCTTCTTGTTGTTTTAACATTATAATTTCTTTGCTGCGCTCTTCTGCCCAAAGCTTGGCTTCTGCTTCTGCATTGCCAATAATATCATCAGCAATTCTAAATTTTTTTCTTTTTTCCCCTGAACTTTTACCTCTTCTTATAGATTTATAAAGTATGGTAAGTCTGTCATGAATCATGTTTTTAACAATAGTATAGAAAACAAGATAGGCCACACCGCCAATAAACAACGGAAAAACAAAAACTACCCATACTGGAAATGGTTTAATCCAGTAGTTGAGCATAATACACGCAATTAGCGCAATAAAAAAAATCATTGCACTACCAGCTAATAATAATATGATTGGTTTGCTACTTTTCAAATGTCGGTAAACGTATATCCTACTCCTTTTATAGTACGAATATAATCAACTCCTAGTTTTTCGCGCAATTTTCTTATATGAACATCAATAGTTCTTTCTCCAACTATGGTTTCATTGCCCCAAACTGTTAGTAATATTTGTTCGCGGTTAAATACTTTGCCCGGTTTATTTGCAAGCATTTCTAATAATTCAAATTCTTTTTTTGGCAAGTAAATTTCTTTGCCTTCCACCGTAACGAGATACCGCTCTCTATCTATTATTATGCTAGAATCGCTGGTTGTTAGTTTTCGTCGATCATCGTTTCTATCAATTCTACGAATTAAAGATTCTATTTTACTTACCAATAATCTCGGTCTAACGGGTTTTGTTATATAATCATCTGCACCGGCTTCAAAACCTGCAACTTGAGAGTAATCTTCTCCTCTAGAAGTTAAAAATGCAATAATAGGTTGAGAAATAGAAATATCTTCACGTATTTTCTGGCAAGCTTCAATTCCATCCATCATTGGCATCATAAGATCCAGCAAGACTAAAGATGGACTAATTTTTTTTGCCATTTTAACTCCATCACTTCCATTATCGGCAGTAAAAACTTTGTAGCCTTCTTTACTTAAATTGTATGATATGAAATCTAAAATATCCTGATCATCATCTACCAATAATATTGTTTGCCCATTTGAATGTAATGTTGAAGACCGCATGATGTTTCTCGAATATGTTTGATACAAAAGTATATCAGCAATATTCCCTAGCTATTACAGATGGTTTAAGAAAACATTAATTAAACAGAGCTAATATTAAGTGAATATTAAGAAAGCTTAACTTAAGGATAACTGCCTATTTCAAGCGGCAAGAAAAGTGTGCTGTAATTTTGTATTCAGATTGAGAGATGACATAATCGTTTAAACTTATTTGAAGTTTTAAGTTGATTAAGCGAATCTCAAATTGAATTTATAAAAAAAGGTGAATAACGATTTATCTTAAAAATTGAAAATTGAAATTGACTGGAACAATGTTCAAATAATTGGAAGTTAGTTTAAATGATTTGAGCTTCAAACTGAGCTTGATATTTAACTTCACATTGAGTTAACAAACAATTAATTCTTTCTTAAAGAAATCGGAAAGTTAGATTAATCTAAGAAGCGGAAATTTGTCCCAGAAAATAATATTAAAAAAAACAAACATGACAAAAGTAAAATTAGGAATGATGTTGATGGCTGCCTCTCTTGCAGTAGCTACAGTATCTTGTAAGAAAAAAGGATGTACTGACCCAACGGCAGACAATTTCAATACCGATGCTAAAAAAGACGACGGTTCTTGTACTTTTACTCCAGAAGTACCTTCTAATTCAGTTAACAAATCTGGTACAATAAGCGCTAACGAAACTTGGACATCTGATAAAATTTGGATTTTGGATGGTAAAGTCGTTGTTGCAACTGGTGTTACTTTAACAATACAAGCCGGAACAATTGTTAAAGGTAAAGAAGGACAGGAAACTTTGGCTTCTGCATTAATAATCCAAAGAGGTGGTAAATTAATGGCTGAAGGAACTGCTGCTAGCCCAATTATCTTTACATCTATATTAGACAATATTGAAATAGGACAAAAAGTAGGAACAAACTTAACAAGAACTGACAACCAAAAATGGGGTGGCCTTATCATCTTAGGTGCAGCGCCAATATCTGCTCAAAGTGGTGATACTGAAACAAACATTGAAGGCATTCCTGTAACTGCTGGTTATGGTTTATTTGGTGGTACAAATGCAACTGACAATTCTGGAAGCCTTAAATATGTTTCAATTCGTCATGGTGGAATCACTATTGGTGAAGGAAACGAAATTAATGGTTTAACACTTGGTGGTGTTGGTTCAGGAACTACTATCGATAACATTGAAATCTATGCAACATTGGATGATGGAATTGAATTTTTTGGTGGCACAGTTAACGTAACTAACATCTTGGTTTACTTTCAAGGAGATGACGGATTAGATTTAGACATGAACTATTCAGGAACTATTGAAAACTTTATCGTAATGCAAGGTGATTTAGTTGGAACAGATGAAGCTTTAGAAGTTGATGGGCCCGAAGGCACAACTTACACAAGTGGTTTATTCACAATCAAAAATGGTTTGTGTAAATCTTTAGGTTTAGAAGGTTCTGCTACAGACTTCAAAGACAAAGCGCAAGGTACAATTCAAAATGTAACTTTTGATTATTCATCTCAAGCTGCTGGATCTAAAGTTAAAGTTCGTGCTAACTATGATGCTGCTAATGGTTGTGCTGCTAAAACTGATGCTTTAACTAAATTGTTGAGCGATGTATTGGTTTTCACAAACTGTAAAAAATTAACTTCAATTTTAGAAGTTTACACAACAGTTGCTGCCTGTAGTGGTTCAGTTCCTGCAGATCAAGCAATGGCTAATACAAAGTTTGTTGAAGGTACTGGTACCACAATGACTTCTGCAACTTTCACATCTTGGACTTGTGCAGGCCTAAGAAATCAGTTGTAAGAAATTAATTGCAAGAATAAAATCACAATACAAAACTCCGGTGTTTACGAACATCGGAGTTTATTTACAAGGTCAAATTAAAGTCAAATAATAAGTTATGACACAAAAGTTTTTAATTGTTTTAAGTTTTCTAATTGCCAGTGTTTCCTTTTCTCAAGATAAAGGATTTTTGCGTGGAAATATCATTGATGGAGATAATGGCGAGCCAATGTACGGTGCCAAAGTAAAGTTAAAAAGTGATCCAACCGTAGGTGCAATGAGTGATTTTGATGGAAATTACTCCTTACAGTTACCAGTAGGAACTTATGACATTGAAATTTCTTCTACATCTTTCGAAACTCAAATATTTGAAAAAATTGTAATTGTTGCAAACGATGTTACTATCTTAAACACTATACTTTCACCTCCTGTGCAAACTGAAGGTGATGTAATTGTAGTTGGTAAAGCAGATACAAGAGGTGATGTCGGATTTATTTTAGAGAGAAAAGAAACTGCTTCTGTTTCTGACGGAATTACAGGTCAAAGTATGTCTAAAACAGGTGATGGTGATTTAGGACAAGCAATGAAAAGAGTAACCGGTGTCACAATTGCTAATGGTCAAGATGTTTTCGTTAGAGGACTTGGCGATCGTTACACACAAACTACCTTAAATGGTTTGGTAATTCCTGGTTTAGATCCTGATAAAAACTCTGTGCAAATGGATATTTTCCCAACTTCTTTGTTAGAAAATGTATCTGTCTTTAAAACTGCATCGCCAGAATTGTACGGAGATTTTACTGGAGGACTGGTAAATATAGTTACAAGAAAATTTCCTTTGAAAAAAACTACACAAATTGGTGGAGGCATTGGTTACAATCCTGCTATGCAGTACAACAAAAACTTTATTTTATACGAGGGCGGTAAAACAGATTGGACTGGTTTCGATGATGGATCAAGAAAAATTCCTTTTAATCCTAAAACCCTTATACCTGATGAAACTAAAATAGATCCTAAGTTAGAAAGTTTAACGAGATCTTTTAATCCAAATTTAGCTGCACAGTCCGCAACAGCGAATCTCAATACTAATTTTTTTGTGAATCATGGCAATCAATTAGAATTGAAAAAAGGCGGAACTTTTGGATATAATTTGGTTTTTAATTATTCCAATGAATACAAATTTTATCAAGATTACGAATCAAGTGATTATTTGAAAGATACAGATCCTTCAGTTACTCAATTAACTAAAGTTGTTACAAGAATTGGTGACGTTGGAAAAAACAGTGTTTTATGGAGTGCATTGGCAAGTGCTTCTTATAAAAAGAATACAAATGTATTTCAAATCACCTTGTTAAATAGTCAGAATGCCGAATCTACAGCTGCAAAAAGAATTAATCAAGATTTTAACCAAAACCAATCTATTTTACAAGAAGACGTTTTAACTTATTCTCAAAAAAACCTTACATCTTTAATGATTTCTGGAAATCACAGAATCAAGAAAGTAGAAGTTAATTGGGCAAATGCCATTTCAAGATCAAAGGTTGACGATCCAGATTTTAGAGAAACAAGAATATCTGTTGGTGATGGCGATACTACCTTATCTACAGGGAACGGTGCCGGAATTGATAGATTTTGGAGGTATTTAAATGAATATGACAACGCCTCAAAATTAGATATCATTGTTCCAATAAAAAAGAAAATTGAATTTAAAACAGGCTTGGCAAGTACATTAAAATTTAGAGATTTTTCAGTTTATTCTTTCAAACTAAGAAGAAACGATTTGAGTAATATTGAGGCTGATCCGGATTGGTTTTTAAAAGAAGAAAATATTTGGTCATCTGATATCAACAGAGATAGTTATAAAAACGGAACTTATGTAATTGGTAATTTTCAGCCGGCAAATACTTACTCTGCCCGCCAAACAGTTTTTGCTGCTTACACGGTTCTTGTACATCCAATAAAAGAATTTGCTAAATTTTCTTATGGTTTAAGAGTTGAAAAAGCAGATATGTATTATACAGGTCAAAACAACGAAGGATCTATAATTTACAATGATGAAAAAACATTAGATGAATTAAATTTGTTACCATCAGCCAATTTAAATTTCTTTTTAAACAAAGAAATGAATATTCGTTTGGGAGCAAGTAGTAGCGTTGCAAGACCATCATTCAAAGAAAAATCAATTGCTCAAATTTATGATCCAATAACTAAAAGAACATTTAATGGCAACATAGACTTGAAACAAACAAATATCAATAATTATGATTTGAGATATGAGTGGTACATGAGTCCAAGAGAATTGTTTTCAGTTTCTGGATTCTACAAACAATTTGATGGACACATAGAAAT
>JBBSUQ010000191.1:0-5930 GCA_038234235.1 Flavobacteriales bacterium
TGGCCAGTACAGCAAAGCCAATCAAACGGCAGATTTCGCAATAACCCAATTTGGTTACAATGCACTTTTCTACGTGCGTAAAGCTCAGGCAATGTCTGCAATGGGTCAGTTAAAAGAGGCACTGAATATGTTGGCTCTAGTAGAAAAGTGGCAAGAGCCTAATTGCGAATTTTTGTTGACTAAAGCTTCCATTTTTTCTCAACTCAGAGATTATAAACGTGCAATTAAATTTTTTAAAGATGCACTCGCTGTTGCTGAATTAGAAGACAGAGATGAAATTTATATGGATTTGGCAATGGAATACGAAAATGTCAATGATTATAAAAATGCTTTGGCAATTTTGGAAGAAGCATTGATTTCCAATCCAAAAAACGAAGCAGCAATTTATGAAAAAGCGTTTTGTTACAATCAAATGGGTGAATTTGACAAAGCCATTAAAGCTTACACCGATTTTATTGACGAAAATCCTTATTCTTTCACTTCTTGGTACAATTTAGGAAACGCATATTCTCAAAATAGTAATTTCGAAGAAGCAATTTGGGCTTATGAATATTGTGTGGCAATTAATGAAGATTTCGGACCCGTTTATTTTAACATGGGCAATTCATATCTGGCAGACGATAAATATGAACAAGCCATAGAAAATTTCCAGAAATGTATGGAAATTGATGGCGATGATCCCGTGGCTCTTTGTTATCTTGGCGAATGCTACGAACAAACCAACGATTTAGATAAAGCAGAAAAGTGTTACCGTGACAGTATTGCGATGGCGCCTTATTTTGGTGATGCTTGGTTGGGCTTGGGAATTGTGTTTGACCTTAGAGGAATTATTTCAGAAGCAATAACATTTATTGAAAAAGCCATCGAACTCGAACCAGAAAATGCGGGCTATTACCACGTATTGGCAGGAGCCTTCGAGAAAAACGACGAATTGCCAAAAGCCCAAGAAAATTATATCAAAGCATTAAGTCTTGATAGTACAGATGAAGATTGTCTTATCAGTTATATAGAATTGTTACAGAAAATTAGTCCAATAATGGCACAAGATTATATAGAAACTTTCATGGAGATTTCAAGCGATAATGAGTCAGCTATTTTGTTATATATCAATTTATTATATATTAACGATAGAAAATCAGAGGCGCTTGAAAAATTTTTAAATGTAGCTGCAACTGATAAAATAAAAGCTAAAGAAATTTTTGACATCAATCCAGACTTGTTAAATGTCAGAGAATTTGTACTTTTGACCGAAGATTAATAATCTTCATTTTAGAAAACCCGCATATTAAAAACCCGTATATTAGAAAGCCAATATGAATTTCGAATTACCATATATTCCTGAGAGAGATGCCAAACCTCGAGAAAAAGGATTGACCATGATGATGGACAAAGGTCTTAGCAATAGAGAAGCCGAAGATTTCTGTCAAGCATCCGGACATCTTACAGATGTTGTTAAATTTGGTTTTGGTACTGCTTACACTACTCAGAATATCGAGGAAAAGTTAAAAATTTACAGAGAAGCCAACATTCGCCCTTATTTTGGAGGAACACTTTTCGAAGTTTTTTATGCTCGAGGTAGAACAGATGATTATCTCCGAGTTTTAGATAAATACAATTTAGATCTTGTTGAAATCTCTGATGGTTCTATAATTATCAATCACGACGATAAATGTGAATTGATCAGACAATTTTCTAAAAACCGCACAGTTCTTTCAGAAGTTGGTTCAAAAGATTCTGGAATTCTTATTTCTCCTGGAAAATGGATAAAAATGATGAGTACAGAACTTCAAGCAGGTTCTTGGAAAGTAATAGCTGAAGGTAGAGAAGCTGGGAATGTTGGTGTTTTTAGACCAAATGGAACTGCCCATACCATGCTTATCAATAAAATAATTGCCAAAATTAATCCAAACGACATTCTTTGGGAAGCGCCAATAAAAAATCAACAAGTTTGGTTTATAAAATTATTTGGTGCCAATGTTAATCTAGGAAATATTGCTCCAAATGAAATGATTCCATTGGAATGTTTAAGACTTGGTTTAAGAGGTGATACTTTCTTTGAATTTCTTCCTGCAGATTATGCCGAACGTCTTAAACAAGTGCAAGATGAAGACGATTTAATTGAAGATGAAGAGGAAAACAACTAGTATTTTTGTTTGAATTAGCTGACAATTTTAAAGAATCATTTCAAGGTCACTCTGGTGCAATTTATTATTGTGTCTCGGATCAAAAACATTTGTATTCGGCATCCGGTGATAAACATGTTGTTAGATGGGATTTGACCACAGGTGAACAAGATCAATTTGTCATAAAAACTGAAAGTACTCCTTACACTTTATTAATTGATGGTGAAAATAACTATCTCTGGATCGGTTTGGCCAGCGGCGACATTCATGTTATTGATATAGAAAATAAAATTGAAGTAAAATTTTTTAAAGTCGGTAAAAGTTCAATATTTGCCTTAGCTAAAAATCCAAAAAACAATCAAATTTTAGCAGGTGATAAAGATGGAAATATACATTTATTCGATCGAGAAAATTTAAATTATCTTTCTACTTTACCTTTAGACTGCGGAAAAATCAGAAGAATTAATTTTGACAATCAAGGAACTAAATTTTCAGTTTGTGGAGGAAATGGCTCAATCTTAATTCTCAATGCCGAAGATTACCAAATCTTAAATAAATTTCCAGGTCACGAGGGTGGTACAACGGCAAGTATTTTTTCTCCAGAAAATAACAATTTACTTTATACAGCTGGTAAAGATGCGCATATTAAATTATGGGATCTTAATTTGGAAAAGTGCCTTATTTCGATTCCAGCGCATAATTATGTTATATATGATTTAATTATTTTAGATGATTTATTGATTTCTGCCAGTCGTGATAAATCTATAAAAATTTGGGATTTGGACACTTTAAATCCCGTTCAAAAATTGGGAGTCAAAAATAAAGGTCACAATTTTTCCGTAAATGCATTAACTGCCATCGGCACCTTTAGATTTGTTTCGTGTTCGGATGACAAGAAATTAAAATACTGGACAAAAATTGATAATTTTGACCCAAATGTATTTGCAGACATAATTACAAACATCAGTCGTAAAAAATGAGCGCAGCACTTATCGCATCCATACTCGGAGCCTACTTTCTTTTGTTGATTGGCATTTCTTGGTTAACGGGAAGAAAAAGCGATGGCGATAGTTTTTTTACTGGAAACAAAAAAAGTCCTTGGTTTTTAGTTGCATTCGGAATGATTGGCGCATCACTTTCGGGTGTTACTTTTATTTCAATTCCAGGTCAAGTTGGAGGAGTGCAATTTCAATACATGCAAATGGTTCTCGGTTATTTCCTTGGATATTTAGTGATTGCATTTGTTCTTTTGCCCATTTTTTACAAGTTTCAAGTTGTTTCTATTTATAGTTATTTAAACCGAAGATTCGGGATTTACGCGCACAAAACAGGTGCAATGATTTTTATTGTCAGCCGTGTTTTAGGAGCTTCTGTAAGATTGTTGATGGTGGCGAATGTCTTGCAATTATTTATTTTTGATGCGTGGGGAATACCATTTGAATTGACTGTAATAATTTCTCTGGCGTTGATTTATGTTTATACATACAAAAGCGGAATTAAAACCATAATTTGGACGGATACGCTCCAGACTTTTGTGATGTTACTTGCCGTTGGCGTAATGATTTACATAATTTACCATGCGCTTAATTTGGGCGATGTTGGTGTAATTAAAGCAGTAAAAGAAAGTGGATATTCTCAAATATTTTTCTTTGATGATGTTAATTCAAAATCCTATTTCTGGAAAATGTTTATCGGTGGTATGTTTATTACCATTGGCATGACAGGCCTAGATCAGGATATGATGCAGAAGAATTTAACATGTAAAAGTACAGGTGATGCTCAAAAAAACATGGTCGTTTTTGCTGTAATTTTAATTTTCGTAAATCTCGTATTTCTAGGTTTAGGAGCCTTGTTACACATGTACAGCGTACAAACAGGAGTTGGAAGTGATGAAATGGGAACGGATAATTTGTTTCCGGCACTTGCGCTGGACAACAGCACAGGTCTGGGCATTGGAATCTTATTTTTAGTCGGACTAATTGCTGCGGCATATTCCAGCGCAGACAGTGCATTAACAGCACTTACCACAAGTATTTCTTACGATTTACTGAACATGGAAAAGAAAGAAGATGCAGCTAAAAAAAGAACGAAAACCATCGTGCATATTGGTGTTGCTATTTTGTTGTTATTGGTAATAATTGTTTTAAAACACACCACCGATAAGAGTGCCATAGATTTATTAATGACCTTGGCAGGATTTACTTATGGACCACTCATAGGTCTGTTCTTCTTCGGCATAATATCTAAGCGAGAAGTTAGAGATAAATTTATTCCAATGGTTTGCTTAGTTTCAGTAATGATATGTGTGCTCTTGTGGCTATTCTCTGCTGGAGGTTATGCGGTAGGAAAAGATCAACCTGGAATATTTGGATATTACAAAATTGGAGTTGAAATGATAGTTATAAACGCGCTTATAACTTTCTTCTTGTTTTTTGCGTTCAGTAAGAACAAAGCAGATAATGCAAACATAGCTTATGAAAATTAGATTAGTTGACGGTCCTAATTGGATAAAATTTGCACCGCTGAGTTTGACAAGACCAGTAAGTGAATTGAGAACTGGCTTTTTCACTAATACACAAAGGTACAAGGCTTTTTTGCCGTATGTAGAAATTAGCTTTGAGACGGAAAAATACCTGCAAAACGTTTATAAAAATTCGACAGAAAACGCAATTATTATTCCTTCTAACATCATACCAAATACCGATTTTGTCATTGCTCTGAGTTCTTTGAAAGTAGGGGAAAGATTGTATTTGAATAATATTTTGCTTGCGAGTTATGGTACTAATTTTACCGATTCACAAGAAGAGTTAAGAATAGAATTTTTGGGAGATACTCCAATAATTTTGGAAGAAAGATGGCAATTGTTCGAGAAAAATGAAGCAATTTGCAAGCAAGATTTCGAACTTCTTACCCTTAATAAATCATCAGCAAAAATTTCTGAGACAAATACAATTATTGGCGATAAATCTAAAATTTTTCTGGAAGAAAACGCAAAAATTGAAGCTTCCATTCTCAATACAAATGAAGGTTATATTTATCTCGCTAAAAATTCCGAAATAATGGAAGGTTGTTTAATTCGAGGATCTTTGATGATGCAAGAAAATGCCCAACTAAAAATGGGAACAAAAGTTTATGGCGCCAACTCTATCGGTCCATTTTGTAAAGTTGGAGGAGAAATAAACAATGTGATTTTTCAAGGATACAGCAACAAAGGCCACGACGGATTTTTAGGAAATTCTTTAATTGGCGAATGGTGCAATTTGGGAGCAGACACCAACACGAGTAACCTCAAAAATAATTACGGTAAAGTAAAAACTTATTCTTACGAAAACGTTAAAGAAATTCAAACCGATGTAACTTTTATGGGACTCACAATGGGAGATCATAGCAAGTGTGGCATCAACACAATGTTTAATACGGCGAGTGTAGTAGGAGTGAGCAGCGTTTTATTTTCTGGTGGATTTTTCTCAAAACATATTCCGTCATTTTCTTGGGGAGAAAATGAAAAATACAATTTCGAAAAGGCGATAATTGACATTGAAAGTATGATGCAAAGAAGAGGAGAAAAATTATCTCCAGAACAAATTAAAGTTTTGAGATTTATTTTTGATAACTATTAATTTCGAGAATTTAACAAAAAGAAGGTTTGCAATGCATTACGAACCTCACTTTTAGATGTTTATTTGTAATTCAATAAATTATAATTTATTTTTAGATAAAATTCTTTGCTATTTGTCCCAATTATTGTCGATTTTCGGGACAAATATTTGATTGTAAAAATTGAATTGAGTTAAAAAAAGATAGAAA
>JBBSUQ010000192.1:0-5903 GCA_038234235.1 Flavobacteriales bacterium
TATTATCTGTTATGAAAAATGAAGTTTATTTAATCATTGAGATAACCTCAAAAATATTAATTCGCTTTTATTTCAAACTCAGTTCTTCTGTTTTCTTGTCTTCCCATTTCACTTCCGTTAGAAGCTACTGGCATGGCAGAACCATAACCTTTTGCCACCATTCTTGAAGCATCTATTCCTTTAGATTTTAAATAGGCAACAACGGCAGCAGCTCTATCTTGAGACAATGTTTCATTAGAACTCGCTGAGCCAGTGTTGTCGGTATGTCCGCTGATTTCTATTTTCAGTTTCGGCACATCTTTCATCAATTTCACCAATCTATCAAGCTCTGCATTAGATTCTGCTCTTAAATTAGATTTTCCAGTATCAAAAAAGATATTACGAAGGGCAATTTTACTACCGACAGCAATATTTTTCAATTCAATAATCTTGTTTACCAAATTATCAGCACTTCCCGTTGGAATATCGAAATTTTCTGAGTGGAACAAATAACCTTCAGCTTTAACAGCAATTCCATAATTTTTACCAGATTCTAGTGTAATTATAAATTTACCCGTTGCGCTATTGGTCGTAATCGTTTCAATAATTTTTCCGTTTGAATTGTCAATAATTTCAATTTCTGCTTCAACTGGTTTTCTCGAAATTGCATCAATTGTAATTCCTTTAAACACTGTAAAAGATTTTCTATTTACAGCAACGGTAGCTTCAATTTGATTGTCTTTTATAGGCATTGCGATAGATGATAATAAATAATCTTCAGTTGCAAATACCGGATTTTTCGCAGGTCCTAAAAACGTAACTTTATAGATATCATAACCACCATCGCCGCCAGCTCTGTTTGAAGTAATATAAGCAAATCTTCCGTTGGCAGTTGATGCAAAAAAGAAATCATCATAAGGTGTGTTTATAGGGTAACCCATATTTACAGGTTTTGTCCATTGACCTTGCACTTTTTTCGAGATAAAAATATCATATCCTCCCATAGATTCATGACCTTCCGAAGCAATATACATCGTCTCATTGTCAATGTGTAAGAATATTGGCCCGTCATTAAATTTACTATTAACCAAGGGATGAGGAGTAGCCATTTTGTAATCTTTCACCATTTTATTCAACATAGTGCTAGACATAATTTCTCCACCAGAAGATCTGCTTTCATTTTCTCTAGAAAAATAAATACTCCATCCGTCAGGACTGTAAGCACCATATTTTTCATTTGATCTGTTTGTGGAAATAACTACAGGTAAAATTTTAGGTTCGCTCCATTCTGCTCCAACCAATTTCGCTTCGTATACATCTGCCTGACCATCAGTTTCTCTGTGAAAAAGCATTTTAGTACCATCGAAACTTAAGTTGTTTGATATATCATCTTGCAAGGTATTTACTTTACCTTTTATTTGTTGTGGCTTGCTCCATTTACCGTCAACAAGTGATGAACTGTAAATATCATTGTCATAACCTCCAACTTCATTTTCTGGATGTCCGTTTGGTCTATTACTTGAAAAAATAATTTCACCTCCATCGGTCGTAATAGATGGTGCATAATCATCTTGTGGAGTACACAATTCAGGAACTCTATCAATCCAAGCTCTAATTGGGTTGGCATAATTCTTTTTAGCTTCTTTGCACTCAGACTCACGTTGGTTCACAAATTTCATGAAATTGTCTGCTTTTTTATAAGTATTTTCAAATTCAGCATAAGATTTTAAAGCTTCATCAAATTTTTCTTCTAATTGCATGGCATAACCATAATAATAAGGAAGAAATGGATGGCAAGCTGGATCTAAAGATTTTGCCTTTTTGAAATAAGCAATGCATTCATACGGCATGCTAGAATTGGCATAACAAACACCAATTTTATAGTTTAATTCAGCATTGTTTGGATTAAATTTTTGAGCCTTCTGATATTCCATCAACGCTTTCTTGAAACTCAGTCCGTAAGGTTGTACATCGAAAACGGCTATGTTTCCTAAATCATAAAATTCTTCTGCTTTTTTAATTGCATCTGTCGCAACTTTTAAACCATCTTTGTCATCCTTGAAATTTGCTGCTTTGAAATCAACATTTTGAGCATTTGCAGAAAGTAGAAAACAAAATGCAATTAATGTTTTAATATAATTTTTCATCTTAATTTTTTTATTTAATTTTAATTGCAGTTAGCAGAAAATAAATTTTGACCTATTTCGGCACCCATTTCTTTAGCTTTGTTCCAATCTTCACACGCACCATTTGCATCTCTTAGCATTTCTTTTGCCATGCCTCTATTTATGTATGCTTCTGCGTAAGCAGGATCTTTTTCCAAGGCTTTTGTAGATAATTCAGCGCTTTTTTTATAATTTTTTTGTTTAAAATAAATGGCGGCTAAGTTGCTGTAAGCCGGTGCATAATTGGCATTTATACTGATTGCTTTTTCAAAATCTTTTTGCGCATCAGCGAGTTTACCTTGTTCCATTAAAGTAACACCACGATTGTTATATGCCAAATGAAAATTAGGATCAATTGAAATAGCTCTTGAAAATGCTGCCAATGAACCTGTGTAATCTTTCATTTTCTTTTTGGTAGTTCCGATATTATTAAGAACAAAAGCCAAATTCGGATTTTTCCTTGCAGCTTCTTCATAATCAGCTATCGCTTTTGGATAGTTGTCCATCATTCTATAACAACTGCCTCTATCATTATAAGCAAATGCAAATTCTTTATTCATTTCAATTGCTTTCGTGAAATATTTTATGGCGTCGTTGTAATCTTTTTGTAAAAAACGAAGTGTACCATAGTTATAATATGCGTTTGCATTTTTCGGATCAATTGAGATTGATTTTTCATAATCTTTCTCACTGTTCAAATAATCATTTAAACCTTGATACGCTCTGGCTCTTTGGAAATACGCTTTTGAATACGAAGGATCTATTTTTAATAAATTATCAAATGTTCCTTTCGCTTCCACATATTTTTCAGCAGCATTTTCAGCTATGCCTTTATTGTAATAGGCAGCCGTAAATTTTGGATCATAACTTATCGAAGATTCGAAATTTTTAATTGCTCCGGAATAATCTTTTTTTCCAAAAGCAGCAATACCCTTATTGTATGCTTCTTGGCTATTGGCTATCGTAGCATTTGTATTGTTCAACAAAGCAATCGAATCTCGATACGCAATTTCTCTTGGTGTAAGTTCATCAGTTTGCCCTATAACACTGTAACTACACAGCAATAGAAGCGGTAAAATAGTTTTTTTCATAGAAGTTTTAATACTTTAGCGACCCTAAAATAGTATAATAATTAGAATCAACAGACATTAAGTTTTCAACAATCTTTATAAATGATTAATTTTGCACAACAATTATTGAATATGTCAACACAAGTATATATAGTAGATGGAATACGCACCGCAATAGGTAATTTTGGTGGTACTTTGGCTAGTGTGCGTCCAGATGATATGGCCGCATCGGTTATTAAAGAATTAATAAATAGAAACAGTACACTGGATCTCAATTTGATTGAAGACGTGATACTTGGCTGTGCAAATCAGGCAGGTGAAGACAATCGAAACGTTGCCAGAATGGCCGGACTTTTATCTGGATTACCATTTTCTGCGGGTGGTGAAACAGTTAATAGATTGTGTGCTTCTGGTATGGCCGCAATAGTAAATTCTGCACGTGCAATTAAGGATGGAGCAGGTGAAATTTACATTGCTGGCGGTGTTGAAAACATGACCAGAGGACCTTGGGTAATTTCAAAAACTTCTACTCCGTATGGTCGAGACGCACAAATGTTTGATTCTTCTTTTGGCTGGAGATTTATAAATCCCAAAATGGAAGAGCTTTATGGCACGGATGGAATGGGAAATACTGCCGAAAATCTTGTAGAACTTTATGGTATTGAACGCGAAGCACAAGATAAATTTGCACTTTGGAGTCAAGAGAAAGCGTTTGCAGCTCAAAACTCAGGTCGTTTGGCACAAGAAATTATGCCCATCTCAATTCCCAGAAAAAAACAAGAAGATTTAATTTTTGATAAAGATGAATTTATTAGAGGTAACACAACAATAGAATCTTTGTCTGGTTTGCGAGCTGCGTTTAAAAAAGATGGAAGTGTAACTGCCGGAAATTCTTCTGGTCTAAATGACGGAGCTGCCGCAGTTTTGATGGCGTCAGAGTCTGCTTGTACAAAAAATAATTTAAAACCTTTGGCAAGAATTGTTAGTGCTGCTGTTGCCGGGGTTGAACCTAGAATAATGGGAATTGGGCCAGTTTATGCAAGCCAAAAAGCTTTGGAACGTGCAGGTTTAACTTTAGACCAAATGGATATTTTGGAACTGAATGAAGCGTTTGCTGCACAAGTTTTGGCGTGTACAAGAAAATTAGGATTGGCAGATAACGATCCGAGAATAAATCCAAATGGAGGTGCCATTGCACTTGGTCATCCGCTCGGAATGTCGGGCACAAGAATCTTACACACTGCTGCTTTGGAATTGCAAAAAACAGGTAAAAAATACGCATTGGTTACTATGTGCATTGGCGTAGGGCAGGGTTATGCCACAATAATTGAACGCGCATAACCAACTTTCTTTTAATTTATAACGTTCTATTAAACATGCGTACGATTTATTTAATTTTTCTGAGTTCCTTTTTGATGTTTTTTAATTCATGTAGAAAAGAACAAACCTCTTGGAACACTGATTGGCGAGTGCCAGTTATCAATGATACCTTAACACTTAATAAATACGTAAACGACAGCACTCTTTTTATCAATTCTTCAAATGATCTTGAAGTTAATTTAAAGCGAACCCTGTTGGATGTGAATATCACAGACATTTTAACTATTCCAGATACAACAATCCATAAAGATTTTGTGCCTCAATTCATTTCCATTAATGTAAATCCGGGCTTTTCTTTTATAAATGATGTTCAAGACAATGATTTGAAAGTGCCAAATGGTGCCCAACTTAAAATTGCTAAATTAAAAAAAGGTTTTATCGATGTAAAACTTTTAAATCCTATTGGTACCATTGTCATTTTTCAAATAGATTTTCCTGGAATTACTAAAAATGGTGTTCAATTAACAAAAACATTATCGGCGCCAGCGGGAACCATTGCAAACCCAAGTCAAGTTTCTATTTCTGTTGATCTAGAAGGTTATCAACTAGATTTACGAGGGAATATGGGAAATTCTTTTAATAAAGTACCATCAATTGTTACCGTAAAATCAGATCCTAACGGCACGGCAGTTACGGTTACAAATCAACAAATAACAAAATTGGACGCGACATTTAGAGATGTGAAATTTAATTATGCCCGCGGATATTTTGGGAATCAAATCTTTGAAGATATTGCTCAAACTAAAATTGATTTTCTTAATAAAATTGAATCAGGGTTAATTGATATCAGCAATGTAAATGTTAAATTAAAATTGACCAACGGAATCAAAGCACCTGCGAAAGTTAAGTTCAATAATGTTTCAAATGTCTCTGCGAGTGGAAATACGGTGAGTTTGACACATCCGCAACTGAATAATTTCATACCTGTTAATTCTGCTTATGTTTCTGGAAATTCGCTAATTGCCACTGAAACAGTTTTTGAATTCAATAATTTAAACAGTAATATGGAAGCATTTATTGAAAATTTAGGTTCTATTTTAAACTATGCTTATCGAATTGAATTAAATCCGAATGGAAATGATTCTGGTGGTTGGAATGAAGTTTATGAAAATTCAGTTGTGAAATTAGAAATTGAAATCACCATGCCTTTAAATCCGGCTATCAATCAGTTAACATTAGTAGATACATTTGATGTTAATTTAGAAAACAAATCTCAAAATTTTAATTTTCTCAGTGGAAATCTAGAAATGGAAGTGAGCAATGGCTTTCCAATAGGAACAAATTTCACCATTGATTTTTTAGATGAAAA
>JBBSUQ010000193.1:0-5889 GCA_038234235.1 Flavobacteriales bacterium
ATCCACAAAAAAAAATTATTTCGAAGTAAAATGTGCACTAAAAACAGATTATTTAAAACCACCCAAAATAATGTGGATAACCGACACAATAATTTAAAAAATAAAAAATCTACGTAGTTTTAAGGGTACTGAATAGTTACAGGATTTTGAATATTTGTGAATTTCATGCGGAAAGATTTGAGCCAGCTTTTCATTTCGTTTAGGTAAATATTTTATATCCTTAGAAATGCCAATAGCCCAATGTTCAAATTGGGAAATTGTCTCATCCCAACTCTGTTTCAATACTTGTTGATTCTTATTATTAACATAGCTAATAGTATTTTGATATTTATCAATATCATACATCTTTATATAAAATGTGAAAAAATCATCTCTAAACTTTACTTGAAAAATTTCGTCCTTCCCGCCAAATTCAAAATAATCTTGAGATAATTCATGTTTAGAGATAATATTTTTTAATTGATCTTTTTGGAGATTAGTAATTCTCATTTCTAAGGAACTTTATTTTTAAAAATATTTGTAAATTGTGCTGAGAAATAATATAAAAATCAAAACGAGTAAGAGGCTGATGAGCAGAATATTTAACTTGGAATTACATCATCGACATTTCTATTTGGATGTCTAAGTGTTAATAATCTATATAAAATATTTTGTAAGAAAGTATTTGCAAAAATAAGCGATTAAATAAGGTTTCGTATGCTCTTGTCAACCTAATATTTTATATAATTGAATCCCCGTTCAGATTTTCTAAAGTTCCGCTAATGGAAGTAAAAAACATGAGTGTCGAGATTAAAGATTGCTTTAGTTCCTTTGCTCAGAAAGCCCATTGTGCTGTTGGAAAAACCTTCATAAAAATCTATAAGATCTATTAGCTGTAGAAAAATATTATGTTTTAAATCTTCTTTTTCAAGATTATTCTTGGGGAAAGATTTTAAGTCCATTTAGTCAACAAGATAAGAATATTATTAAATTTTTTCTAACAACTTCAGCGGGTTAATCTTTCCGAAGATTTGAACCAGAATAGGAACTCTTAAGCCAGATTCGATATTTAATCAAGTGATGCAATTAACTGGAATACAAACCCCAAAAAAACCAATCCTAAACCTGCTTTTGATAAGAAATTATGCTTTTTTCGCTTTCTACTAACTTCTAAATTATATTGCTTCACCGTCTTCCCATTTTCATCGATGATTGTGTTATCCTCAAGTCCAATTCCAATACCTTCTTCCAATAGAGGTTGAGGAGGTCCCCATATGAATATGAGTACAACACCTAACAACCCAAAACAGAGACCAATTATATTTAAACATTTTGAATTCACTTTTGATTTGATTTGTAATTTAATAATATACTCAATAGTTATTTACAGTTTTTTTTAATTTGTTCAAACATCAGTTTTAGGGGAAAGAATACTAAAAAGAATTGGGAGATTCCAACAGCGCAGAAAATTGGCACGGAAGCTGAAGCTCACTTGCCCCAGCAAGATTTTGTATATTATTTTCAATAATTTAATTTATTTCATTATAAACTTTTTCACTCAATGAAATACTTTTTATAATATAGTCAATTTAGGTTTGCGGTTCCCTGAGTCCTTCCTGTTAAGGAAGAACAACTCTAAATATCCTTTTACTTTAGTACTCACTTTATTGTCATTTACTAATAAATGAATTTTACATTCATAACTTCTAATTTTTTACTTACCAAGTGAAAACTCATATACCACTTCAAAATACGATCAGGTAGTTTAATATTTCTACTCTATAAAATTATGAGGTGGCAATACATTTTTCTCAAAACCATTTTGAATATCTGCACCAGATGCTGAAGTATTTGATAACTCAATCATCGCATCCTCCACAGAAATAAATGGCTTATCATTAATCAGTGCAAAAATATTATTATAGTTTGCAAATACTATGGGAGAACACAAAGCATTAATTACATTGAAAGCTAATGTATTACCTGGTGACGTTTTTAAATTTTGATTGGTCCTTTCTACAAACCAGTTTAATGTATCTTCATCAAGTATTCTAATTACACCCATCCCTATACTCATTGCAAAAGTCAGTGCAGATTCCTGCAATTCAGAAGTAATAAATAATAAACATTTACAATTTGCCCTAGCGACCTGTTGTTTTTTGGCATAAAATGATTCGAGATCACTAACAGAAATGGCTCTATTTTTATCTTTACATTCTATAAGAACAATTAGATTTGGAATTAAACCATCTTCTCTGAACGATTCAATAACTAGATCGAAAATAATTTCTTTTCCCCTGTCAGTGGAAAAATACTTGTGTTTTTCATAAACAAATGATCTGTCTGATGGAGTAAAAAATTTATCTTGTGCTATAAGTTCTTTTATAATAGCAAATACTTTTTTTTCAAATAAATCCCCTTTTTTTGTCGTGTTCATATTAAAAATGTATGAAAATAGAAAATATACCTTTTTATAATTCTGACTTTATAGAAAACAGATCAAACCAACTTCTTAATCTTTTTTCACCTAACTATTTTGAATTTATTAAACCTACTCCATTATTAAAGATTGTAGAGTATTTAAAAGTAAACTATAACATCGAATTTAATCTTGAAATAACTCTCGGTTTTAGTCAAACAAATAGCAGAATTCTTGGAGCATGCAATCCTTCTAAGAGGGTAATATATATAGATTCATCCTTAAAAAACGATATTCAGAAATTCAATTTTACATTGGCACACGAATTAGGGCATCTTTCTCTTCATAGGAAAATAAAAATTGTTCGTGAATTTAAAGATGAAATAGAGGAACCAGAAACAGTAAGGGATTCTTATTTGAGCGGTAAAAGATTATCTACAGATTCAGAATGGATAGAATGGCAAGCTAATTATTATGCTTCCTGTTTATTGTTACCAAGTGACATATTTATTTCAAAGTTATTTTTGATTAAAAAAGAACTAGGCTTGCGTGAAGGCTTAGTTTTTATCGACAACCAAAGCTGTAATCAAATTTCATTTTCCCAAATAATTAATTCACTTAGTTGCTATTTTAATGTGTCTAAGTCTGCAGTACAATATAGACTTTTCAATCTAAAATTAGTGAATGATAAGAGAAAGTCCCATATTAGAGACTATTTGCAGGATTAGAAAGTATTATTTTATTTGTCTACAATTTTCAATTTATAAATTATGAGCAGAAAAGATTATGATGAATTTTCTAAAACGATGAAGGATCAAGTAGCTGATATAATCATCAGTTTCAATTTTTTTGAATCTACCCTTAAAACCTTAATCGCAAATTATATCAAGGGGGAAAATTCGGAGTTTGTTAAAGAGATTGTTCTACATAATTCGATAATTTCATTCAACGGGAAACATTCACTTTTACAATACATTGTGAAAGCAGAAAAAATCGATTTCGATGCTTGGGAGTCGATACATAGACTCTTAACAATAAGAAATGCAGTTGCTCATTCTGATAATTTACTTAATTACGATGGAGATTATCTGGGAGAAGAAATTGTCGATTTTGAATTTGGTACAGCTTTACCTATTTTCGAATATTATACTGACGGACCTAAAGTTACAATGCTAAAGAATGGAAAAATTAATTCAAAAGGTTTTGACAAAATATATAAAGAATTTAAAGAAAATCTTCTTGTAGTTAATCAAAAACTTAAAAAATTAAACGCACTTATTAAATAGATTTTATTTTGGATAGTTAGAATAAATGATAAATCAGTTAAAAAGCAATTAATGTTCTTTCGACTATTGGCTTAATAAATCTTCATCCCAATGCGTATTATCACGTGTTTTCGTTTTTGTTGGGGCCAGTATTAATTTATCAACTAAAATTGCATCCAATTCTTTTTCGTAGAATAATGTAGTTTCTGCCCAGTCAAAACCTTCTACTTTCGGCAATAGTTGGAAAGCATTGAAGAATACTCCATGAATATTTTTGTTTCCGAAGTTAAACTCGGTCATTACTTCTTTTATTTTCATTTGTCTTCGCAATTCTACCATTGGCCCTGTAACTGTTTCATAGCCGATATGAATAATTCCATCACCCGAAAAGGGAATTTGTTTTAAAGCTTTACTTAAAGTTTTTTTAACTTCTTTTGCTTTCTTATCAATCGATTCCTCAGCTATACAAACCCATTTAGCAATATAAGCAGCATATAGACCTTCGTAAAATTTATTGAGAATGAATAGTTTATTATCAGGATTTACAGTGTTTATAATTCTCGGTGCAATTAGTTGCGTATAACTAGAATGTAAATCGAAATCTCCAGCTAGAATTTTAATCATTAACGGTGAGGTTGGACGCGTTGGCTCATGAGATAGCAATTCATTTATGTGTTTCAAATCTAAAGGAATTGCCTTAAAGTCGAATTGCTTATGCGATAAATTTTTTCCACCTTTCATCATGCCCGATTGGATATAGTGTGTAAATGCCGCCCCTAAAACAATTTCGGAGGTATGATGTAATGGAACTTTAAATATGATGTCAACAAATGCAGGTGTGTCTGAAATACGCATGGCATTGAATAAATGCTTTACTCTTTTTTGCCATTCAACACGTTCACTTTCTGCATATTCATTGACCTTTCCAAATCTTTTACATTCCACCCAAAGTCGTTTATCATTTTTGACTATCTCTAAATCTGGAGTTTTTTTGGAAGAATCCTCTTTAAGAAATTCAACAATCCAACCATTACGATGATAAAGTGCGGCTACCACAATTTCAAACAATGTTGAATCTGGCTTATTCTGGCTTTCGTTAAATAATGATTTTAGCCGTATTTCTATTCCTTTCATTTTTTTAATAGCTTCAATATTCTTTCCAATAGTTGCAAAAAAAGGATAAATTCTTGCAGATTGTGAGGGGTCGTCACATCCTGGCCTTTCAAAAATTGACTCGACTAGGAACATGTACCATGATATCCAATCTGAGTATACTGCAATCGGATCGAAAAATTTTTCATATCCGTCAATTTGAACTTGCTTTTCAGTGTTTACTTTTGCATCAACTGAATGAAAATAATTGGCAACATTTGTTCTTCTTCTATGCCATTCTGAAATACCCATCGATTCTATAAACCAATCCAGAGTCCTTTTACCATGGATAACCCATTCGTCATGATTACTATTCATCTGCAACATTTTAAATTAATTCGTAAAATACAATTTTCATTCAAAGCATATTTTTAAAAGTTTTTTTTAATCCAGATTTGGCGATAGTTGTGCTCAGAGTTTCCCCCACTCTAATGATACTTCACTTTTATTTAAAAGATCGATTTTAAAATAATCACCACGTTGTGAGAATTCAAATTTTAGTTTTCTTATGAGGCTCCCTTTCTTTTTGGGTCTCACGAAAAAACCCCTTAAAAAAGAGGTTTTAATAATAATTCTTTGGTTGATGATCTTCATTTCTTTTTATCCAAAACCTTTTGCAACATTTCAGCCTTTTCTCTCTCACTTTTTACCAGGGCTTCATATAGTTCAACAACCTTTTCTATTGGGTTGAAGGTGCATTTATAATTTTGACAGTATGCGGTAGCCTCATCATGAAAGTTATTTGCAATAATATTTACAGCAGCCTCTTCATCAAAATTCTTTATCGCTTCTGCAGGAACTTTCAGTAGCCCTGCCACCTGCTCCAGTAAATGATCGTCAATAATATCTTTCTGCTCCAACGCAGATACTTTTTTCTGGTTCCAGTCTTCGCCCAGGTCGTAAGCGAGGCCTTCCTGCTTTATGCCCAGCATTTCTCTAAAGCGTTTTACATTGCGGCCGTGGTGTATTGTTTTGTCCATGTTGTTTGGGGTTGTGTAGTAACAAATATAATAAAAGTCACCGTATAAAATACGGTGTAAAATACCATATTATACTGGTAAAATACCCACTTGC
>JBBSUQ010000194.1:0-5790 GCA_038234235.1 Flavobacteriales bacterium
TAACGGATTGTGTTTTGATTCAATAACTCATACAATCTCAGTTGTAGAACCAATGATATTCTTTGTTCCAAACTCATTTACTCCAGATAATGATCAGTTTAATCAAACTTTTAAACCAGTTATTACTAGTGGTATTGATGTGTACAGTTATACCTTCCTTCTATTTAACAGATGGGGTGAAATTATTTGGGAATCTCATGATGTTGAAGTTGGTTGGGACGGAACTTATAACGGCGAATTAGTCAAAGAAGGAGTATATGTTTGGTCATTGAAATTTAAAGATAAAAAAGTTGACAAGTTCTATGAATATGAAGGACATGTGAATTTGTTAAAATAAAAATTATCAAAATACATGGAAATGGATTTTAAGAAATTAAAATCCATTTTTTATTTACATTAGTTTCTTATTACATTTTTAGTCGATAAATGCATTAAATTTATCGTAATAAAAATTCTAAAACGGCTTCACTGAATTCTATAGGATTTTCTGCATGTACCCAATGACCTGCATTATTTATTGTGATTAATTTAAAATCTATAAATTTAGATTCAAGTTCAGAAATGTCCATATCTAAAATATAGTTAGATTGTTCTCCCCGAATAAATAATACTGGCAAAAATATATCTTCAAGTACTAATTTATCCAATATAACATCCATAGCTTTCTCTAAAACTGGAATGTTCATTCTCCAAGCAAGTTGGTTTTTCTCCTTCCAATATAAGTTTTTTAATAGAAAACTTTTTGTGCCTAAATTGTCAACATATTCACTCAGTTGCGTATCGACAGATTGCCTAGTGCTATTACTATCTAATTTTATTGCACTTAAACCTTCAAGAATTAAATCATGGTGACTTTTGTATTTTTTAAATCCTATATCTACAACTATCAATTTTTCAACACGATCTGGATATTTTGATGCAAACAACATTGCTGCTTTACCGCCCATTGAATGACCAAGTAAAAGTATTTCTTCTAATTTCAATGAATCACATAGCTGTAACAAATCGTCTGCCATTAGATCATAAGTCATTTCATTATCCCAAGGAGAATGTCCATGATTGCGAAGATCAACTAAAATAACTTGAAAATATTCAGCGAATTTTTTTGCTAAGGTTTGCCAATTATCGGAGTAACCGAAAAGACCATGAAGAATAACTAACGGCTTACCTGAGCCTAGAATTCTATAATGTAGATTCATGAAATTATTTAAAGAAAAAACGAGAAATTAGGTGTAATAAACTTGGAGTTTTAAAGTCTGAATCTTGTGTTTTAAAATTGTTCAGACTTGATTCATTTTTGTTAGATGAAGAATTTTGAACTGTTGCTTTCTCTGAACTATCTATAGAATTATCAATTTTAGTACCAGTTTCAAACTGCTTATCATTTATTTCAGTAATTAATTTTATAAGTCTATCGGATGTGATTTCATTAGAATTATACTCAATTTTCGCAACATTATAAATTCTATTTTTATGAAATTCAATGTCACAAGTTTTAACACTTCCAGTATTCAAAAGAGCCTTTTCAATAGATGCACCACAAGCCATTTCACAACTCATGCCTTTTATTTCAACGGTAAGGAGGCGATCTGAATTAAGCTCAATATTCGATGCTTCTGACAAATTCATTTTTTCTGTACGCAAAAATTTCGGTTCACTTTTACAAGCACAAACTGCAATTACGATAAGTAAATAAAAATAATATTTCAGCATAGAAGTCCCTACAAAAATTATAACTCTTACAAAGATAGTTAAAAAAGCAAAGAAATACATTTGTTTTTAAATTGAAATTATATTTCAAAGTATTCAATTCTAATTAATATCGTTATATTTGCACCCTCAAATTTGATACAAAATTATGTCTGTAGGCATTAAAATATTTTCTGGTAGAGCATCCGTAAAATTAGCAACAAGCATTGCGACATCATATGGCGTAGCATTGGGAGATGTAAAAGTTACTGATTTTAGTGACGGTGAATTTCAACCATCTTTTGAAGAAACTGTTAGAGGTCAGGATGTTTTTATTGTTCAATCTACAATGCCTCCAAGTGATAATCTTTTCGAACTTTTATTAATGGTCGATGCTGCAAAACGCGCATCAGCTAGAAAAATTATTGCGGTTATACCTTATTTTGGATTCGCAAGACAAGATAGAAAAGATAAGCCAAGAGTTGCTATTGGTGCAAAACTGATTGCAAACATGCTCATGGCTGCCGGCGTTGATCGTTTGATGACAATGGATTTGCATGCGGATCAAATTCAAGGATTTTTTGAAGTACCAGTTGACCACTTATACGCTTCTACTATATTTTTTCCAGAATTGGAATCAATGAACACTGGAAACATTATAATGGCAGCACCAGATGTCGGAGGAGCTAAAAGAGCCAATTCGTATGCAAAGAAACTAGATGTTGGTCTTGCTATTTGTCATAAACAAAGAAAAAAAGCCAACGAAATTGCTGAAATGACTGTTATTGGTGAAGTTGAAGGCAAGGACGTTATTTTAATAGATGACATGTGCGATACTGCTGGAACTTTAACAAAGGCAGCAGATTTATTCATGGAAAAAGGTGCCAAAAGTGTAAGAGCTTTCTGCACCCATGCAGTACTGTCTGGGCCAGCATACGAGAGAATTAGTGCAAGTCAATTAACTGAGTTAGTTGTTACCGATACAATTCCATTAAAGCAAACCAACGACAAAATAAGAGTTTTGAGTGTATCTGATTTATTTTCAGATGTAATTCGAAGAATGGTGAATAACCAATCAATAAGTTCGCATTTTATAATTTCATAATATAATTTAAAAACAAATGAAAACAGCACAATTGAGCGGTTCGGTAAGAACGAACGTAGGGAAAAAGGACGCTGCCGCAGTAAGACTAGCGGGGAATGTTCCTTGTGTGCTTTACGGTCAAGGTGAACAAACACACTTTGCAGTTAAAGACTTGGATATTGAAAAAATTGTTTTTTCTCCAGAAGTATATCTTGTAAACCTAGATATCGCAGGAAAAACAACTCAAGCAATTATCCGTGAAATTCAACAACATCCAGTTAAGGATAGAGTAATGCACGTAGATTTCCAAGAAGTTGGAGATAAAAAAGCAATTACAGTTGGGCTTCCAGTAAGATTAACAGGAAAATCTAAAGGTGTATTGAACGGTGGACGTTTGCTACAGGTTTTTAGAAGATTGAAAGTAAGTGGACTTGCTAAAGATCTTCCAGAAGCAGTTATGTTAGATATTTCTGATTTAAAAATTGGTATGGCTTTGAGAGTAAAAGACGTAAAACTTGATGGAGTTACAATATTAGATGCGGCAAATGCAGTTGTAGTTTCTGTAAGTAGAGCGCGTAACTCTGTAATGGATGAAGCTGCTGAAGATGACGATGATGATACTGCTACAACAGCTGAAGGTTCAACAGATGAAACGCCAGCAGAAGCATAATCTTTAAAACATATAATTTTAAATGCCCTTATATGAGGGCATTTTTTTTTATCCTAACTTCTGAACGATAAAACTAATCTTAAATGAAATTATATCTCAGCAAAAAATAAAGGAATTTACAATAAATAAAAAGTCCGAAACTCTAAATAAAAATTTCGGACTAATTTTATCTTTTAAATTATTTTACAATTTTCTAGCTACCTCAACTTCTTCATAAGCCTCAACAACATCGTTTACTTTGATATCATTAAACTTATCAATATTTAAACCACATTCATAGTTGTTTTTAACTTCTTTCACGTCGTCTTTGAAACGTTTCAATGAGCCCAACAAACCAGTATGAATAACTATACCATCTCTAATAACTCGGATTTTAGAAGTGCGTTTGATTAAACCATCCAATACATAACAACCTGCAATGGTTCCTACTTTAGTAATATCAAATGTTTCCCGAACCTCAGCTGAACCAATAATTTTCTCTTCAATATCTGGCGATAACATGCCTTCCATTGCTGCCTTAATTTCTTCTATAGCTTTGTAGATTATAGAATAAAGTCTGATATCTATTTGCTCATTTTCTGCCAATCTTCGTGCACTAACTGAAGGTCTAACTTGGAAACCAATAATTATTGCATCAGAAGCAGAAGCAAGATTTACATCGGCCTCACTAATGGCTCCAACACCTTTGTGTACAATGTTAATTTGAATTTGCTCTGTAGAAAGATTCAATAACGAATCAGACAATGCCTCTATTGAACCATCAACATCACCTTTCACAATGATATTTAATTCTTTAAAGTCACCAATTGCCAAACGACGGCCAATTTCATCTAAAGTAATATGCTTAGTTGTTCTAAGACCTTGTTCTCTATATAATTGTTCTCTTTTGGTTGCAACAGTCTTAGCTTCACGCTCGTCATCCATTACATTAAATTTATCACCAGCACTTGGAGCGCCGTTGATACCTAAAATAGAAACTGGTGCTGATGGCCCCGCAACTGTTATATTGTTACCATGTTCATCATGCATTGCACGAACTTTACCATAGTTTCTACCAACTAAAACTACATCACCAATTTTTAAAGTGCCGCTTTCGACCAACATGTTAGTTACATAACCTTTTCCTTTATCCAAAGAAGATTCTATCACTGTACCTACTGCATTTCTATTTGGATTTGCCTTAAGATTTAAAATTTCGGCTTCTAATAGAACTTTATCTAGTAATAATTCGATATTTAAATTTTGCTTAGCAGAAATTTCTTGACATTGGTATTTTCCACCCCATTCTTCCACTAAAATATTCATTTGTGAAAGTTGTTGTTTAATTGTTTCTGGATTTGCACCCGGTTTGTCAATTTTATTAATTGCAAATACCATTGGTACATTTGCAGCCTGGGCATGAGATATTGCTTCTTTTGTTTGAGGCATCACATCATCATCAGCTGCAACTATAATAATTGCGACATCTGTTACTTGAGCACCACGAGCACGCATTGCCGTAAAGGCTTCGTGACCAGGTGTATCAAGGAAAGTCATTTTTCTTTCGTCTTTTAGAGTTACTGAGTAAGCTCCAATATGCTGAGTTATACCTCCTGCTTCACCTTCCGTAACATTTGCATTTCGGATTTTATCAAGTAATGAAGTTTTACCGTGATCAACGTGACCCATCACCGTAATGATTGGCGGTCTATCAATTAAATCTTCTTCTTTATCAACAACAACAGGAATAGCATCTTGTACTTCGGCGGAAACAAATTGTGCTTCAAAACCAAATTCTTCAGCTACAATTTGAATAGTTTCTGCATCTAGTCTCTGATTGATTGATGCAAAAATTCCCAAAGCCATACAAGTTGAAATAACTTGAGTTGGTTGAACATTCATCATACTAGCCAGCTCAGAAACTGAAACGAATTCGGTAAGTTTTAATACCGTTTCTTCCATTGCTGTGTGGATTTCCTCTGCCTGACGACGCATAGCATTAGTATCACGCTTAGCTCTACGATTTTTAGATGCTTTTGATTTACCTCCTTTATTTGATAATCGGGCTAAAGTATCTTTTATTTCTTTTTGTATATCTCGTTCTGTAATTTCAGGTTTAGGCGTTGCCGCTGCGGGAGCACCTTTTTGAAAACTTCTATTGCCACCCGGTTTGTGATTATTGTGATGATTATTTCCAGGGCCAGCGCCAGTTCCACCTCCAGTATTCGTGTTCGTATTGGTATTTGTTCCTGGTCTGTTATTATCAACCTTCTTAATTCTTTTCCTCTTTTTACGATCTTGTGCACTTTGTTGACCTGGCCTGCTGCTTCCAGCCGATTTTGGTTTTTCAACTGGCAATTCAATTCTA
>JBBSUQ010000195.1:0-5789 GCA_038234235.1 Flavobacteriales bacterium
AATGGGATAAGCAAGCATATCATCGACACCAAAAACACCGATTTGTACGCATCCAATTCTATCACTATATTCAAGGAACAACGCTCGCAGATTAGCTTCAGTAAAAGATTCCAGCTTATTGGTTACAATAAAAACCTTATTAGTTGAATAATCTAAACGGACCATTTGTATAAATGGATTCTGACGAATTTTTTGTTGGATCATTAACATTTCTGCCTCGGTTTCAAGGTTGAACATCGCCTGAGCAAAATATACTTTTTCTTGACCAGTATTATTTTGGGAAAATGAATATTGGACTGATAAAACAATTAATAGGGCTAAAATAAATTTCATTTCTGTTTCTTTTCTATTTGACGTAAACAATATTTAAAGGTTGCCTCAAAGTTAAAAAATAAATTACGATTGTTCAAATATCAACATTTTGTATTATTGCAATGCTAAATCGTTAATCTTTTATCGTTTTCCATAAATGGCACGCTTTCCAAGCTCTTCTTCTATTCTTAATAATTGATTATATTTTGCCATTCTATCACTGCGACTGGCAGAACCAGTTTTTATTTGACCGCAACTTAGAGCTACTGCCAAATCAGCGATGGTATTGTCCTCAGTTTCTCCACTTCTGTGACTCATTACACTTGTATAATTGTTCGAATGAGCTAAGTTAACAGCGTTAATTGTTTCGGTTAAAGTACCAATTTGGTTTACTTTTATTAATATAGAATTTGCAATTCCATTATCTATGCCTCGTTGTAATCTTTTTGTATTTGTAACAAATAAATCGTCCCCTACAAGTTGAATATTTTTACCTAATTTTTCTGTGGCTAATTTCCAACCATCCCAGTCATCTTCTGCTAAACCATCTTCAATTGAACAAATTGGATATTTAGAACTCCAATTTTCCCAATAGGCAACCATTTGTTCACTAGACATTTTATCTCCTGTAGATTCAAAAACATATTGTCCGTTTTTATAAAACTCAGAAGATGCTGCATCGAGCGCAATAAAAACATCTTTTCCAGCTTTGAATCCGGCTTTTTCAATGGCTTGTAGAACATATTCTATTGCCTCGTCGTTTGAACCTAAATTTGGAGCAAATCCACCTTCATCTCCAACGTTGGTTGACATTTTATTTTTCTTGAGAACTTCTTTGAGGTGATGAAAAATTTCTGTCCCCCATCTAAGTCCTTCACTGAAAGATGTAGCACCATAAGGCATAACCATAAACTCTTGAATGTCTATAAGATTATCAGCATGCGAACCACCGTTCAAAATATTCATCATGGGAACGGGTAAAATAATTGCATCCTCTCCTCCAAGATATCGGTATAAACTTTGTTTTTTGCTTTTAGCCGCCAAATGTGCGAGCGCCAAAGAAGTTCCTAAAATTGCATTGGCACCCAAACGAGATTTATTTTCCGTGCCATCAAGTGCAATTAATACAGAATCAATTTCGCTTTGATCAAAAATACTTTTGCCAAGTAAGCTATTTTTAATTTCAGTATTTACATTATTTACGGCTTTTAAAACTCCTTTTCCTAAATAGATTTTAGGATTATTATCTCGTAATTCTACAGCTTCGTGTATACCAGTTGATGCTCCTGAAGGTACAGCGGCTCTAGCCATTAATCCCTCATCACAAGTTATTTCTACTTCAATTGTTGGATTGCCTCTAGAATCTAAAATTTGTCTGGCGTGAACGTTTTTAATTTTACTCATTTTATTTTTTCATTAAATCAATAAATTCATCAAAAAGATAACGCGAATCATGCGGCCCAGCGGATGCTTCAGGATGATACTGCACTGAGAATATTGGCTTATTTTTAATTTTTATTCCTGCTACGGTATCGTCATTTAGATGTATGTGCGTTAATTCAATATTAGAATTAGAATCAACACTATCTTTGGAAATAACAAAACCATGATTTTGAGAAGTAATTTCGCCTTTACCAGTTTTTATATTCTTAATCGGGTGATTAATTCCCCTATGACCATTAAACATCTTTTCGGTTTTTAAACTTTGGCTTAGTCCTAAAATTTGATGGCCTAAACAAATACCGAAAGTTGGAATATTTTTCTCAACTAAAAGTTTAACCTTTTCAATTTGATTTCCCATAGCAGCTGGGTCTCCAGGGCCGTTTGAAAGCATTATTCCATCTGGATTATAATACAGAACATCTTCTAATTTAGAATTTAATGGAAAAACTTTTACTTCACAATTTCTATCTGTTAGGCAACGAATAATATTTTTTTTTGTTCCAAAATCTAATAATGCAACTTTGTATTTAGGATTATCAGTTGAGACTATGTATTCAGATTTAGTCGCGACTTTTGAAGACAATTCCAAACCATCCATGTTTGGGGCATTGTTAAGAATTTCTTTTAACTCCTCTTCTGAAGTGTTGTCACTTGAAATCAAAGCATTCATGGCTCCTTTTTCACGAATATGTCTGACAAGTGAACGTGTATCAATATCGGTAATTCCGACCTTATGTTCGTTCACTAAATTTTCTTGTAAGGACTGTATGTTCCCAACCCTTGAAAATATTTCAGAAAAATTTTTAGTAATTAAACCTGCTATCTGAATGGTATCAGATTCTATTTCACCGTTATGAACACCATAATTTCCAATATGGGTAGAATTCATAATAAGAATTTGGCCGAAATAGGAAGGGTCAGTAAATATTTCTTGATAACCAGTCATCCCTGTATTAAAAGCGATTTCACCTGTTGTTGTGCCTATAGCACCGATTGCATTTCCGTGGTAAGTTGTACCATCTTCTAGCATGAGAATTGCCGGAATTTTTTCCATCAAATATTTTTCTTCAAAATTAAGAGATTTTAATAAAATAATGAAGTTATTCAAACTTAAGATATCAAATCATATTAACAAGTTGAATTTAAATTCATTTTTTGGAAACAAAAAATATTAAAGGCATTAAAAAAGGGAAGATTAAAAAATCCTCCCTTCCTATAAGTTTTATGCTTTGAATAAACTATTCGGTTGGTTTCCCACCATCTAGTTCATCTTGCCATTTTTTTAATTCATCCCATTTACCTTCGGCAGCTAATTTAGCTTGTGCCGGCCATGTATCTGTAACATGCCCACCTCTAACGTGCTCTAATTTAACATCAATTTCTTCAGAAGTCAATTTTGCCAATTGTGCAAAAGTTGTAATACCTGCTTCAACTAATGTTTCTGCAATCACTGGCCCGATTCCTTCAACTTTCGTAAGATCATCATTTTCAGCTTTATCAGCTTTAGTTTCCGTCTTCTTTTCAGTTTTAGGTTCTGTAGCTTTTTTCGCTTTTGGTTCTTTTTCTACATTAGAGTCTGTTGAATCTTGAGTTTCAACTTCAGCACCTTCTACTTCAGTATTAGCAGTTACTCCTTTACCTGTACCTCTTCTAGATCTACGAGTAGTTTTACTAGACTTTTCGTTTGTATAAATTTCATTGAAATCTACCAATTCGATCAAACACATTTCTGCATTATCGCCTAATCTATAACCAGTTCTAATAATTCGAGTATATCCACCTGGACGATCTGCAATTTTTGGAGCTATATCTCTAAACAATTCAGAAACTGTTTCCTTGCTTTGCAAATAACCAAATACAATTCTTCTTGAGTGTGTAGAATCCGTTTTTGATTTTGTCAAAAGTGGCTCTAAGTATACTCTCAAGGCTTTAGCTTTCGCCAAAGTAGTGGTAATTCTTTTATGTGATATTAATGAACATGCCATGTTAGAAAGCATTGCGTGTCTGTGCGCAGTTTTTCTTCCTAAATGGTTGTGTTTTTTACCGTGTCTCATTTCAATATTATTTTAATAAGATTATTGAATACTAATCTTTGTCTAATTTATATTTGGCTACATTCATACCAAAATTCAGTTGTTTGCTATCTACTAAATCTTCCAATTCAGTTAAAGATTTTTTACCGAAATTTCTAAATTTCAATAAATCATTTTTATTATAAGATACCAAATCACCTAAAGTTTCAACATCAGCAGCTTTCAAACAATTTAATGCTCTTACAGACAAGTCCATATCAACCAATTTGGTTTTTAATAATTGTCTCATGTGTAGAGAAGTTTCATCAAATTCTTCTGTCTCAGCTTTCACTTCGCTATCCAAAGTAATTCTTTCGTCAGAGAACAACATGAAATGATGAATCAAAATTTTCGCAGCTTCTTTCAGTGCTTCTTTCGGATGAACCGAACCGTCAGTAGTGATGTCAAAAATCAATTTTTCGTAATCTGTTTTTTGTTCAACACGAAAATTTTCAACAGCATATTTTACGTTTTTAATTGGCGTAAAAATGGAATCAATGAAAATAGTTCCAAAAGGAGCGTTGTTATTTTTGTTTTCTTCTGCAGGATAGTAACCTCTACCTTTTATAATAGAAAGTTCAATTTCCAACTTCACAGAAGATTCCATATTACAAATAATCAAATCTGGATTTAAAACTTGGAAAGCGGAAGTAAACTTACCAATATCACCAGCTGAAAACGTTTTTTGACCAGATACTGAAATAATAACTGTTTCGTTATCTGTACCCTCTATTTGCTGTTTGAATCTTACTTGTTTTAAGTTCAAAATTATCTCTGTTACATCTTCTACCACACCTTTAATTGTAGTAAATTCGTGGTCTGCGCCTTCGATTCGAATTGACGCAATTGCGAAACCTTCAAGAGAAGATAACAAAATACGACGTAACGCATTACCAACTGTGATCCCATAACCAGGCTCCAAAGGACGGAATTCAAATTGTCCTTGGTGCTCATCTGATTGAATCATTATAACCTTGTCCGGTTTTTGGAAGTCTAGAATTGCCATTTTAATGCTTTAAATTTTTATTTTGAATACAATTCGACGATTAGTTGTTCCTTGATGTTTTCAGGAATCATATCACGTGAAGGCACGTTGAGGATTTGCCCTGAAAAATCAGAGTTATTCCAATCTAACCAATCTAATTTTTTATTTGTTGAAGATAAAGAAGACGAAATAGTTTCAAGCGATTTCGATTTTTCTCTTACACCTACAACGTCACCAACTTTTACATGGAAAGAAGGAATATTTACCACTTCTCCGTTTACAGTAATGTGTTTGTGGGAAACAAGTTGTCTCGCTGCTCTTCTTGACGGAGCTACAGATAATCTGTAAACTACATTATCTAAGCGCGTTTCACAAAGCTGCAACAAGTTTTCACCAGTAATACCCTTCATTCTTGATGCTTTCTCAAACATATTTGAAAATTGCTTTTCAAGAATACCGTAAGTATATTTTGCTTTTTGTTTTTCACCTAGTTGGACAGCATATTCTGATTGCTTTCCTCCTCTTCTTTTCGACGGACCGTGTTGACCGGGGCCGTAGCTTCTTCTATCTAACGCTTTATCGGGACCGAAAATCGGATCTCTAAATCGGCGTGCGATTTTTGTTTTTGGACCTGTATATCTTGCCATTTCTATAAATTATTATGGGAGCGATTATGAATTAAGGCTTTCCTTCGATAATCTTATTGCACCCAAGTTATTAAATTACTATACTCTTCGTTTTTTTGGAGGACGACAACCATTGTGTGGTAACGGAGTTACATCTATTATCTCTGTAACTTCAATACCCGAATTATGTAATGAGCGAATTGCTGATTCACGACCGGCACCAGGACCTTTCACGTATACTTTCACTCTTCTTAATCCGAAGTCATGTGCTTCTTTAGAGCAATCCTCAGCAGCCACTTGCGCAGCATACGGAGTGTTCTTTTTAGAACCTCTAAAGCCCATTTTACCAGC
>JBBSUQ010000196.1:0-5727 GCA_038234235.1 Flavobacteriales bacterium
GTTTTAAATTGTATTTAGACGATATAGCTGTGCGAATTGACGATCCGCTTAGTGTTGAAGAAAAAACTGAGATTTCTTGGAAAATTTATCCAAACCCAGTTAAAAATAAATTGAATATTGATTTGGCAGGCAATGAATTGAAGAACATTACAATTCTCGATTTAAATGGCAAAATTTTGCTAGAAACAACTGATTTAACAATGAATGTAGAACATTTGACAAATGGAGTTTATATTGTTAAAGTAGAATTATCTAATGGAAATGTTTTATCAAAAAGGTTAATTAAGGAATAATTTCACTTTAGTTTGAGCTGTCAATAATTTCTACCAATTTCCATTTGTTGTTTTCGCACTTAAAAATGTATTCTACATTAAGACAAGTATCTGGCAGTGTCAATTTTAAAACAACTTTGTTTTTATCGAAAGAATAATCTAATTCTGTTTTTTGTTCCATTCGCTTACTAAAAGATTTTTCTGTAAAAATAATATGTTGCCATTCAGACTTCTGTGAAAATTCAGATAGATATTCGTCGCTATTTAAACTATCTCCATAATAATTCCATGATTTACAGACCAAGGGAAATTTAATACTTTCTAATTGAAACTGAGGATCACTATTGAACTTCTCAAGGAAAGTCACAAAACTCAAACTATCACAATCGACAGAAAGCTCTAACAGAGAATTGACTTTACTGGAATCTACGGAATCATTTGCAAGCAATTCTTCTTTCAGCGTATTATCTCCAGATTTACAACTATAAATGAAAAGTAAAAGGACAAACGGAGCAACCAAAAATTTTTTCATAACGTTTAATTTAGCCATGCAAATTTAACAATCCACAGCAATTCAGCATTTCAAAAATTATTACAGCAGTAGCTTCATCAACTATCACTAAAAATATACCTATTTACCTATTGCGCCATTTTGCAGATTAGAATTTGTAATCTGCAATCGGTAATTTGAAGTTTGATTTTTGTAATCCGCGAGAAAATGTGTAATTTCAACCCCAAATGAAATTTACAGAATTAAATCTGAGCGAACAGCTACTTGAAGCCCTTTCTTACATGGGTTTTGAAAATGCAACACCAGTACAAGAACTTGCAATTCCTATTATTTTAGACAACCAAGATCTCATTGCTTGTGCGCAAACTGGAACAGGAAAAACAGGAGCATTTGTGTTGCCAATACTCAATAAACTAGTTGATAAACAAGATTCTAGTATTGACACTTTAATTGTTGTTCCGACAAGAGAACTTGCGCTTCAAATTGAAATGCAAATACAAGGTTTGGCTTACTTTATTTCCGTGGGATCTATAGCAATTTATGGCGGTGGCGACGGAAAAGATTGGGATATACAAAAAGATGCATTAAAAAACGGAATTGACATTGTTGTAGCTACACCTGGCAAATTGCTTTCACATCTCAAACAAGGTTATGTCGATTTTTCTAAAGTGAAACATTTGGTTTTGGATGAAGCCGATCGTATGCTTGACATGGGTTTTATTGACGATTTAAAACAAATTTTTTCGCATTTACCAAAATCCCGACAAACTTTACTTTTCTCGGCTACGATGCCTAAAAGCATTAATCAATTGGCGCAAAGTATACTTAAAAATCCGAAGGAAATAAAACTGAGCATAAGTAAACCGGCAGAAGGTGTTTCTCAAAATGTGTATTTGTGCCATGACAACCAAAAAGTTAAAGTACTGGCACATATTTTAAAAGACAAAGAAAATTACGATTCTATTATTGTATTTACTTCAACAAAGAGCAAAGTTTCTGAAATTGTTCGTTCACTCAATCAGGTTGGGTTGAAATCCAAAGGAATATCGAGCAATTTAGAACAAGATCAAAGAGAAGAAGTTTTGAATGGTTTCCGATCGAAAAGAATTAGAATTTTAGTGGCAACGGACGTAATGAGCCGCGGAATTGACATTAAAGAAATAAATATGGTAGTAAACTACGATGTGCCGCATGATGCAGAAGATTATGTACACAGAGTTGGAAGAACTGCTAGAGCAAACACAAAGGGAGAAGCATATACTTTGGTAAATGAAAAGGACATGTTTAAGATGCGAAAAATTGAGGAATTAATTGAGATGAGTATTCCAAAATTTTCTCCTCCAGAAGAAATGGGGCCTGGACCAGAATGGAAAGAACGAAAAAGTGGTTCGGAAAATAGTGGCTCAAATCCTGATAAAAAAAGGAATTTTCATAACAAAAAGAAACCGCAACAGCACAATAACAATAAATCATTGTTTAATTCGAAACCAAGTTCGAAACCAAATTAAAAAACCAAATTCTTTATATATTAATGGATTCTGAAAGCATTAGAATTAACAAATACCTTACTGAAAGCGGTTATTGTTCAAGAAGAAGAGCAGACAAATTAATTGAATTTGGTAGGGTTACGATTAATGGTAAAGTTCCGGAATTGGGAACCAAAATTACTGCGAATGACGAAGTTCGTGTTGACGGAGAGTTAATTTCTAAAAGGGAAGAAAAGCATGTTTATTTACTGTTTAACAAACCCATTGGCATTGTTTGCACAACAGACACTCGCGTAGAAAAAGACAATATAATAGATTTTATAAATTATCCCAAACGAATTTTTCCAATTGGTAGACTTGACAAGGCAAGTGAAGGGTTGATTTTACTAACCAGCGATGGTGAAATCGTAAATAAAATTTTAAGAGCGAGTAATAACCACGAAAAAGAATATTTGGTAACGGTTGACCATATAATTACCGATGATTTTGTGGAAGGAATGGAAAATGGCGTCCCGATTTTAGATACGATTACGAAAAAATGCAAAATCAACAAGATTAACAAATTTGCATTCAGCATGATTCTCACTCAAGGTTTAAACCGACAAATTAGAAGAATGTGCGAATATTTTGATTACAACGTAGTGAAACTGAAGCGAATTAGAGTAATGCACCTAGAATTGGATATCGAAGTTGGTAAATACAGAGATATGACTGCCGATGAATTAGAAACTTTGAATGCTCAACTTACAGATTCTGTGAAGAATAGCCGTTATTTTGAGGATGGTGATTTTGATTAGTAAAATCCTAATCCTCCAACAAATTCTCATCAACAATATTATCCAATTCCAATGCTTTTACCGCCTGAATAGCATTACCAGCAATTCCTCTAATGTTTCCGTGCATTTCTACTGTGTTTTTTAGAACTTTATCTAATTGTCTTTCTCTTTGTTTCCAAATTTTAGCAAAAGATCGTTTCTCTGAATCTAAATCTCGTTGCATTTGAGTGAAACCTTCAACTATTGCTTCAACTTGCATTCTAAATGTATTGCCGGTAAGAAAATCATACAACATGTGCATTTTTTCTCCCCTGTTTTCTTGGGCGTTAGAAACATGATTTAATCTTACAATTGCATCTCGGAGAACTATACAAAGTCCTTTAAATTCGGCAAAAGTACATATCCAAATTCCGTCTACTAATCCCAAACGTTCCATTCCACTTGGCATAGCATCGGTAATTAACACGCCAATATCAACATTTTTATCCCTGATATCTGCCTTAAATTTCTCTATCCATGAGGGCTGAAAATCTTTCGTTCTCTTGCTTTCGTAATAAATAGTACCGCAATTTTGTTTTTCATGGGTGTGGACAATTTGCAAACAATCTGCGCCACGTGCGCCTTTTTTTACTTCTTCAATATTATCAAGTCTAAACTCATTGCGCAACCATTCTTCAATTGCCAGCTCTTGAACTTCGCCTTGCAATTGCATGGAACCTTGCTCCTGCTTGCGTTTCATTTCTTCTGTAAGCTTTTTTTGATCTTCCAATTGTTTTTTAAGTTCTAGAATATGCATTTCGCTTTTGTCTTCTAAACCTTTGCGAATTTTCTCCCTCTCCTCTACCAATTGTTTATTAAATTTCAATTCGGTTTCAGCTAGAATGCGCTCTTGCATTTCATTATTGGCCCGTTTTAACCTTTCAATTTCAATTTTAGTTTTGTTTAATTCATTTACCTGAACCGATTTTTCATTGAGTTCTTGCTGTATTTCTTTAAACCTATCTTCCTGTTCTTGAAGAATTTTGTTTCTTAAGAAGATTTCTTGTTTTCCCTTTTCTAGTTTTAATCCTTGCTCAACTCTTTCTGAAAATAACTCGTTCTCTTTTTTCTTTTTCTGTTCAAATTCTAATTTCTCCCTTTCAAAAGCTTCATTTTTAGACAATAATGCTTCATTTTTAGATTCTAACTCCTCTTTCAATTGTTTCTCTTTGTTAGAATACTGAATGCGCATTTTTTCTTCCAACTGCTTGGAAAGTATATGGTTTACATCTATTTGTTCATTACAATTTGGACAGGTAACTTTTGCTTCGGAGTTATTCATAAGATTTTAAAAACTTGGATTTCTAAAATTAGCAATTATACTTCACTTTAATTTCTAATTCTTACAATTTTTGTAAGTTTGAATTATAATTTGAAAATATGAATAAAACTTTAAGAAATATTCTAGGCTTGATAATAGGATTATTTGTAGGTGCATTAGTAAATATGGCAATTACCGAATTTGGCTATTCTAGTTATAAAGGAACTCACGACATATCGCAATTGGAAGGTTTGCGATCGGCAATGCCCGAATTTACTTTTATGGATTATTTTTATCCGTTTTTAGCTCATGCGCTTGGAGTTTTTGCTGGAGCTTTTACTGCAGCTAAAATTTGTGCAACAAATAAAAGAACATTTGCATTGGTTATTGGTGTTCTTTTTCTTATTGGAGGCATTATTATGTCAACTTTATTATGGGGAATTGCACCAATGTCATTTATTTTTGTTGATTTAATATTGGCTTACATTCCATTTGCATTTCTTGGGGCAAAGGTGGCAAAAGCTTAGTGATTTCAAAACAAAAAATACACATTCTTGGTTGGATAACCTTACTCGTTTTCCCTATTCCGGCATTTCTTGTTTTGCATTTTCGAGAAGATTATTCACTTTCCGAATTTTTAAAGCTTGAGGATATTAATATTGTAAGCATTGGGCTAGGAATTGAACTTGGCGTAGCCTTCGCATTTTTAGCTTTACTCTTGTTATCAGCACCAGTGTTTGATAAACTACCAAATAGAGTAGAATTGATGGTTAAACAGATGAATCTAAACGTTTTTGATGCTTTTTTTCTCTCGATGTGTGCTGGTGTGGGCGAAGAATTATTATTTAGAGTAGGATTGCAATTTTATCTTGGACCCATAATAACTTCCATCATTTTTATTGCGATACACGGTTATTTTAATCCCTGGAATTGGCGCATGTCGCTTTACGGAGTAATTTTATTGCCGTTTATTTTATTAATTTCTTTCGGATTTTATGAATTTGGATTATGGTTTAGCATTGCAGCCCATTTTGCCTACGATTTTGTATTGTTTATGAGTATTCGCTCAAGTGATTAAGTGTAAAAAGTCAATGGTCAACTACCCTATGCCTTCGACTCCGCTCAGCCAAAAGTCAAAAGCCAAAAGCCAAAAGTCAACAGTCACAAGTCAACAGTCAACAGTCAACAGTCAAAGCTCAAAAGTCAAAAGTCAAAAGTCAAAAGTCAAAAGTCAAAAGTCAACAGCCAACAGTCAAAAGCCAACAGTCAAAAGTCAAAAGTCAACAGTCAACAGCCAAAAGTCAAAAGTCAAAAGTCAATAGCCAACAGTCAACAGTCAAAAGTCAACAGCCAAAAGTCAACAGTCAACAGTCAAAAGCCA
>JBBSUQ010000197.1:0-5670 GCA_038234235.1 Flavobacteriales bacterium
CTTCCAACAATATATTTATCTGCTGAGATGTGCGGCGTTGCCGCTTGGTTTGTTGCTGTTCCATTAATTTTCGATTGTTCAAAAAAGCAAAACTAATGGATGAGGAAATTTATTGCAAGATGTACTTAGACGGAGGAATACAACTATTCTAACTAATTCCAATAAACTTTCTTACTTACGGGTCTTCGAATTCTCATTTTTAAACGTTGATTTACTATCTGTTTAATATTTTAATGGTTTGCCATTTTTTAAATAGAAAGATCTAACATTAGATTGAATATTTTTACATTTTCAATACCCTAAAGAATTTGAAGTTTCTGTTTTAGACGGAATATCGGTCACGTTTTTTAGGGAAGAGTTGTCATTATGTAATGAGTTGTCATTTTAAAGAGAAAATTGAAGTAAATGAAGCATTAATTAACAAAGTTGGAACTTATGGAAAACGAACGGATATATGAGTATCAGAGTTATTCTAATTTTCCATACAATCGATTATGCGCATGATACAAACATTCTTGTCGATAAACATTCGGCAGCCCATATTTAGCTGCAGTTTAAGAGTGTTGTAATTGGGCGCTAACCTTATAGAATGAACTAGGTAAATAATTGAAATGCTGTTATGTATCGGACACATGGCTTTTCATGCTCGTGGAATGTTTAGAAACAGGAAATAAAACCGGAAAGACTATATATAAGATTGCTATGGAAAACTTTGCAAAGATAATACGAGATAAAAAATCATTTTTTTCAACCTCTAAAAATCGCATGACACTATTTACTAACTGTATGACACTATTTATTAAAGACAAAATCACCTCAATTATGGAAATTAATCAACCTGAACGTATAGTTCAATTCTTTCTTAAGTTTTTAGCCGAAAGAAATATTGAGAAGATATCAGGGCTGTTTTCTGAAAATGTAGATTGGTATATTCCTGGAGATGAAAATAAGGCGAACTGGTTAGGAAGAAGAAAAAACATGCAAGAGGTCAAGGCGTTTTTTGACTTGTTATGGAGAAATACTCTACCACTCTCGGCAACAATTGACAAACTTCTTTTCGACGGAAACACTGCTGTGATTATCGGCGAATTCTCCACTAAAATGTTGCGCACAGGTAAAACAGCTGATTCTCTTTTTTGTATTTACATTACTGTTGAAAATAATTTAATAGTCAGGTATCGTTTAATAGAAGACAGTTATGCGATTTCAGATGCATTAACAATCAGCAATAATAAGGATGAGTAGTCACGTTGTGAAATAAATTATGGACTAAAAATTTAATTGGCAATCTTTGATAAACGTTTTCGGGTACATAAATAAAAATATATCATTAAAATTTCATGTAGTTGTAAACCATTATTAAACTTTCTACTAAATTCTTCAGAGAAGTTGTTGATGCTTGGGAATTTTGAAATAACGAATTAGATATAATGGACAAAATTTTAATAGTCAATACGCAAAAAAAAGATTTGGAAAATATCTTTTTACTTTTTAACCAGGCAATGAAGATGCAAGGTAAAAATGCTTATAAAGTTTGGCATAGCATTGACAAAATAAAATTGGAAGAAGACATTGAAAACAAGCTTCAGTATAAAGTAGTAAAAGATAATAAAATTCTGTGTGTTTTCAGTATTCAAAACCAAGATCCTTTTATTTGGAATGAGAGAGACCAAAACGATGCAATTTATTTGCATAGAATTGTTGTAAATCCCGATTTTAAAGGGCAAAAATCGTTTGGAATTGTTTTGGAATGGGCGAAGCAATTCGCTCAAAAGAACAAAGTAAAATTTGTCAGAATGGATACATGGGCTGACAATTTAAAACTAATTGAACATATTATGAAACTTTTGGTTTTCGATTTATCAAAAACTAAAAAACAACGGATGCGCGTGAATTGCCAATTCAAAACAGAAATTTGAATGTCGCACTTCTCGAAATGAAATTGCATAACGAATAAAATCTAGAAACGATGTAAAGTTACCCTTGGAATCATGTTTTTTTTAGATCTGAATAAAACCTGGAACATGGACTTAATTACAACTCAATTAGTATAAACAAAAAATAAAACATCGATTTCTGTTTCCAATTACATAATGCAGAAACAAAGATAACGTCATGAAGAATAAAGTTAAAATTTTGGCAATTTCCGGAAGCACAAGAACGGCTTCTTCTAATCTTAATTTAATAAAAGCTATTACCGAAATTGCTTCAGAAATATTTATTATTAATATTTACAAAGGTATGTCTGATCTTCCCCATTTCAATCCTGATCTGGACAACGAAAATGTACCAACACAAGTGACAAACTTCCGTAAACAACTCCGGGATGCTGACGGTATATTAATTTGCACACCAGAATATGCAATTGGAGTGCCGGGTACTTTAAAAAATGCCATTGATTGGACTGTTTCATCAATGGAGTTTTCTCAAAAGCCTGTAGCACTTATCACCGCTTCCTTATCTGGAGAAAAAGCCCACAAATCACTTTTAGGAACATTATTAATCATTGAAGCAAAAATTACAATTGATACGCAACTTTTAATTTCATTTATTAAGACCAAGGTGAATAATAACTTTAAAATAACAGACAACGAAACTTTAAATAGTGTAAATAAATTGATACAATCATTGAATGAATTAATAATTTCTGATAAGCTCGATTTGTTACCTCCCCCAATTCTTATGAATCAAGGAATAAATAATGAACTAAAGTAAAATAAGTTTTGGTTCATAATGAAAATACCATTCACCTTAATTTTTTTTTACCTAAAACAACTTATAGGGGAGGCGATTTAATTCAATACATAAAAAAATTTACGTTGAAGAATGATATTTAAAATTTATAATATTTTTCAAATAAAATGAATTTTAAAAAACGTAATTGTAAATCACGCGGAAATTTTGACAGCATTTTTCTATTATATAATCATAACTCAGATCAGCAAAAACTACTGGGTACATTTGGTAAATTTATCCTCTATCAATACATCATGGGTTTAGAGTTTCATTAATATTTTTTGTAATAACTTAAAAGCAATAGAGTACATAATACTTAAAAATAATTTTTATGGATAAAAGAGTAAAATTCGGTTTTGAAATCTTTTCCACAAACGGAGGTAGTATAAAAGGCGAGGATTTCCGACTTGATATATTTGGCGAAAATAGGGTAGGAATTGATTCTCATAATATTGCCAATACAGCAGGCAAATTAAGGCCTGTTCATACAATACTATTAGGAGCAGAAATATTAATAGTAGAACATCTGTGCAATTTATATCTGTTACCAAAAGACGGTTTTACATTTAGTGCAGTTCCCCCTAAATTTAAAGGTGTTGGAACATTTCCTGTAAGAGCGATGGCTAAATTGAAGAAAACCAATTAAAGGACAGAACATCTATTTTGCAATCGAAAAGTTAGAAATATGACAAACCCTAAACTAGGTCGACTAAAAATTAAACACTTTTAGCAACACTATGGCTTGCATTTAAGAACTTTTATGAAAGTATATGCGACAGTTGGTGATGTAATTGAAGCAATACAAATAAAAGAACTTCCTATTCCTGATGCAAAGAATGAAGAAATTTTAGTTAGTATGAAATCGCTCTCACTAGATTTCCGTGACTTACTTGTTATCAATGGTATTGCGACCTGGAAACCAATATCTCAACGCATTCCAATTCTAACGCCGTTGGGGGAAATTGTTTTTGATGATACAAAACTTTCAAAATTGTCGTGAAGAAATTGGAAAGGTATAGGGAATACTCATTAAGAAGTACTAGGAATTGTGTCCTGGAAAAGCTTTGAATTCAAATTGAAGACCGCATCGCAAAAAGCACTATTAAACTACTAACTATAAAAATTACAGAGAAATGATAGATTTTAAAAAAGACTATATCTTAGAAAATGAAAAAGTTATTTTAAGGCCTATAGTTTATGAAGACTTTGACTTGCTATTAGAATTTTCAATTAATGAATCTGACAATTGGATTTTTAATGCATTTGGGCCAAATAATCCTAGCAACTTAAGAACGTACATTGACATAAGCTTAAAAAATAGAAGAATGAAGAATGACTATCCTTTTATAGTAATTGATAAAACGGAATCTAAGGCTATCGGATGCACTCGATTTTATTCAATAAATACAGCAAATCATACACTTGAACTTGGCTATACATGGTATGGAAAAAAATATCAAGGTACATATGTAAATAAAAATTGCAAATACTTGCTTTTAGAATTTGCATTTGAACAACTAAATATGGAACGAGTTGGATTTAGAGCAAACCGTTTAAACACACGAAGTATCTCGGCAATGAAAAGCCTGGGATGTTATGAAGAAGGAATTTTAAGGAACTTTTCAACAGATGCAAAGGGGAATAGGATCGATGCAATGGTTTTGAGTATTCTAAAAAATGAGTGGTTCGAAACAGTAAAACAAAATTTAAAAAATAAAATCATTTAAGAATGCTGGTAGTACCGGGTGCTATTTTATGACATGCCTGAATACCTCTTGCTAATGCCATTAAAGCGTACATTTACTTTGTACCATCTTTCCCATTTAAAATGTCTGATTTTATTAATTATTGTAATCACCTTTCGCCGCTAAAGAAGGAGACAGCTGATGATTTAGTAAATAAACTAAAAACAAAAGTATTTAAAAAGGGTGATTACTTATTAAGGAGTGGTGATGTTTGCAGACATTTATTTTTTATTAACGAGGGACTTGTGAAATTGTGTTTTTCTAAAGATGATAAAGAATTCATCATGCGTTTTTTTCCCGAAAATTCCCTGTTTACCCTGCTCGATAGTTACCTTACACGAACGCCATCTAATTATGAAATTATCTGCCTGGAATTAACAACTATTACCTTAACAAAATACGAGGAAATAGAAATCATGTGCGAGAAGCATCATTCCTTTGAGACATTTTTTAGAAAATTAGTTTCATTGTCAGCTTTAAATATGATGAAACGTATAAGTGAAATGCTTGAAGAAAATGCATCACAACGATATAAGAATTTCGTAAAAGAGGATTATCTCTTGATGCAAAGAATTAGTCTAGGTGATTTGGCAAATTACCTTGGAATTACGCAAGTATCCTTGAGTCGAATAAGAGCAAAGAAATGATTTTGATCATTTTTAAGGAGAAAATTCTCATTGATTTATTGTCTTTTATAAATTTATTTTCATCAATTATTTGGTTCAAATACTAGTATGGTTTTACCGGGCCTTAGATTTTGTGTTAACGATATACATTTTAAAATCACAAGAGCATGGCTATCTTTAAATATTGACTGGTAAGCTCATTACGTTTTACCAGGAAATGGTATTTTCTTTTAGAGATACATTAAGCTCACCCGCAGTAGTGTTGCGATTTAGTTTTAGACACCTGCCGCTACTCATCAGATTTTCACTAATTTTCCGCCACCCCTAAAATAATTATTGCTTAGGTATAATTATTAAATACAAATGGGTTATTTTTTATTTTTTTCCGGACTGTTCGAGTCCATTTTTTAGATAACTTCTCCGTATTCCTCCGTCTAAGTACATCTTGCAATAAATTTCCTCATCCATTAGTTTTGCTTTTTTGAACAATCGAAAATTAATGGAACAGCAACAAACCAAGCGGCAACGCCGCACATCTCAGCAGATAAATATATTGTTGGAAG
>JBBSUQ010000198.1:0-5627 GCA_038234235.1 Flavobacteriales bacterium
TGCGACTGACATCATAAGAGCATTCATAAAATAATTGTCCCAGGTGTCGATATTTAAAGGCTGGCAATTTCACTGAAGTTTAAAAATTATTTTCTTCTCTGTGCAACTCCATGCTGCTCTTTCTTTGATCTGCGGCATTAATGGTTTTCATTTCACCGGCAGGTCGAAGACCTGGCCTTGGCGTTTTATTTTTATTTATCAGTGTTTAAATTTTAGATAGGGTTACCAACGTGGGCGGAGATTATTTATGGCAATTAATTTGGTTATAAACCGTGTGGTTGAAAAGGGCAATAAGTCCTGTTTTGGAAAACTTAACTACAGTAGGGGATTTCTACGAGCCAAAGTATTTTTTAACCGATAGCAACAGAATGAAAGCGGGCACAGTGCAAAAAATGGCCAATAATAGCATCTCCACCGCTAGCATGATACAGCTCCGAAAAGTGAAGTGAAACAAGATGGTGAATATGTATCTAATAAACGAAAACTACGCAACAGGGCAATACAGATGCTCATGGAAGAATTGGGGATAGGAGTCAGCAGTGGCATTAGCGCTTTTAAAGAAAGACAAGAAGGTGAAGCGGGAGATGGATATGTCTAGGGGTTCGGGGAACTGAGGTGTTAAGATAATTACAGGCGATGATTGTTATTTTTTCTGAAAGTTTGAATTTTGAAGTTGAGGCATTTGTATAGGATTTCAGTCTATGTAACATTGGGCGACAAATTTTTGGTAAGGTAATTTGGATATTGTCGACAGTTACTGATCAGAAACCAAGTCTGTTGCAAATCTGGAGTTTAAAAATAGTTAAGAGTTACGCTTTAAAGCTTGTGCCAGATTTAAAAATTGAATTTTGATATATCGGTTCGTAAATAACGGTTTATATCTTCTCTAGAAAGACTTTTAAATGGCTTTGAATCATTCAATATAAGAGACGATAATCTAAAATAGATAGTAACTTTTTTGAGGGATTTATTTCATATTTTTAAGACTTATATTTATTGTAAATCATTCCTTTTCTTAAATAAGCCAATTTTGATAAACACAGATTATTTTCAAGTTCAAAGTGTAGACAAGGTAAACCATAGTACAACGATTATTGATAAAGCTAATACGAAATTTGTATTGCCATTCAAGATTGAAGAAAATACTAGGTCTATAGAACTTCAGAAAATATTGAACAAAGAAAATGTTTGGGAATTCTCATTGTTAATAGATCCGAAAAATTGTTATGTCCTAAACAATAAATATGAGTTTAAAATTATTGAATTATTCAGCAAACATGAAGGAGATAGTGAGAGATGGGTCTTGAAAGTCATGGATAAGTTTGATAGTATATTTTACATCTATACAAGAAAAAAAGATTTTATTAATTTGAAAGGGGGGGATATGGTGACCTGTAAGGTTAAAAAAATATATCCACATAAAATCTTCTTCAATTACCAACGAAATGAGGTGCCTTATTTTAAAAACGACGGAACTTACAAGTTTGAAACTGTAAATAGTTATCCCACAAAAAATAGAAACGATCTTGCAATTCTTATTATCAAGTATCGAGACTTGTTTTTTGAAATTACAATACCAATATGGCAACACTACAACTTAAAGTCATATCCATTTGTAAATTGTGAAGTTTCAGAAAATGGCGAGAAGATATCACAAATCTACAATGAACTACAACATCCTTTCTTTGTAATCGGGAAAATTTATAGTTTTCAAATTCTAGAACATCCCGAAAACAAAAAAAACTTTCTACTAGTTTTAGGAGAAGATAATTGTGAATATTCCGTTATAAGGCCATTTATAATTTCTATAAATAGTCTAGAAAAGGGTGATGTTGTCAAGCTTGTATTTAAAGGATTAACGAAGGACTATGGATCATTAATCACTAAATTCTTTGTTCCATTTGAATACATAATACGAGATTTTCGTGCTTTAAAAAGAATAACATTTGATGCTTTTAGGAAGGAGTTAAAGGATGAAGAATCTAAAGATTCAAGCGAGACTGAGTTTTTAAAAAAGTTATATGATGATTATGATAATTTTGAAAATTTGTGGGTTATCTCTTTCTGCGAAGTTTTAAGAGACAAAATTAAAATTACTTTATTGGGAAGGGATTTTGAAGAAGCACTAATTTTTATTGACGTTCTAATTAAAGTAGAAGAATGGATATTGAATTCTGGTTTTCTTACCACATTTAAAAGCGAAACCAGGAGTAAGACAACTAAGGTTGCGTCACAGGAGATTGTAAATTTAAGAAGAGAATCAAAGGCTTTAGAATTGTTACTTGACCATAATGAAAAAGAATTTCTAAATGAATTCATCACTAGCCTAAAATCTAAAGCAACTAATGAAGGTATTGTAGAAAACACATTTGTATTATTTTTTCTAATTAAACATCAATTTATAGAATCACCGATATTAAATGAAAATCAATTACTGGAATTTATACAGTTGATTGGAAAAAATGGAATTTTTGAACAACAAATTTCCTTATTTGAATTGGTTAATTATGAGATTGATAAAATTAGAGTCTTATTTGAGAAAAAATTATTCCATCACGTTTTCATAAATAGCGAAAAAAAGAATTTATATTATACTCAAAACTCTAAACTATTCCTATATATCAAGTTTACTTTTTATGCATTATTAATACAATTAGCTTTTAAGGTAAGTAAGAACTTCAAACCATTACTCTTAAGATTTTTGAGGTTGAAAGGTCTTTTTATTGCTGATAAAAATGAGCAAAAGAAAATTTTCTCAAAGGCATTAAACTCTTTAACAGTCAACGAAGAAGATTTTTTAAAGTTTATTCCATGTTTGCCGGACTGGTCTTACAGTGACGAAGATATTTTGAATTGGGAAATTAATGTGCCGCCTTCAAAACCGCTTAGAAATATTAGTTCTTTGCAGTCTTCTATGGATACAAAGACTGCGGTATCAACTAGGGTAATAGGCAATTCAGATATTGGGTATGAACTTTCTTATAAAGAAGATACTGTTTTTCTACCATTTCATAGTTCATACAGAAAATTTAAAAAAGGTGAAATTGTAAATTGTTTCATATCTAACATCAATCATTCATTTAACCAAGTTTTAGCCAGAACAGTAATTGATAAAACTAAAATTCCAGATAATCAACAATTTGTTTTAGGCAATAATATTAAGGGTATAATTAAAAGTATAGAAAGCTTTGGTGCTTTTGTTTTTCTAGGTAAACATGAAGGATTAATACCTAAACGAGAAGTTTCTGTAAATTTTGTACACAATATAGAAGACGTTTTGAATATAGGGGATTCGGTCCAGGCAGAAATTATAAGCTTGGAAAGTGAAGGAGATATTCTTAAAATAGGATTGAGTAGAAGAAGAGTAATCGAATCGGTCAATAAAACCATTAGATTAAATAGACAAGTTTATTCGGGATATATAACCTCAATTTCTGAGACTTTTGGTATTTTTTTAGAATTAGATAATGGCACTAATGGTCTAGTTCGTAGAGATGAAATTAGCTGGAATGGATATACAGACATTTCGACTACTTATAATGTAGGAGATAAGATTTCATTCTTCTTTTTACACTCAGTTGGAGTAAATAACTATTTTTCTTTAAAAAGAATAACCAACGATCCGTTTGTTTATAAATTCGATATTTCTAAACCATTTCGTGCAAGGATAACTGGATTACTCACAATGGATAAATGGTTGGAAATTTTTGAATTCAATTTTAAAATAGTTGCGGATGATATTATGAAAGTTTGCTATTGTCCATTTTGTTATGGTAAAAGCCCCTATAGGGATAGTTCGGTAGTTAACCTTACTAGTGTCCGCACTTTACAAAAATTAAATACTAACAAATATTGGAGCTGTACAAATTGTAAGTTTCATCATCAAGAGGAAATTGAGTTTTTTATTCCCAGTATTCACGTCCAAGCAAGGTGGCCAATTAGAGACATAAACCAAAAAGAATATAACAAGTTATTGAGAAGAATAGGTAAAAGTGATGAGATTGACTTGGTCATTAAAAAAGTTATAATATCGAAGGGCCAATTGACAGTTAACCCCATATTTTCTACTATAAGAAAAGGAATTTTAGAATCTGAATTAAGATTTTTGGGAAAAAATATTTGTTTTGAAATTGCTAATAACTATGAAGCTATTGGGTTTTTAGAAGAAAATCTAAATAAGAAAATTGAAAATCTTGAATGGGCAAAATCTTACTATGGTGCCTCTAAATCCGCAAAGTCATATTACTTCAGTATTTACATTAGTTATATTAAAATTTTAAACTCAATTATAATTGATGGGAATTTCCAAAATATAGAGACTTATCTAGTGAATATTCGAAGTGTTATTTCAAATGTAGAACTAGTAAGTAATTTTATTGAAAATTTTCCATTAATTGAAACAATAATCACCTTATTAAAAATATTGATGCAATTTGGCTCAAACAACGAAGAAGCTTTAAGTTTTTTATTAAAAACCTCATTAGACGATACTTTGGGTCACGATTATATTAAAGAATTGGCTTCAAATATTCTGAGCTACAACCTACAACTCGAGAAATCTAATCCTTTAATTTTGGAAAGTTTGAAGAGTTCAATACTCTTTATATTAGAAAACAGTTTGAATAATTTTGACAAGTATGAATTTGACAATACATCTATAGAACAAAAGGTGTTTATCAAAAAACTTATTGAAAAAGGTGAAAAACCAAATGTGGAATTTAAAGCTTCGTTACAAGTTCCTGTTTTAAATAAGGAGACAAAAAAATTAATAAGAGAAAAGAAGGATTTGTTAGCAAAAGTTAGTGACTCAACTCAAAATTTAGAGTTGAAAGAAGAAATAATTCGATTGGAGAAAATAAATATAACTGATAAATTAATACTTGAGAAAGTAAATTTTAATGTTATTAAAACCATTGCTGCTTTTGCAAATACGAGCGGTGGATATTTATTAATTGGGGTTGACGAAGATCCAGATGGTCTGCCTATTATCACAGGATTAACACCAGATTACACAAAGTTTAAAAACCAGGACGACCTCAGACTAAGAATCGATCAACTGATTGACAAATACTTTGGTAATAGTTTTAATACTGTGTTGATAAAATCTATTGATTTTTTAAATATCGATGGCAAAGAAATCATGGTAATAAATATCAATAAGAGTCTTCAGCCAATTTTCCTAAATCAACAGAGTGAAAAGAAATTTTACATACGAAGGCAAGCTTCGTCAATAGAATTATCAGTTTATGAAATGTATCAATATATAAATAATTACTCAAAGAATTAATTTGTTTGCAGTTATTTTAAATTTATAAATCTTCTGGAATATATCTCTCCGCCTCTTTCCGTGCCTCACCAAACGAAACTCACTCGTCACAATAAAACTATTAGCATACCAACAAGCTCAGAAGAAAAGTTGACAACACTTAATGGCTGCGGAATAGATGCGCCTTCAACACGCTGTTTGGATTTTTCTAAAATTTAATTTGTTTTTCTAAATGCTTTTTTCGGACATTTGAAAACAATGGTACTGAGCGTATGAAGGATAAACTAAAAATAATTCCAACTGATTTGCTTGCTGAATTTAAAATGCAAGTAAATGAAAACCTGGAATTGGCCTTTAAACA
>JBBSUQ010000199.1:0-5583 GCA_038234235.1 Flavobacteriales bacterium
CCGCTCGAAGACCCTTTATCTTTCGCCGATTTAGACCTTTTTCGGCGGAAATAATTGACTAACTACCAATTTTCTGCGAATAAGCATCAAACGATTATGAAAAGAATTCTATTTTTGGCAGTCGTGTTTAATTTTTATTTAAATTTATACCCTTTAATGTTAATTTTTTTTACGATTATATGCTTTTCCCAAATGAAAATATTAGCGTATTATCCAAAGATGGAAATGCAATTTATTATCCAGAATTTCTGATCGATAAGGAAGCATCTGAAATTTTAAAAAATTTATTAATTGAAATTATATGGGAAAATGATCGACTTATTATTTTTGGTAAAGAAAGAATTATGTCGCGCAAAACTGCTTGGTATGCTGTAGATAATTTAAGTTATTCGTATTCTGGTACGACTAAAATTGCTAAGTTGTTTACTCCGACATTGAAACTTTTGGTGGAAATTCTTAATCAAAAACTTAATTTAAAATTTAACGCTTGCCTTTTGAATTTATACCATGATGGAAATGAAGGTATGGGTTGGCACAGTGATGATGAAAGAGAATTGGTGAAAAATGGCGCAATCGCTTCACTTAGTCTGGGTGAAAAGCGTAAATTTCAATTTCAACATAAAGTAAGCAAGGAAATAATTAATCTAGAATTAGAAAACGGTTCCTGCCTACTTATGTCAGGCGCTATCCAAAAATATTGGAAACATGCACTGCCAAAAAGTAAGAAATACCAAAATTTGAGATTAAATCTTACTTTTCGACAGATGAAAGTTGATGAATAATAGAGTCTCGCTAAGAGATTGTGCAAATTTCTATTCGCACTGACCTAGTAAAAACCATATTATTAAGAATACTACAATAGTTCCCAAACATCCACCACCTAATTTTTTTGCACCGTAACCTGCAATTAAACCTTTAAATAACTTGTTCATATCTATAATTTTCGAATAAGAACAAATTTTTAAGTTTTTGGTTCGATGTACTTTTAAAATTTATTAGTTTTTGGGATAATTACGCCATCTGAAAATCCATTTAATTTTACATTGACCAAAATTTGATGCAAAGTTTCTGCCGCTAAACCGTGCAATACCAATCTATAAGCGGCACTGAAAGTTGTAGCAGGAACCATTGGATGTTTGTTGTTTACCAAACTAATATGTGCTGGAGTATTTAAAATTTGTGCTGTATAAATTCCAATAGTTTCATCAAGTTGCAATGAGTTTGATGCACGAACGAAATCATTACCTGTAAGGAAAAATTGATATGCTGGGGTAAAAAGTTCTATTGCCGAACGTAAATCTAAAATATTTGTCCACTTTTTAGGAAATTGAATATGGTCAAACTGATCTACCGTTATCATGGATAAATCTAACTTGTCTTTTCCTTCAACACTCAGATTTCTTTCTTTTAACTGATGATTTAAACGAATAACGAAATTGTATAAATTGAGATCGTGTTTCAAGAAAAAATTATCCTTTATGTCTTCAAAATCTCTTGGTTTTAAAGGCGAAAGCGGAACGTTTGTACCTTTTGTATTGGCTGCTATAAATTCTAAAATTTCACTACCGACGTGAAAATGTCTAAAAATTAATAAGTTGGCGTCTGGACTAACGAATTTTCTTAATCCCCAAGCCAACATTTTATGCAACATTTTTGGTGCATTTATAACCTTCGGAAAAAAGTATTTAAAAATATGAATGACAAACATTACAATTTTTGAAAAAAACCAGATTACAGGTAATAAAAATCTAGCTGATTTGCTATTGTTATCTCGCATAAGGGCGAGTTTGGTTTTTTCATTGATAGGAATACTGTTATCAAGAAACATAGCGAGCCATGGATTTGGATCCCTGTCGTCATGATTATCTATCGTTTCGTAATTTTCCATTTAATGTATTTGGGAGAGTTAAATTAGACATTTTAATTCAGTTGAATGATGTAAAGAAAGGTTCTGTAAATTATTTGTTTACAATTCCTATTTTTTTTAAAACTGAAATTAATTTACCTGAAAATTCTTTATTAACAGCATTGACATCGAAATCTTTCATTCCGTTTGCATGGTGATTTGCATGATTGCCTTCACCGAATGCTATTAAATTAAAAAGTTTGTTATTTCGGGCTTCACCGGCATTCTCAATTTTTTCTCCTTTCAAATGCACTATTGAATTTAGTCCATCCCCAATGTTATAAATTATTAAGAATGTAAAGTAAAATAAGATTAATCCTAAATTGAAATTGTGAAGGGTGAAAAGATAAAGTAAAAGTGAAAACATGATTATTAAACAAATGGAAAAAACTAACTTGTTACTGTAAAATTTTAAAATTTTGTCTTGCTGAATATCTTTGGCTAAATGATTGAATTGTTGGTTGAATCTATTTCTAACATAAATATCAATAATCATTCTTAAGGGACCTGTAAATGCATATAAAATTGCTAAAAACTTCCCCCAAAAGTTAGATTTACTTTCCAAGTACCAACCAGTGTGCGCATACCAAAATCCATTAAGCACTGGCGAATGTGGGTCTCCCAAAACATCGGTGAATTTGTGATGTTGACGATGAGTGCCAACCCATTGAACTGGAGTTCCGGCGGGTAAAGCTATGAATCCGAATATGATTTTAAAAATAGTTTTGTAGGAGCCGTGAGCGTGGGTGAAAATTCTATGGTAGGTAATTGAAGCACTCAATCCACTTAAAATATAAACAACAAGAATTAAAAATACGTAGTACATATTTTGGGTTATTTGATTTGGTGAATTTTAAATTATCTTAGTAAAGATAATATTTTCTAGTGACGTATTTTTCTGGACGAATTTATTTCTGTTGAATAGCCGTCAACTTTGCAAATATGCCATCTTTTGCAATTAGTTCGTCGTGTTTACCGCTTTCTACAATTTTTCCATTTTCCAAAACTAAAATCTTATCTGCATTTCTAATGGTAGAGAGTCTGTGGGCAATTACAAAACTAGTTCTTCCTATCATTAATTCATTTAAAGCATCTTGCACATATTTCTCTGATTCAGAATCCAACGCTGAAGTAGCTTCATCCAAAATTAATATTCTTGGATTTTTCAAGATAGCTCTTGCAATTGCAATTCTTTGTTTTTGTCCGCCCGAAAGTTGAATTCCACGATCACCTACTTGCGTTTCTAATTTATCAGGAAAACTATTTATAAAATCTAATGCATTGGCTTTTTGCGCTGCATCCAATATTTCTTGGTCGGTTGCGTCTAGTTTACCAAAAGCAATATTTTCTTTAATTGTGCCACCGAAAAGTAAAACTTCTTGTGGTACGTAAGCAATATTTTCCCTAAGCCAAGTATAATCGATATTTGAAATGGCTACATCATCGAATAATATTTGACCAGAATTAATTGAATAATAATTAAGTAGGAGAGAGGATATGGTAGATTTTCCTGCACCTGAACTTCCGACAATGGCAATAGTCTCGTTGGGCTCACAAGTAAAGTTTATACCTTCTAAAACCTTAAAGTCTTCTCTTTGCGGATAATTGAAATGCACATTTTCAAATACAACCTTTCCTTTAATTTCAGGTTTTTGATTTCCTTGTAAAATATCTTTTTCAACAGGCTCGTTTATCAAATCCATAAGATGTTCAGTAGATCCTATTGATTTTTGAATTGCGGCATATAAATCGGGTAATGAGCCGATACCAGCACCCATGAAAATTGTGAAAAACACGAAAGAAAAGAAATCTTGTGTACTCAATTCTGGATTTGGACCTTGAGTGAGCAACAAGCCTTGCCAAATTATAAAAACAATTGCTCCGAAAAGACAAAATATAATAAATGAAACAAATAATCCTCTCCAAAGTCCAGCTTTTACATTTAAATCTCTTATTGAGCTGGTTGCTTTTTTATATTTGGTAAGGATGAAAAATTCATTGGTGAAAGATTTCACATTGTTAATTCCCATCAATGCTTCTTCCATAATTGAATTTGATTCTGCCGCAAAATCTTGTGCTTTTTTGGAAAGCTTTCGTATAAATCTGCCAAAAATAACAGCAAAAACAGCCATTACTGGAACGGTAGCCAACATTATCAGTGCTAATTTCCATGAAAGTAGAAAGAGAAATATTATTCCTCCAAAAACGATAACGATTTGTCTGAAAAACTCGGCAATTGTAGTTCTTAAAGTTTCTTGAATTTGAGTTATGTCAGATGACACACGACTTGTTAGCTCTCCAACTTTATTTTTATTGTAAAAATCTAGCGGCATGTAAATTAACCTTGAAAAAGCGTCGTTTCGTAAATCTCGCAACGAGTTTTCAGTAACATTTGTAAACAGCACTACTCTGAAATATGAAAAGAGCGATTGAAAAAAGAAAAGAATAAATAAAGCCAGTGCCACATTATTTACATTGTCTAAATTTAAGTTATTTAACCAAGAAGCGTTTGTGGGAGCTGCTGCATTTGGATCAACACCAGAACCGAGTAATTTGCCCATAAACAATGGGAAAATTAAACCTGTAATAGTAGATAGTACAAGAAAAATCCAACCCAGGGCAAAAGTGGTTCTATATGGTTTTAAGTAAGTAAGAAAACCTTTGGCTTTCTTATAACTTTCTTTAGTAAGTTTTACTTTGGGTTCTTTCTTTTTTTTTGGTCGGAGCATTCCTTTTTAAATCTTTGCTTATTATATTTGCATGCAAAAATAAGCTTACTTAAGAATTTACATTAAGAAATATAAGTTTTTTTCAAATTTTTATTGCAATGTTTTGTTTAAAAGAAAAAACGACTATCTTTGCAGTCCGAATTTTAGTACAAAATAAGAATAATAAGATTAAAGAATATATATCATGAAAAGAACGTTTCAGCCGTCGGTAAGAAAAAGAAGAAACAAACATGGTTTCAGAAGCCGTATGGCAACAAAGAATGGACGTAGAGTACTTGCATCTCGTCGTAAGAAAGGAAGAAAGAAACTTACAGTTTCTGACGAGGTATTCCACAAAAGATAAATTTTAGGATGTAGTTTTACGTCATACCGACGATAACTCTACTACAAATTTTGGTTTAAATTTTTCTGAAGAAAGGTTTAATTCCCTTAATTATATTTATAATATTTTAAAGAGGTGATTTTTATAGTCGCCTCTTTTTTGTTGTGTGAAGGTTTTGGTATTTTAATCTTGGAATTTTTCAGTTAATAAATTAAATATTGTGGGAAATCTTTTTTTAGTATAGAAAGGTAGACTTTTAACAAAAACTGAAATTTATGAATATCGTTTTCTTCCTTAAAAATTTCAAATAGATTAATTGGCGGTCTATTTTCATTGGAGTTTTCTATAATTAATGTGTAATCAAAATAACTCCAAAATTGATTAACATTTTTAAATCCTTCCTTCCATTTAAATTTAATTATTTCAGTGGCCACGAAATGACCATGCGCCAAAGTTCTATATTTAACCCTTTGAATTGCCATTTCTACACCTTCTAGACAATAAAAATGCAATTCAAGTATGTATCCCAAACTTTTCGCCTTTTGTACCCAAAAAATTGGATTATGTTCAAAATTGGTTTCATAAAAGAAATCTTCTCTATTTGTAAAAGTAAACTCAATTGATTC
>JBBSUQ010000200.1:0-5519 GCA_038234235.1 Flavobacteriales bacterium
GATGACAATTTTCCCCTTCTTTCTTACATTTAGAAGATGAAAAGAAAAACAAGCCTGTTAAAGCAAAAAAGAATATTTTCATAATTACGGATAAGAAATTGTAAAATTCAGTGCCCTTAGTTCATCCAATGTTAAAACATAATGCTTTAATACTGTATTCTTTATTTCAATGGAATCACAGGAATAGAACTCGTTAGGTGTATTGTAATTATTGGGATTTACGATATAAAGTTCGTATAAATTATCATCGTCGATTAAACTCTCAAAACAATTATTTCTTTTATCCTGATAAACATTTCCAGATTGTAATAATGAGCCACTCAGAATACATTTACCACCATAACCGTAATATCTAAATGCGGGAATAATATCTGCAATGGAATTATTAATGATAGTGAGAGAGCGATGACAATTCTCCCCTTCTTTCTTACATTTAGAAGAAGAAAATAAAAACAAGCCTGCTAAAGCAAAAAAGAATATTTTCATAGTTACGGATAAGAAATTGTAAAATTCATTGCTTTTAATTCATCCAACGTTAACACATAATGCTTTAATACGGTGTTCTTTATTTCAATAGAATCACAGTCGTAAAATTCTAGAGGGGCATTGTAGTTGTTAGGATCAACAATATAAAGGTCGTAAAGCTGAGTATCTGTCACTATACCCTCAAAGCAACCATTTCTCTTGTCTTCATATAAATCTCCTGACGCGATAACTGATCCGTTAAGTTGACACTTATTGTCGCTATAATATTTGAATGCTCGAATAATACTATTCGTAGAATTATTTATTATAGTTATTTTACGATGACAATTTTCCCCTTCTTTCTTACATTTAGAAGATGAAAAGAAAAACAAGCCTGCAATGGCTAAAAAATATATTTTCATAGTCAATGATTGTATTTATAAGAGTTATAAAATCCAGTGATATTTGGCAACCAGTAGTCGTACCATTTTGGCTTTACTTTTAGATTATTTAGTAATGATAACTGACTTGAATTTTGGTAATCGATGTATTTACCTTGATTCATTACGACATTTTTATCTACAACAAGTTTGTTTTTAACTCTTACATCTTTCTCAAAGACAGCAGAGTCTTTCACTACCATGCTAGAATCTATGCGCACGGTTCCGTTTACTTGAAGCTTTGATGTTAGATTCATTACATCAACACCCACATTACCAGAAGCTGGCAAATTATTTTGTTGATTTTGAGCGCTTAAAATACCCGCCCATAAAAATTGAGGTGGATAAAACAAGCAATTTTGTTGAAATTTTTTTCATTTTATTTAAGTTTTAGCTTTTAACTGATTAAGAAAACATCTTCAACAGTTAATTAACATTACTATTTTTAAGAAAATTAACTTAATTTTGTGTTATTTGTTGAGGCTAAAATATAAAATATTTCTAATTAACAAAATTTTTGTTACTATTTTTTTATCCTTTGTCTCTCAAAATATTATTTTAAGGTTCCTATTTTCAGATTTTATTCAAACCCCTCATCCCAAATCCGTGAAAGTGCCAACATCTTCCCTTTTCATTGTCAAAACTCTTTGTGGGAATGGAATTGTTACTTTGTGTTCGCGGAATAGTCTCAAAATTTCGAAGCGAATTTCTGAACGAAAATTGTTTATTTCCCAACTTTGATCTGCGTGGAAGATTAATTCCATTTCTAGACCATCGTTGCCGAAATTCGCCAATCTAACTAAAATATTTTGTTTGTCTTTTACTTTTGGATGACCTGCTGCAGCATTGTACAGAATTTTTTTAACCAATTCGGTATCTGAATCATACGCCACGGAAATTAATATTCTAAAACGTGAGACATGTGAACCGTGACTCCAATTTTCAATAAAATCTTGGGTGAGTTTTGCGTTGGGAACAATTAAAACATTTCCGTCTCTGGTTTCAATTTGTATAGTTCTAACACTAATTTTTAAAATTTTTGCAACTATTGGCTCTTTATCGTCCGACATTAATTCAATAATATCGCCAATTTTAAGATTCCGTTCAAATAATAATATTATTCCTGAAATCATGTCTTTAAAAACATCTTGCAAACCTAATCCTAAACCAACTAAAAGTGCTGCAGAGCCAGTTAGCACCAATGTTAAATCAACATTCAAGGCATTGAGCGAAAGAATAATTGTAAAGATGTAAACTATGTATTTTGTTATTTGAATATAAACATACTCCGAACTGGCATTTGCATTTTGGAGTTTGCTAAATTTTCGTTGGAAATAAAGTTTAAAAAGATTGACTAATATTCTCGCCGCAAAAAAGAAGAAAACAATTAGAGCAATGTCCATTATGGTAATTTCAATTTTCTTATATTGAAAAAGTTGATGTTCTAAAAGGGTTTGAAATGAAATATTGTCATTGTTAATTTTAAAACTTTGAACAGCAATGTAAATACCGAAAAGATAAACACTTTGTGCAACTAATTTTATAATGGTGGTTCTTCTGCCCTCTATAGAAATATTAGAAGATTTTAAATAGCGTTTTATAGATTTGTGAATGAGCTTTTTACCAATCCAAGCAGCTATAAAAATCATTGAAATTAAAACAAGATTTAAAAGGCAAACATTAAACGGTCCTAAACGAAATAGAGTTGCAGTCCACATATTTTCATTAATAAAGTATTCTGTCTAGTTTTTCTGAAAACAATCTTTTTATTTTTTCAAATTTTATTTGTTCTGAAAGTGCAATAACTAAATTGTCCATTTCTTCTTCTTTTTCAGCACGCACAATTTCACTGCGAATTGCTCTTAATTTTTCTTCTATTTTACAAATTTTAAAAGAATAAACTGCCGAAAGTACCGCGTAATCTATTTTATCTATTTCAAGATTTGTATCAATGTTATATTTACTGAACCAATTGTGACTGATTTCAACATCATCGCTTTCAATTTCAGAAATAATTTTCACTATTTCTTGGTCTTCCATTCGCAAGAAATAGCTTGTTTTGTAAAATTCGTTTTTAGCCAATCCTTCTGAAATTATTCTATGAATTCTCGATAGTATCGGATTTGCAAAGGTAAATTCATCTTTGTGCAATTCATGACATATTAATTCGCAGACTGATGTTTCTATTTTTTCAATTTCATTTTTATCATTCAAATGATCAACATTTACTACTACTGTTGAATATTTAATAAGAATGCGCATTAAATCAAATTCTGCAAAATCGTATTTTATTTTGAATTCATCTTTTAATACTATGGTTTTAGTTTCAGGAGTTTTAATAAAACTTTCTTTGAGCCTACTGTCTAGTATATTTTGCGAAGCAACCGTTTCATTTCGCAAACGAGCCAACTCTAGCTGGATTACAGTTTCTTCTATTTGGAAACGTTCCTGTAAGTCTTTTGCGTAAACCGTACGCGTAATTTGATCTGGTATTAAACTTACAGAATGCAAAATATCTTTTATAACTGTAGATCTTTTAACTGGATCATTTTTGGTATCCGAAAGAAGCATATCGGATTTAAAGGATACGAAATCTTGCGTATGCTCTTCAATATAACTTTCTAAATCGGCTTGTGTGTTGGCTTTTGCAAATGAATCTGGATCTTCTCCATCAGGAAAAAGAACCACTTTAACATTCATGCCTTCTTCTAAAATTAAATCAATTCCTCTAAAAGAAGCTTTAATTCCAGGTGCATCACCATCGTATAAAATTGTGATGTTTTGAGTGTAACGCTGAATTAATTTTATTTGCTGTTTGGTGAGCGAGGTTCCTGAAGACGAAACCACATTTTTAACACCCGCTTGAAACATGCTAATGACATCGGTGTATCCTTCACACAAAAAACAATTATTGTACTTAATAATATCGCCTTTGCTATAATGTAAACCATACAAGATTTCACTCTTGTTGTAAATTATACTTTCTGGCGAATTGAAGTATTTGGCAACTTTTTTATCAGAACTAAGGGTTCGACCGCCAAAGCCCAAAACTCTTCCTGAAACACTGTGAATTGGAAATAAAACCCTTCCAGAAAAAAAATCAAATTGGCGATCATCTTTGCTTTTTACCAAGCCTAATTTTTCTAAATATTCCTTTCTATATCCTTTTGTCAATGCTGTCTGCGTAAAATCTTGGCCCGATTGCATACAATATCCAAGTTGAAATTTTTCAATTGTATCTTTGGAAAATCCTCTTTCTAAAAAATAACTCAAGCCAATACTCTTGCCTTCGGTTTCTTCCCATAAATTATGAGAAAAATGATTTTTAGCAAATTCATTAATTATGTAAAGACTTTCAATTTCACTTGCCTTGTCTAATTCTTCTTGTGTTGGTGCTCTTTCTTCAGGAAGTTCAATTTGGTATTTGTTCGCCAACCATTTCAATGCTTCAGGATAAGAGAAATGTTCCTTTTCCATTAAAAAAGTAACAACCGTTCCCCCTTTTCCCGTAGAAAAACACTTGAATATTTGCTTGGCAGGCGACACCACAAAAGAAGCAGTTTTTTCGTCGGTAAAAGGACTTAAACCTTTAAGATTACTCCCAGCTCTTTTGAGACTTACGAATTCGCCAATAACTTCTTCAATGCGAGAAGCTTGCATGATGTCATCAACGATATGTGCAGGAATGTTGGCCAAAATTTATTTCTGTGTTGGGTTTTCGTATTTTGTAGAATCTACCAAAACTCCTTTAGAGTCGTATGTTTTCCAAACTCCCGATTTTTTATCATTTAAATAATCTCCGTAATATCTAACTTGTCCATTTGGAAATTTCACTAAAGAAAATCCTTCTCTTACGCCATCTTTAAAAGTTGTTGTGGTAAGTTCTAAACCTTTTTCTGAATAAAACACCCATCTTCCCTGTTTGCGTTCCAAAGAATCTAATTCGCCTTGAATTTTAATCTGTTTTTTTCCAGGATAATATTCTGTGTGCATTCCCGCTTCGTTGTAGATCAGCTGTTCTGTTTTCAGCTCTACCTTTTTAGGTTCAACTTCTTGCTTACATGCCACAATTAGCAATGTGCAAGCAAATATTCCAAGTAATCCAATTATTCTCATTTCGTTCTGTTTATTGTGTATTGCACCAATCCAATTAATGCCGTTTTTGCTTTTGATTCGGGTACGTTTTCAATCAATACCAAAGCTTCTTCAATCAACGATGTCATTTTTGCTGTAGCATAATTTATTCCGCCATGATCTTGCACAATTTTAACGGCTTTTTTAACCATTTTGGCATTCTCGTTTTTGTTTTTGATTATATAAATAAGTTCTTTTCGGGTAGCTTTGTCGCAAGTGTTGAGTGTGTGAATTAGTGGAAGCGTTAACTTTCTTTCTCTAATATCCAATCCTGTGGGCTTTCCAATATTATCTTGCGGCCCATAATCAAAAATATCGTCTTTTATTTGAAATGCCAGCCCTACCAATTCTCCAAATTTTCTAATTTTCTTGGTATCTTCCGATGTATTGACAGAAACTGCAGCGGCTTCGCAACAAGTAGCAATTAAACTTCCCGTTTTTTGTCGAATAACTTCAAAATATATTTCCTCCGTTATATCA
>JBBSUQ010000201.1:0-5517 GCA_038234235.1 Flavobacteriales bacterium
AAAAGACAAATTTTATTTTGGTCGTTGAAAAATTAAATATATTGATTTATTTTTAAGAAAAAATTTGTTATTTCTGATTAATATTATATCTTTACCAAAAATACTTACCATGAAAAACGCATTACCGGCCTTCTCGACCGGACTTTTTTTAGAATTATCTATTGATTCAAAAAGCATCGAAAATCTTTTAATGCACCCTTTTAAACAAGCAATTTGCGAACAGAAATTGGGTTATTATTTTGCTGAACTTTTATACAATCGCAAAAAGAATCCAGAAGATATATTTCTTTTTAATTTTGACAGTGAAAATAACAAATTGTACTTTGCATTTGTGCCAAATAATTTCACGACGGAATACTATACATCGTTTTCTGAAATACTAAAACTTTTCTGTTATTATAAAGATTCTACAACAGATTATGCAGTTTTCGCCAGCACACTTCCTGCAGTTTATGACGCCATGAAATTAGATAAAAAGAAATGCGAAATGATGCATGCCAATTCCAATTCAGTAGATTTAGCAACAAAATGGGTCGAAAAATATTGGAGTCTGGCAAATAAAAAAGTATTTCCGAGTGCTGAAAATGCCATGAAAATTGAAGGCTATTTCGATAAGAATTTTCAAGAATATTATATAAACTTTCTGGATTTTATGTCTGATAATTAAGTTGAAGTTTATTTTTTCGAGGCTGGAAAGGAATATCCCGCAATATTTAAAAGTTGGCATAAACACTGGGACAGATTGGCAAATATTTACAAGTATTCTCATGAATTAAAGCGGATAATTGAACACTCCCAGCCGAAAGGCTAACATTTCGACTCCGCTCAATGACCGCATTTCGAATCGTTTAGACAATTGCTCACATTGGCTTCGCTCAGTATTTACTATCAACAAGTACGTCAATTTGCCAATCTGAAATTTGAAATCTGCAATTTGAAATCTGCAATTTGAAATCTGAAATCTGAAATCTGAAATCCCGAAAAAATCATTAACTTTAACACTCCAATACTAATAACTTATAAAATGAAAAAAATAATACTCGCAGCATCAATATTATTAGCAATTAATACCCAAGCTCAAAAGGACCATACATGCGGAGCAGCAAAACGATACAACAACCATCTTGAAAAAAGCGCAGGACTAACCGTTGCACAAATTGCAGAAACAGAACGCTATGATCAGCATTTTATATTTCTTGATATTGCAATGAACAATACCTCGACAACCGTTTCAGGAATGGCAGGTTTAGAAGCTACAGCAAGAGAAAATTTAGATTCAGCACTTTTAGAATTGCATCCATTTCTTTTAATTACCCAAATTAGAGTAAACAATATTCCAACGCCATTTTCGCGTGTTAGTAACGTAGTAAAAGTTCCTGTAAATGTGCTACAAGGTCAAAATTTTAAAATTGAAGTCGATTATTCTGGAACACCGCCAACTGCTGGCACCAATCCTTTTGGTGGTTCGGGTCTTACAAACGCATCTTCGCCATCGTGGGGCAACCAAGTTACCTGGTCACTGTCTGAATCTTACTCGGCATATGAATGGTTTCCATGCAAACAATCGTTGAAAGATAAAGCCGATTCATCTTCAGTAAAAGTTACAGTTCCAAATGCTTGCAAAGCGGGCAGTAATGGATTGTTAGAAAATGTTGTGGATCTCGGAAACGGAACAACCAGATATGAATGGATGAACCGCCACGCAATCGATTATTATTTAATATCTGTTGCTGTGGCTCAATATGTTGAGTATAATGTTTATGCCAATCCAACAGGAGCTCCAAATCCAATTCTAATTCAAAATTACATTTATAACAATCCTCAAACATTGCCTTATTTTCAAAGCGATATTGATGAAACAGTCGATTTTCTTGAACTTTACTCAGATCTTTTTGGAATGTACCCCTTTGCCGATGAAAAATACGGACATTGTATGGCGCCGCTTTCTGGAGGTATGGAGCACCAAACCATGACAACGCAAGGTTATTTCGAAAAATCACTCACCGCACATGAGTTAGCCCACCAATGGTTTGGAGACAACGTAACTTGTGCCTCTTGGACAGATATTTGGGTAAATGAAGGTTTCGCTTCGTATGCAGAATACATCATGCTAGAAAATTTATATGCTGGAAATGAAGTTCAAGACATGCAAGACCGACATGATAATATTATGTCACAACCTGGCGGAAGCGTTTGGGTGCTTGACAGTTTAAATGAAGGTGCAATATTCAGTAGCAGATTGGTTTACGATAAAGGTGCGGCAATAGTTCACAGCATGCGTTTCGCTTTAAATGATGACAATGCATTCTACCAAGGTTTACAAGATTATCAAAACGATTTTGCAGACAGCACAGCCTATGCAACCGATATTCAAAATGCTTGGGAAAACGCAAGTGGCGTTAGTTTAAACAACTATTTTTCAGAGTGGTATTATGGTGAAGGTTATCCAACCTATTCAGCAAAGTGGAACACCATAGGTGGCAATTTAATATTTCAAATTTCTCAAACAGTTTCCAAACCAAGCGTTACACCAATGTTTACGAACGATCTAGAAGTTAAATTTACAAGAAATGGAGCCCCCGATACTATTATTAGAGTAGCTGTAAATGCCATGCAAAATCAATACGTAATTCCGGGCATGGGCAACGTCACAAGTATCAACAAAATAGATCCAAATAATTGGATAATTAATAAAGTTGGCACAATACAGTATGATGGAGCATTGGTAAGTTTAGATGAAAACCTGTTGGCAAACGATTTCAATATTTATCCAAATCCGCTCAATGGAGAAAACTTGCAAATTACAGTTAACGATGATCAAGAATACACGGTAATTATTTATGCTACAAACGGCAAGCAACTGCTCAATCAAACATTCAAAAATCAAGTTCAGTTAAACTTTGATTATGCACAAGGCAGTTATATTTTGGAGTTAAAATCCAAAGACGGTCGCATAGCAAACAGAAAACTATTAAAACTTTAATATTTATTTGGCTGCTTTAACGGTCTCCGGGCTATATCTCTGTTTGTTTCCCCAAAAAGGAAATAAACAGAGGATGCCGCCCTAAAGCCCTAGCAGAAAAAAAAAGGCAAGTACCAATACAACCAGGTACTGCAATCTGCAATCTGCAATTTTCCAATCTGCAATCTGCAATTTTCCAATCTGCAATCTGTAATTTTCCAATCTGCAACCTGCAATTTTCCAATCTTCAATCATTAATCTATAAATAAAAATCACTACTTTCGAAACATAATAAAACACAGTGCTAAAACTCATGACAAGATTTCTTTTTCTTCTACTATTTTCTTGCTTTTTCTACACACAATTTCATGCGCAGGCAAGAGCACAATTTCCTGATTTTCTGGTGAGTGGCACAGAAACAAAAGTTTATTTAGAAAATGCAGATAGTCTTTCAAGCGTAACATTTAATGGGCAAAAACTTCAAGTCCAAACCAACGAAACCGGAAAATTTATAGAATTTAAAGTTCCTTCAGATGGCAAAATAAACTTCGGCAAAGAAATTAAAATTAAAGAAAAACCAGCTGTCATTCCTGCCTGGATGTCCATTTTGCCTCCATTAATTGCCATACTCTTGGCTTTAATTCTCAAAGAAGTTTTAGTTTCATTATTTCTTGGTATTTACATAGGTTCGGCAATAATTGGTGTGTTCACAAAAGGATTTATAGGAATTTTTACAGGATTTTTCTCCGTAATTGATACCTATATTATCGATGCTTTGGTAGATGCAGATCATATAGCTGTCATAGTCTTCTCAGTCATTATCGGTTCCATTGTTGCCCTAATTTCCAAAAATGGTGGCATGCAAGGCGTCGTCAATAGAATTATAAAATTCGCATACAATCGTAAAACCGGAATGATGACAACCTATTTGCTAGGCATTGCCATATTTTTCGATGATTATGCAAATACACTTGTTGTGGGCAATACCATGCGTTCTGTAACAGACAGATTGAGAATTTCCAGAGAAAAATTGGCTTATTTGGTAGATTCTACAGCAGCTCCAGTGGCAGCAATTGCATTCGTAACCACTTGGATAGGGGCAGAGCTGGGTTACATTTCCACCGGTATTGATAAAATAAATGCCGATACTCCAGGAGCCATAAATGAAGGAGCTTATTCCTTTTTTGTCAATTCTTTACAATATTCCTTCTATCCAATATTCACCTTAGGATTCATGTATTTTCTAATTAAACTAAATCGTGATTATGGACCAATGCATAAATTCGAACAAGAAGCAATAGAAAATGGAGTAAATGGTGGCAATGATGGAGATGAAAGTACTTTAGACACGAAAGAATTTGAACCTGTAAATTTGTCTAACACCAAAGCATACAACGCAATTTTACCAATTGCAGTGGTTGTGATGGGAACAATTATCGGACTTTTAATGACAGGTTTTCAAAACTGGCGAAACGATTTAATAGATGCCAATATTGATATTTCAAATGGCGTTTGGTCTGCCATGGCCGAGTATCCAACAAATGCACCAACATCCTTTTTTCAAAAACTAGGTGCGCTCGTTGGAGCAGCAAATTCCTATACGGCATTGCTTTGGGCTAGTTTAGCGGGACTTGGAACAGCACTTTTGTTAACCGTTTCTCAAAGAATAATGAAATTGCAAGATTCTATGGAAACTGTAATTTCCGGTGTCAAAACAATGATTCCTGCCGTTATGATCTTGGTTTTAGCGTGGTCTCTAGCCAGTATTACTAAAGATTTAGATACTGCCAACTTCATGCAATCCCTCTTCGGTGATGATTTTACACATGTTTGGATAGTTCCGGCAATCACGTTTATTTTAGCGGCAATTATTGCATTTTCAACTGGATCCTCTTGGTCCACAATGGCAATTTTATATCCTATCATGATTCCTACAGCTTTTGCCGTTTGCCAGGCTGCGAATATTGATCCGCTGCCTATTATGTACAACACTGTTGCTTCAGTTTTGGCAGGTGCAGTATTGGGAGATCATTGTTCGCCTATTTCAGATACTACAATATTGAGTTCATTGGCAAGTTCATGTAATCATATCAACCATGTCAAAACTCAAATGCCGTATGCATTAACAGTTGGCGGTATAGCACTTGTTGTTGGTATAATTCCTGGTGCTTTAGGAGTTCCGTCATACATAACAATGCCTTTAGGCCTGCTCGCTGCATATTTGGTAATTAAGTTTGTTGGGAAACCAAATAAGGCATAATCTATGAAAAATCCGCAAGAAGTTTTAAAGACCATGTTGGCAACAGATAAATTTAGTGAGTGGCTAGGTTTAAAAGTTGACGAAGTAGGCTTAGGATTTTGCAAGCTACATTTTACAGTCAGAGAAGAAATGGTAAATGGATTCAATAATATTAATGGTGGAGTATTGTTCAGTGCGTCTGATTCTGCTTTTGCATTTGCTTGCAACTCGCATGGTAGAATAAGTGTTGCATTAGATGTTTCAATAAGTTTTACTAAACCTGCAAAAATTGGCGAAATTCTTACTGTTGAGGTCA
>JBBSUQ010000202.1:0-5503 GCA_038234235.1 Flavobacteriales bacterium
AGTTTTCGAAAGATTTAGAATTGGTAGATTTAGAGTATTTGCACGATGAATTAGACACCGACGATGAAAAATTGGCCTTTTGGATGAATATATATAATTCTCATATTCAAAAAATACTGACCGTACATCCAGAATATTATGAAGATAAAGGAGCTTTTTTCGCTAAAAAACAAATAAACGTTGGTGGAAAAATTATGAGTTTTGATGATATTGAGCATGGTATAATTAGAGGTTCACGCACAAAATGGAGTTGGGGCTACATTCGGAGTATTATTCCAGGAAGATTTGAAAGAAGAAACAGAGTACACAGAACAGAGCCACGGATCCATTTCGCATTAAATTGCGGTGCAAAAGATTGTCCGCCAATATTTGCTTACCACAGTGAAAAAGTAAATGAAGAATTGGACATGAGCAACAAAAAATACTTAGAAAAGCACCACAAAGTAGAAGAAAACACTATTTATGCTCCAGTATTGATGAGTTGGTTTAGAGCAGATTTTGGCGGAAAAAGTGGCGGCAAAGAATTCTTAAAAAACTTTGGCATTATCACAGAAGCTGATATGAACAAAGAAATTAAATATTTAGATTACGATTGGACATTGTCTTTGGATAATTACTTGATGTAAGAAGGAATTTATAGGTTTAAAAAAATCCGTCTCTATCCCTGAAAGCTTTCGGGATATGAAGACGGATTTTTTTATAAATTTCTTTGCTTCCAACATTAACAATAATTCAAATAATCATTAATCAATTAGACTACAACTCGGAAAAAAATTAAAACCCTAAGACAATCAAAAGCCGCTACCACCATTAATTATTGACCATTAACCATTTGCAATTAATAAATTAACCCTTAACTAAGCATACATTTCCTCTTGCATTTGAGCAATTTTATCATCTTTCAAATAAGCATCGTAAGGCATCATTTTATCAATTATTCCTGTTGGAGTTATTTCTATGATTCTATTTGCTACTGTTTGCACCAATTCGTGGTCATGAGAAGTAAATATTAAAGATCCTGGGAAATCATTCATGGCATTATTGAGTGCAGTTATCGATTCCAAGTCCAAGTGATTGGTTGGCTCGTCCATCATTAATAAATTTGCTTTGGCCAACATCATTTTTGAGAGCATGCAACGCACTTTTTCACCACCTGAAATTACATTGGCAGATTTTAAAGCTTCTTCTCCGGTAAACAGCATTCGGCCCAAGAATCCGCGTAAGTTTACTTCTTCTTTTTCTTCATCGGTTTGTGCGTATTGTCTCAACCAATCTATCAATGGAACTTTCGCTTCGAAATATTCTGTATTGTCATTTGGTAAATATGCAGTTGTTATAGTTGTCCCGAAAATGAAATCTCCAGTTTCTGGCTTTTCTAAACCATTTAAAATTTCAAACAAGGCTGTAATTGCCATTGAGTTTTTAGAAACGATAGCCACTTTATCTCCTTTGTTCAGAGTAAAAGTTACATCTCTAAACAATTTTTCGCCATCCATAGATTTAGATAAATTGTTAACACTCAAAATCTGATTTCCAGCTTCTCTTTCTCGGTGGAAAGTAATTCCAGGATAGCGTCTGCTTGACGGTTGAATTTCGTCTAAATCCCGTTTATCGAGCATTTTTCTTCTACTCGTAGCTTGTTTGGATTTTGAAGCATTGGCAGAAAATCGAGAGATGAAATCCATTAACTCTTTTTTCTTTTCTTCTGCTTTTTTGTTCTTGTCAGATCTTTGTCTCAAAGCCAATTGGCTAGATTGATACCAGAAACTATAATTTCCTGTATATAAATTTATTTTACTAAAATCAATATCGCAAACATTTGTACAAACCGTATCTAAAAAGTGACGGTCATGCGATACAACTATTACTGTATTTTTAAAATCCAATAAAAAATCTTCTAACCAAGATATTGTTTTCAAATCCAAGTCATTCGTAGGCTCATCCAAAATAAGCAAATCTGGATTGCCAAAAAGAGCTTGAGCTAATAAAACACGAACTTTTAATTCACTGTTCAATTCTCCCATTTTCTGGTAATGTTTACTTTCATCGATACCAAGATTACTCAACAACGACGCTGCATCTGTTTCAGCATTCCAACCTTCCAAATCTGCAAATTCACCTTCTAATTCGGCAGTTCTCATTCCATCGGCATCACTAAAATCTTCTTTTGCATACAAAGCATCTTTTTCAGTCATAATGGCATACAATCTATCGTGACCCATTATCACAGTTTGCAAAACTTCTATATCATCAAATGCAAAGTGATTTTGACTTAAAACAGCCATGCGTTTACCTGGTTCCAAAGAAACTCTACCTGCTGTAGGGTCTTGTTCACCAGTTAATATTTTTAAGAAAGTTGATTTTCCGGCACCATTGGCACCAATAACCCCATAGCAGTTGCCTTCAACAAAATTAAGATTGACATCGTCAAACAAAATTCGTTTTCCAAACTGCAGAGATAAATTATTTACTGAAAGCATTGAGATTTATTTTTTGCAAAGGTACGGTAAAAATATTATTTTCCTTTCAGTTCTAAAGCCTTCAAAGTATTTATCATCAAAGAAGCAATTGTCATTGGTCCAACTCCACCAGGAACGGGAGTAATGTAGGAAGTTTTTGGGGCAACGTTTTCAAAATCTACATCGCCTACCAATCTCCAACCTCTTTCTCGTGAACTATCTGAAACCCTTGTCGTTCCTACATCCACAACTACAGCACCTTCTTTAATCATGTCGGCAGTTACGAAGTTTGGTTTACCGACTGCAGCAATTATAATATCAGCATTTAAGCAAAGTTCTTTAAGATTTTGAGTATGGCTATGGGCCAATGTTACAGTAGCATTTCCTTGTTCTGCGTTTCTCGCCATTAAAATACTCACAGGTGAACCAACGATATGAGATCTGCCAATTACAATACAATTCTTTCCTTCAGTTGTAATATTATTTCTTTTAAAAAGTTCAATTATTCCGGCTGGCGTCGCAGAAAGAAAACAGGGTAAATTCAACATCATTCTCCCAATATTTTCTGGATGAAAGCCATCAACATCTTTGGATGGGTCTATTGCGAGCGTAATTTTCATCTCGTCAATATGTTTAGGCAAAGGAAGTTGAACGATAAAACCATCAATACTTTTGTCTTTATTGAGTTGTTTTACTTTGTCTAGAAGAATATCTTCAGGAACAGTTTCATCATATCTAATTAAAGTACTTTCAAAACCAATTTGATCACAAGCTTTAACCTTCGCATTCACATAAGTTAAAGATCCGCCGTCATTGCCAACCAATATTGCTGCGAGATGAGGTATTTTTTTGCCTTCTGCTTTTCGCAACTTTACGGCTTTAGCAAGTTCTGTCTTTATATCTTCTGAGGTACTTCGGCCGTTTAATAATTGCATAATCTGATATTTTTATGCAAAGATAAATGCTTATTCTATTTGAGTATAAAATATTTAAATTAAAGTTGTTTACATTTGCTAAGGATATGAGAAAATTTCTTTTTATTTATTTGATATTAATTTCGGGTTTACTTCATTCACAAACTAAAATTCAGGGTACTGAATTTGGATTGGATGGTTATTTCAGCGCATCCAATTTTTCTGGTAATTTGGGTATTGGTGTTAAATACGGATTTTTATTGAGTGAAAATTTTATCATTGGTCCATCACTTCGTTATCAAAGAGTGTGGGTTAAAAACTTTGGAGATAAATATGTACATAATATTTTTGGTGGTGGAATTTTTGCCCATTACAGATTTTTAGATTATTTGTTTGTAGGAACGGAAATTGAAATTTTTAAAAGTCCGCTAAATTATGGCAGTTACTTTGGGTCAAAACAAACTATTGCAACGGCATTTGTTGGCGGGGGTTTTTCGCACTTGTTCAGCCAAATTCGAATAAATGCCGGTATATTTTACGATGTAATTGATAGTTTAAACAGTCCATTCAGACAAGGATATCAAGTTAAAAACAAACAAAATGGTGCGCTGGTACCGATAATATATAGAATTGGAATCTTTATTCCATTAAGCTAAAGGTTATTTTATGACAAAATATAACCTAGAATCTGTTTTTATTTTTATTTGGATATTTGTAATAGGTTATTTACTTCAACGCAATTATTTTGATGAATTTCCTTCCTATTCTAATGCTAGAGATCAGTCTAATAATTTAGCTATTACACAAGGTTATATAATTAATGATTTTGATTTTCTTGAACCTCAAACATTCGTTTATAACAAGGAAACCTTGAAAAATGAAGGCTTAATTCTTCAAAAAGACCAAGGACAAATTAACAATACAAGAACAGCAGTTCATTTTCCCATACACAATTTTCTGCCGGCATTTATATCTAAAAGTTTCGGATGGAATATTATTTCAGTAAGCAGATGGTATAGCTTTGTGTTTTCGGTTTTCGGTGCATTTTTTCTATACCGCCTCATACGCTTGCTTACTTTAAACTTTTTCAAAAGTTTTTTATTAATAAGCTTCGCGATAACGATGCCAGTTTACACCTATTATCAAAACGGATTTTTACCAGTTATACCCTGTTTGGCTTTGGCATCAATGGGTATTTATTATTATTTTAATTACCATGTTAAAAACAAGTTCAGATATTATGTATTTGCGATTGGTTGCTTAACGTTGGCCTCTCTTAGTACTTATTTTTTCATATCCATAATTGCGGCAGTTTTTGCGGCAGAAATTTACGTTTATTTCAGGGTAAAACATTACCATAGAGGTAAATTAGTATTGAATGTTGCATCAATTGTTTTGATAGTTTTATCTGGTTTGTTGTATTTAAGAAGGACTAAGATCTACGGTTCAGTTTTTACGGATATACAAAACATGCATTTGCCAGATCATTTACCGGGTACAAGATACTCATGGTCTTTGTACAATACAATTCATACTTATTATTCCAACGTTCAGCTAATTTTAGTAGCAATTATCATTTTAGGTTTTGCTATTAGTTATTTGATTCATAGAGGTGGAATTTTAAAACTGACCTTTATTAAACCATTTTGGCAGTTTTTAGTTGTTTATTTTATCTGCGGAATAATATTTCTATATGCGATACCAACTTCCTTTCAAACTACTGATCATCTGTTCTTAGCAACATTCTATTTGCCATTTTTATTACTAATTATATTATTAACCAAGCATTTAAGTTTTAATAATAGATGGATAAAATTATTTTATACTTCCACTGGTTTAGGAATGATATTAATTATGATTTTGTCTGCTAATAGTATTCAAGAAGAAAAGCGAATTACCGGCACTTGGGATATTGGAACAGAAACGTATTATAATTATTTAGGATCATCGGAATTTTTAAGTAAAAATGGTGTTAAAACAAGCGACAAAGTTCTAATCTTTAATAGCATTGCGCCAAATATTCCGTTTATGTTGATGAATCGCACTGGCTTTGCAATAGGAGGAGATAGTAAAGAAGATATCATGAAAGCATTACTTTGGAGATATAAATATATTATTTATCAAAATCAG
>JBBSUQ010000203.1:0-5379 GCA_038234235.1 Flavobacteriales bacterium
CATTTTTTTGTTGTTGAATTATAAGTCAAGTCATGATCAGGAGCAGGGTCAGGCCATCCATTAGGAGTACCTGATCCTGTTACAGCCCATGATGTTAAAGTAGTTGAATACTTTAATCCATCTGGATTGGCAGCAGTAACAGCACCTGTATTTGCTTTTACCCTATAATAACCTGCGTTTGCTAACTGGCAGTTAACTTCTCCAGTTTGAACTAAAACTCCAGAAAAAGAACCATCATCTCCATAATCTCCGTCAAAACTTGAATTTGTTGGTAAAAATTTAAACTCATTTGAAGCTTCGTTCATGTATACGTAACCTTCAAAATCAGTTTTTCCAAAATCAGAAGCAGCAATAGGAACAGCATCAGCAGCAGTCCAATTAGAACCATAACCACTAGCATTTAAAAAACTTCCTACTACATAGATTTTAGGAAGTTCAGTTGTATAAGGTGTTACCGTTAGCTTAACAACATTTGAATAGGATACCAATTGATTGTTGGAACCTAAAGAAGCTTTAATTCTTACATCAATATCAGCAGCAGTAAATGGTACAGCTTCTAAATTTAGCATCACACTATTTAATGCTTCAATGCTCCATGTGACAAATCTATTTGTTGTTGTACCTCCAACTTCGAAAGTTGCAAAATCTGTTCCAGATAATGCAATTTGAATCTCATAATTAACTTCTGTTTGAACAGAATAATCAGCATGATTCCAAACCAAAGTAGTCGCTTCATTAGAGGCATTAAGAGGGTCTAACACATATGCGCTACCATTTAAAGGTGATATTAATTGAGGACCTCCTTCTGCTTGAACTGTAATTTGTTCATCGTTTTCACAAGAGAAACTTGTAACTAGTAATAAAACTAGTGCTGCTATTTTTAATATATTATTTTTCATTTTAAAACAAATTTAATGTTAGTAACCAGGGTTTTGTGTTAAATTAGGATTAGCTTGTAAAGCAGGTAAAGGAATAGGGAAAACATTATATGTATTAGGAATTGGAGCTCCATTCAAAGTATTTCCTTTCCAGGGCCATAAGTATGAACCTCCAGTAAATTTACCAAAACGTATTAAATCACTTCTTCTATGTCCTTCAAGCATCAACTCCCTTCCTCTCTCATCAATAATAAAATTTAAATCTAAATTACCAGCGGTTATAATTGATGCATTTGACCTTAATCTTAAATCATTAACATATGTAACCGCTTGTCCTATAGATCCACCAGTAGCTCCTCTAACAACACATTCAGCATACATCAAATAAGCATCTCCTAACCTAAATAGTGGAAAATCTGTACCAGAAAAATCAGTTGGTGTAGAAGAAGCTAAGTAATCATTATTTCTAAATTTAATAGAAGGGTACCCATTCGTCCACTCCTTATAATCTGTCATTTCATAGGTATGTCCTGATGTCCAAAAAAGACTAGCTCTAACATCTGTTGAAGTTGCTAAATTACCAAATAAACTATACCATGCTTTTGTAGCTCTATGACCAGCCCAGCCTTGTGTTGCACCATAAGTATTTAATGTCATAGTAGCACTGTTGAGACTTCCATTAACTAAATATGTTGTGTTTCCAAAACTTTGACTAACTAATGCATCAGCTATTAAAGGATATATGATTTCTGGTGAAGCATTATTGTCTCCAGTAAAATTTTTCTGAAAATTTGTAGCTAATGTATAACCACCCTCAGTTATAACTTTTTGTGTGTAAGTCAAGGCTTCTGTATATCTTTCTGTTCCAGTATAAACTTTAGCATTTAAGTACAATTTTGCCAATAACATTCTAACCACTGCTTTATTGGCTCTTCCGTAGTCGTTTGTGGTTGCAATTGTTGGTTCAATAGCTAATAATTCCGACTCTACAAAATTAAACAACTCTAATCTAGAAGCTTGAGGAAGAGGAGTTGAAACACCAGCATCTGCTTCGGTAACTAAAACGCCTTTGCCGAAGCAATCAATCATATAGTAATAAGCTAAAGATCTAATAAATCTGACTTCACTTTTTATTTCTTCTTTATTTGCTACCTCTACATTATTTAAAACAACTAATAAATTGTTACATTGCGGAACTGTGTAATAAATACGATTATATAAATACCTGAAAAATTTGTTGTTTTCATCCCAGTTTGAAGTTGTAGTCAACTGGTCTAGCCCATTGTCTCCCCATCGATTTTTCATCCCATCTGCAGTAAATTCTTGCAAATTGACAATTCCCCTAAGAAAAGGAGATTCTCCTGCATCATCACTAATATCAGATGATCCTGGCCCATTAGCACCTGACAATGCAAAAGAGCCATATAATTTTGACATAATACCCGTTATGGCATTTGGATCTTGTTGAAGCAATTGATCGAGAGATAATTCTACTTTAGGTTCTGTGTTTAAGTCATCTGTACAAGCGTTAAACAATGCTGTACCAAGAACAAATAAACTTAATAATTTAATTTTTTTCATATTTCATTTTTTAAAAATCTAAACTCACTCCAAAACTATAGGTTCTAGGTCTAGGGTAAAAATTATTATCAATTGAGCCAAAATTCTCTGGATCCTGACCTGAATACTTGGTAATCAAAAATGGATTATTAACAGCTGCGTATAATCTTAAAGAATAATTTTTAACCAATTTATTGAATTTGTAACCTAAAACAATATTTTCACATCTTACAAAAGTAGCGTCTTCAAGAAAATAGTCTGAAAAAGTAGCATTCCCATTGAAATTTTGAAAGCTAGAATCAGCAGCACCCGAATAAAAATTTAAAACATTTGATAAACTATTAGTATTAGTTGGTATGGATCTATCTACCCATCCAGATGTTAACTTCCTAGCGTTATAAACTTGACCTCCATATTGACCTCTAAAGCTTGAACTAAAATCCCAGTTTTTATAACTTAAGTTAAATCCAAATCCAAAAGTCCAATTAGGTATAACCGCTTTATTGTATCTATCACCATTATTAATAACATTATCTCCATTTCTGTCGACAAATGCTCCCGGAACAACATTACCATTTGTATCATACAATTGTTCAAATACCCAAAAAGTATAAGGTTGAAATCCTACTACATGGTTTGCAATATTAACATTGGTTCCAGTTGGAAGATTACCACCAGCTTGAATTCTTTCAACCCCTTTTAAATCACTTACCTCAACATAACTATACGCTACATTTGTGTAAAAGTCCAACTTAAAATCCTCAGCATTAACTGGCTTAAAATTTAAACCTAATTCAAAACCTTTTCCTTCAGTACTACCAACATTTTTAACAAATGTATCTGCTAGCCCTTGTCCAGGAGGCAATGGCACTCTTACCAAAAGGTCATCTGTATATTTTTTATAAATGTCAAAACTACCTGAAATAAAACTGTTCTTGAATAAATCAAAATCAATCCCTAAATTGTAAGTTGTAGTTTTTTCCCAAGTTAAATCCTCATTAAAAGCAGAAGCAGAATAAAGATTAGAACCGGGTAGATATTGACTAGTATTACTACCAATAGTAAATAATGGTGTAGAAGGATAAAATGTAAGAACATTGGCCGTAATGTCTTGCTGACCTGTTTTACCTACTCCAACTCTTACTTTTACATCGTTTACAAGAGTTACATCACTAAGAAAACTTTCTTGCTTTAATTTCCATGCAATAGCAGCTGAAGGAAAATATCCCCACCTTTTATCTTCTCTAAATAAAGACGATCCATCTGCTCTAAGTGTTAAAGTAACTAAATATTTATTTGCTAAGTCTATGTTTGCTCTTCCAAAGAAAGATTGTAAGTTCAAGACATTAAAATACCTGTTATTTGGGTTATTTGGATTAATGTTTGGCTCTCTTATACCAGTATCAATATTGTATCTATATGCTTCAGAATTACCATCATTTTTAAAATTTTGATATGAATAACCTCCTTGAATATCAAATTTTTTTAAAAATCCATCAAAAGATTTGGCATATGCTAAATAAGAATCAAAAGTTGCATTGGTTTTCGTTTGATTTTCCAAGTAATTAATTCCAGGATTAAATACAAAACTATCCGAAGCACTATTATCAAATTTATAAGTAGCAGACGAGTAATTACTATAAAGCTCCTTTATTGTAGATTCAGAAGCGTCTAAACCTACATTTACCACAGCTCTTAAAGCAGGAATAAAATGGAATTTATAATCTAACTCTACATTTCCTAAGAAACGTAATACTCTTTCTGGTCTACTCCTTTGTTCTAACAGAGCTAAAGGATTAGCCTGACCATCAATAATGCTGTTACCGCCATTTAAAGTTGTACTTTGATAATATCCTCCAAATCTGTTACTTGCTGAATCATCATAAATAGGTTTCGTGGGATCCATACTTATTGCGCCTCCAAGAGCACCTCCATCATCAATTGCATTTTTAACTACACTAATTAATTTAGCATTCGCATCAACTTTTAAATGGTCTGTAAATAATTTAGGTGTCAGCTTTAATGAATAACTAAATCTTTCATAGTCATTAGTATTTACTAATCCTTCATTTCTTGTATAACCTAAAGAGGTTCTTAGGGGAAGGACTTTGAATAAATTTGCTCTTGCACTAAAATTATGATCAGTAGAAAATGCCGTTCTGTATATTGCATCTTGCCAATCAGTATTTGATAATATTCTTCCTTCAATAACGTTAGGAGTTGACGGATCATCTGTTACTGTTGTTGAAGGATCGTCTACCCCAAGAGAATTAACGTAATTTGGGTGAAATTCTTGAATAAATCTGGTAAACTCCTGTCCATTCATTACACCAATTTTTTTACTTACTTTTCCAACTGAAACATAAGACGAATAATTATATTGTGCTTCTCCTTTAGTCCCACTTTTTGTAGTAATTATAATAACACCGTTAGACGCTCTTGAACCGTATATTGCTGCTGCAGAAGCATCTTTTAAAACAGTAAAACTCTCAATGTCATTAGGATTAATTAAACTTAAAGGATTGTTAATCCCAGCTTGATTAGTATTGTCAATTGGAACACCATCTATAACAATCAAAGGACTACTATTTGCACTTAATGAAGCACCACCTCTAATTCTAATATTTGGAGCGGAATCAGGTTCCCCTCCATTGCTAGTAATCCTTACCCCTGCAACTTTACCATTTAAAAGTTGTTCAGCAGATACTATTGCTCCTTTATTAAAATCTTCTGAAGTTACAGTAGCAATTGAACCAGTAGCATCTCCTTTTTTAACTGTACCATAACCAATAACAACAACACCTGTTAACTGATTAGCATCCTCTATCATTGAAATAGTGACTTCAGTTTGTCCTTTATATATAAAGGTTTGCTTAACGAAACCTACATAGGAAAAAATGATTTGATCTCCATCTTTTAAATTTGAAAGGGTAAAATTACC
>JBBSUQ010000204.1:0-5236 GCA_038234235.1 Flavobacteriales bacterium
AAAAACAAAACAACATATTTTTTATGTAAATAATCGGAAAGTTGAACTTTTGCAAATTCTTGATCAAAAACTGAAACAGCTTCAAAATCAGGTGCTGACTGACCTACTTGAATTGGTTTTGACATATTTATTTATAATAAATTAGTTATTCTTTTGTATTACATATTAACATAAAAATTTTACTTAGACAATCAAAGGAGAAAAAATATGATAGAAAAAATTTAATATTAAATTATTAAGTCTTTTTGCTTATTTTGAGAATCTACATCTAAATTCTCTAAAGTTACTAACATCATTTCAAAGTATTCTCGAAGGTAAGATTCTAAAGATAGTAAATCTGAAGATTTAATTTTGAAAATTTTAGTATTTATTTCAACAGATTTTGTAAATTGTTCATCATCTTGCAACAATTGTACAAAAGCTAATCTTTCACTAATTTTCGATGTCCACTCGAAAAAGCCTGTTATTTGGCGAAGTAATTTTAATAAAGTAATAGGTATTAATTTTACTTGTGCTTTTTGTCCTGATAACGACTCACATAAACTAATTATTTCTTCTGAAGCCCAGGCTTTTGCCCCACCTAAAAAGAAAGTTTTATTTTCAGTTTCGTCTAATGAAAGACTTTTAATACAAAATTTAGCAGCATCTTGAGTATTTATATAAGACATTGATAGAGATTCACTCGTCTTCCAAACGGTTTTACCTTCTAAAATTGGAATCGCGTATTGGTTTATTAAAGCTTGGTAGAAGCCTGTACATTGAAAAATCGTATAAGGTACCCCGGAGTTACTTAATACTTTTTCAATATTTGCTTTTTGTTTCATTAAGGTTATGTAAGGATAATTTTCAGAATTAACAATAGAAAAAAAGATAAAACGTTTGATATTTACACGTTTTGCCATCTCAATTAACATTAATTTACCATACCAATCAACATCAACCATTTTAGCATCGTCTTCTGGACGAGTTGTTGATGCATCAATAATTGCGGTAATACCTTGAAAAGATAACGGTAAAGTTTCAGGTAAAGTTAAATCCCCATAAACTAATTCAGCACCCCACTCTCGTAAAAAATTTGCTGCACGTTTGTTACGTACAATACATCGAACTTGAAAGCCATCTTCTAGAGCTTTTCTAACAATTTGACGACCTAAGGTTCCAGTACCACCAATAATCAGTAAAGTCATAGTTTCATAAATTTTTATTTTTTGCGTAAGGTGAAGAGATTTGAAGAGTAAGTGTCTTTCTTCCTTTAATCTACTTAATTTAAGTACAAGCAGACTTTTTTTTATATAGTTAAACTATTTACATTATAGTATGATTATAAACAAACCTTAAATAAATTATGACGCAATCAGAGAATAATATAAAAAATTTAGTAAATCAACCCTACAAATATGGTTTTTCTACAGTCATTGAAACAGAAACCCTTCCACCAGGTTTAAATGAAGAGGTTATTCATATCATATCGAAGAAAAAAAAAGAACCTCAATTTATGCTTGATTTTCGGTTACGAGCTTTTAAAAAATGGCAGCAAATGGACTGTCCTGAGTGGGCCCAGTTGTCCAAACCTGCTTTAAATTATCAGGATATTGTTTATTACTCAGCACCCAAAACAAAAAAAGTCTTAAACAGTTTAGATGAAGTAGATCCAGAATTAAAACGTACTTTTGATAAATTAGGAATTTCTTTAAATGAGCAAAAACGATTAGCCAATGTCGCAATGGATGTAGTTTTTGACAGTGTTTCAATTACAACAACATTTAAAGATGAATTAGCAAAATACGGGGTAATTTTCTGCTCTATATCAGAAGCTATTATAAAATATCCAAAGTTAATAAAAAAATTTTTAGGCAGTGTTGTTCCTGTTAGCGATAATTTTTTCGCAGCCTTAAACTCTTGTGCGTTTACAGATGGTTCTTTTTGTTATATACCTAAAAACATAAGATGTCCATTAGAACTCTCTACATATTTTCGTATAAATAATCAAGAATCTGGACAATTTGAAAGAACTCTTATTATAGCTGAGGAAGGAAGCTATGTAAGCTACTTAGAAGGATGTACAGCACCCCAGTACGATACAAATCAGTTACATGCGGCTATTGTAGAATTAGTGGCTTTTAAAAATGCTGAAATTAAGTATTCGACTGTACAAAACTGGTATGCCGGTGATGAAAAAGGGAAAGGTGGTATTTTCAATTTTGTAACAAAACGTGGTTTATGTGTAGAAGAAAATGCTAAAATTTCTTGGACACAAGTTGAAACAGGTTCTGCTATTACTTGGAAATACCCCAGTTGCGTACTAGTAGGAGAAAAAACACGAGGAGAATTTTATTCTATAGCTTTAACTAATAATTATCAACAGGCAGATACAGGAACAAAGATGATTCATATTGGGGCCAATACAAAAAGTCAAATTATTTCAAAAGGTATATCAACAGGTCATTCAAGCAATAGCTATCGTGGGTTAGTTAAAATTGGGATGAAGGCTACTAATAGTAGAAACTTTTCGCAGTGTGATTCCTTATTAATTGGAAATCAATCTCATGCAAATACTTTTCCTTATATTCAAGTAAATAACTCAACAGCTCGAGTAGAACATGAGGCATCAACATCCAAAATTGGTGAAGAACAAATTTTTTACTTTTTACAACGTGGTATTAGTATGGAAGAAGCTGTAAGCCTGATTATTAGCGGATTTTGCCGTGATGTTTTTACAGAATTACCAATGGAATTTGCATTAGAAGCTGATAAATTATTAAGTTTAAAATTAGAAGGAAGTGTAGGATAAATGGAAACAATTTTAGAAGTAAAAGATTTGTGTGCTACTATTAATGATATTCCAATCTTAAAAGGAGTAAATTTAACAATAAGACCGGGAGAAATACATGCAATTATGGGGCCAAATGGTTCAGGAAAAAGCACATTTTCAAAAGTGATAGCGGGTCATCCTTCATATAAAGTTACCGGTGGAGAAATTCTTTATAAAGGAGAAGAAATTAGTGAACTAGATCCAAATGTTCGCTCACATAAAGGAATCTTTTTAGCGTTCCAATATCCAGTTGAAATACCTGGCGTAAATAATGAAGACTTTTTACGTTTAGCTTATAATTCAAAACAAAAAGCATTAAACAGTAAAGAAGTTGATCCTATCGAATTTCTTGAAGTAATTTCTGAAAAATTAAAAATAGTTAATTTAGATACAACATTTTTATATAGAAATGTTAATGAAGGCTTCTCTGGTGGAGAGAAAAAACGAAATGAAATTTTACAGTTTGCTATTTTAGATTCAGATTTAGGGATTTTAGATGAAACCGATTCAGGCTTGGATATAGATGCGCTTAAAACCATTTCTGAAGCTATTAATCAGTTAATGAACAAACATAAGAGTGTTATATTAATAACTCATTATAAACGCTTACTAGAATATATTAGGCCTGATTTTATTCATGTAATGAGAAATGGAAAAATTATCAAAACAGCCGATGCTAGCTTTGTAGATATACTTGAAGAGAAAGGCTATGAGTGGTTAGAATAAAAACCTACTGGACAAACTAAAGATAAATTGATATATATATATATATATCAATTTATATTAGAACGGGACGTAGCGCAGCTTGGTAGCGTATCTGCTTTGGGAGCAGGGTGTCGCAGGTTCAAATCCTGCCGTCCCGAATTACGATTTTAAGGTTGCTTTAAGTTTCATTATCGGTAATCGCCCTAATGCGACATTGTTGTTATTGTCATAATCTAAAACTTTATTATAAGTACTTAATGCTTCTTTATACATCTGCTTATTTTCGTAAGCAAGTCCTAAGTTTGTTAAAGCTAAAGCATAATCAGGCAATAATTTTGTCGCCTGTTTATAATAGTAAATTGCGTTATCATATTGCTTTAGTTTAAAATAAGTAAATCCTAAGGTGTTATATAAACTACCTAGACCAATTTTATCATTTTTGTCCCAAGTTTTTAAAGAATTTCTAAATAAATTTATGGCTTTCTCATAAATTTTTTTACGTAAATAAAGTTGCCCTAACTTGTAAAAACTTTCCGAAGTTCGTTCGCTATTTTGAAGGCGGTTTTCTAAAACAGTTAAACGTTTTTCCACTTTTTGCGTCATTTTTAATTGACCAATAAAGTAAGCACAAATTGCGATAAGGCTAAAAAATAAAATTGAAGAGTAGGCTAAAGGAAAAATAAGGTTTATCATCTCTAATAATTTATATAGTAATATTATTTAAAATCAAAAGCAAAAATGTTATTCATTCATGTTTCTATAAGTAGCCACTGCTGATGGTGAGACTCTGTTAAGATAGCGGAAAATCCAATACTTGAAAATAGTATCTAAAATTACGGGAAATGTTGCAATAAAAAGAAAAATAAATTCACGATTTTCAGGTAGTCCAAAATGACGAAGCAAAGTTTCTAATAAAATCTCCCAACCGTGAGAAGAATGATAACCCACAAAGATATCAGTAAATAAAATAATGAAGAATGATTTTGCTGTGTCACTTAAACCATATAAAATTTCATTAAAAACTGAATACAAAATTGCTAATTGTCTTTTATTATTTTGAATAAGTGCTATAAAGGTAGTTATTCCTAAAGTATCGGCCAAAATATTTTTTATTGAGTCTTTAGTTTCTTTGTTGTAATATTTCGCTACTTCATTAGCTTTATTTCGAATTTTAATATTAATACTTTTTACAGATAAAGGTTGTTCTTTCCCAATTAATATATCAAACCGAAGTTTTTCTTCAAAGGTTTGTAATTCTTCAAATGCCCTTATTTGTTGAGACGGATTTAAAAATATAGCAAATTCTTGCTTTTGCCACCAATAATCTATTAGAGGCCCAAAAATAAGCATTTTGGATAATATATTTATAAGCAAAGGATTAAGGCATAAAAGAAACAAGTATCGAATTGAAGCTAAAGTTTGGTAGCGTGAAACTCTTAATTCTTCAATAACTGTTTGTTCTCTTATAGGATCTAACTGATTTTTTAAATTATCAAACATTTTTAGAATTGAACGTGGGATAGGCCCAGTTTTTTCAAAAATAGACTTATCAATATTTCTTAAATGCCAATTTTTCATACTAGAAAATAAATAATGATTTCTATAAATATTATACAACAGGAGAGAGGGATTCGAACCCTCGGTACAATAATATTATGTACAACAGATTAGCAATCTGCCGCTTTCGACCACTCAGCCATCTCTCCAAATTTAAACTGC
>JBBSUQ010000205.1:0-5214 GCA_038234235.1 Flavobacteriales bacterium
TACATCACATTTTAAAATTTCCGTGCAAACTGAAACATGTCGTCAAATAAAAGCAACCGTTCAAAATGGTACATTTTTCTGTTCGTCACACTTGCCAACGCTTCGCAAAACCAAAAGAGCCTGTCCCGTTTTTTTCAGGAAGCCATTTTTTTTTGTCTACGCACCGACTAGAATTTACTCGGATGAAATTAACTATCCTCTTTTGTCTCTTTACTTTCAGAAGATTGAAAGAGAGGTATTATTTATTTATCAAAAACTAACATGAAAAAGTAAAATGAATTGATGGCAAATTATTTCACTAAAACTGGATTTTATAAGGATAACGTTGCTTGAAATTGCAATAATTAGCAGTTTACACTACCAAATTAAACACACTTCATCAATCTAACCCCAAAAGCAAATTAGGATCTGGACAATTATTTTTATAAAATTCTACTGTATTTATACTTGAAACACCAGGATAATCGCCCATGTGGCCTTTAATATCAAGAATGATTTGAAAGTGTAAATGTGGTGGATAATCTCCATTGACTTTAGCAGTGCCGAGTTGAGCAATAACTTCTCCTTGTTTGATTTTCTTGCCAACTTCTAAACCCGAAAGCGACTCAACACTTAAATGTCCGTACAGGGTATAAAAGGTGAAATTATTTATATGATGTTTCAGAATAATTGTTGGTCCATAATCACCATGATTAAGATTGTTTTTGAAACTATGAATTTCTGCTTCTAATGCAGCCAAAACATTTGTGCCTGCGTTAATCCAAATATCCATGCCCAAATGTATGTTGCGTTCATCTGACGGGCTTAGTTTCTCATTAAAATAAGTGCTTCTTTGATAAATATCTCTCGTTTCTATATAACCGCCATAAGCAACTTTTCCCTTTTTATTTTTAATGTGTTCGTTGACATAATGCGCTAAATCATCAGAAGAAGACACATTCACCTTTTGTAAATCGGCATTGTTTTTTGATAAATCTAAAGGCACATAATCTTTTTTTGAAAAAGTGGAATCGATCACAAAAATGGAAGAAGTATTAATGTTTGTAAGTATGGAATGAAATTGTTTTATGGACATGAAATGTATATATGAAATATATTTAAAGTCTGAAAATTAAGGATTAAATAATGAAAAATATAATTACACTTCTAAAGTACAAATACCTGCGCCGGATTGAAGTGGCATGCGGGCAGGTGCAAATGCCATTTTTGTGCGCTGTTGGAAAAGCGACCGCAGGAAGCTCTTTGAAACGGCTGCCAAAATGAGTTTTTGGACTGCTTGCATATAACGGAAAGCCGGAAATACGCCCTAAAGAAAAGACTAATCATTAAAAACTCTTGCCTGCTTGATATACAATTCTCGCCTATCTTTCGACAGTTTAAATTCTATATCCATACCAAATGATGCGTAGGTGCCGTAGTATTTTATTTTTCGGGAGAAGTATCTTTTTATTTTTTCTAGTTGGGAAGCTAAATTCTTAATTTCATCTATGCTCATGGTGAGTTTGTTGCCGCTGAGGTTGGACTGGAATAAATCTGAATAGGTGATGACATCGACTGTGTTGTTGTAAAACTCATCTGTCTGCTCGGGGTAACATATAAATTGATCGCAAATTATATCATTCTCTGGCGAAACTACGCTTACATCTCCGAACTGCGCATTGATAACAAAGCCTGGATAATCGTTTCTATACAGATTTTTGGTGATGGCAACTCCATTGACGGCCTCGTCTGGAAATGAACGGTGGACTAAGATGCCCATGACGCAGTTTGTTTGGTCCATGTTGAAATATACGCGCTCATTGAAGGCATAATCGTTCCACAAACTTGCCCAAACTTTTTGCATGGCGCGGGAGATTGTTTTTTTTTCACTGTCTAAGTCTACTGTTTTGGAATCGTACAAACCTGCGCCTGAAAAACCGGGAGCGTCTTCGGCATTGGTTGAAGAACGGAAGCGAAAGGTACGGTAAGGTGATTTTTGCAATCGGGTATTGATTTTTGCAACAATTTTTGGATCGACGACAAAGTTTTCTATTGCGTTGCGAATGTTTTGTAAATCGATTGTGTAATCGGCATCTGGATTGGTTTGGAGTTTCGCCAATAGGTTTTGAATTAATGCTTGCGCACCAGATTTCTCTATGTGTTGTTGGTAATAATGAAACGGAATGGCAAAAGAAGATTCGGGAATTTTGAAAGTAGCTTGTTTGGATAGAAAATGCAATTCGCCAAACATTGCAGCTTTGTTGCCAACTATGTTTGCACTTTTTATGTCGATGAATTTAGTATCAATTAAACTGTCAACAAACTCCGGTTCTTTGAGCAAATAACGTTTTCTTGTGTTATTGGTAGGACTGAGAAATTCTATTTTTTTGATTATGAAATTTGTATCGGTAACGGTAAGTTTTATTAACTGACCTTCTAATTTTCGGAGTTCTGAATTATCAAATGAGTTGCGGTATGCGAAAATGGGGATTTTTCTATTTTGACCCAAAATGCTTACGTGACTAAGTGGTGTTTGAAATTCATTTACGATTAAGCCACTGAGTATTGGGATTTGCAAAGGTGTATTTTTGAGTACCACAATATCCGTTCTTTTTAGCGGTGTGGTGAGTTTAGTAATATCTTCAACAAATATCAACCTGCCTTCGGCTTCAAAGTTGGCAATTGCTTGGTATTTGAGATTTTTATACAGAACCGATGGATCTGTAACAGGCATTTTTTTCTCCAACTCGGCTTTCATATCCAACAAGCGATTGGAGTTGAGCATCAATGAAATTTTTCGTGTTGTCTCTACAGAACTGACTATTAAATTATAAAATTTTTCAATGTTTTCTATCCCCATTTCATCTGAAGCCGAAAGCTCAAAAATGTATTGTTTTGTTTCTGGATAATAATTAATATTCCCTAAAAAATATTCTCTATTTGGATTGTCTGAATAGTTATTTTCATTGAAAACATTAAGTCCTTGATTGTTATTGAAATATTTTTCGGTAAAATCATGGTGGTATATTGCAAATGCATTGTTGATGTAATACATTTTTGCTGATTTAAGAACGTATATGATTTTTACGGCTCTTACGTTTCCATATTTTTTACTGAGCGGTTCGGCAGCAAAATTTTCAAAAATGGCATCGTTTATTTTTTCGGAATAAGGTTTATTGCTGTAATTTGTTACTTTCTGCGATGCTCCACAGGAGAGCAAAATAAGGCAAAAAAGTAAGTAAATTGTTATTCTCATTTAAAAATTAAGTTTCTTCAAAATATCGCAAGTTTTTTCAATTTCTTCTGGTGAAATATCTAAATGAGAAACGAACCTCAACATTCCCGGACCAAAAGCCATAATTTTTACACCTTCTTGTGCCATTCGTTCAATTATCAAATCTCTTTGTGCTGGTTTTTGCAAATGCGCTACCACAATATTTGTGTGTGCATCTAAAACAGAAGCTACCCAAGGTAAATTTTCTAAAGTTTCTTGAATAATTTTAGCGTGATCGTGGTCTTGTTTTAACCTTTGAAAATTGTTTTTCAGTGCAAATAATCCGCCTGCTGCAATAATTCCGGCTTGTCTCATTCCTCCGCCAAAAACTTTGCGCACTCTCCGAGATTTGTAGATAAAATCTTTGCTACCTATTAACAATGATCCAACTGGAGCGCCTAAACCTTTTGAAAGACAAAGAGAAATGCTGTGAAATTGTGCAGCATAAGTTTTCGGGTCAATATTATTAACCATTAAAGCATTCATTAATCTTGCGCCATCTAAGTGCATTGGAATATTATTTTCATCGCACCAAGTCCGCATTTTTACAATGTCTTCAAAATTATAAACTGCTCCTCCTCCCCTATTTGCTGTATCTTCTAAACTAAGCAATTGGGTTAATGGTAGATGAATATCTTCTTTGTTATTGAACCATTGTGAAACTTGCTCAACATTTAATCTGCCTCTATCGCCTTTGAGTAATCTTACACTTGCGCCAGAATTTTTTGCTATTCCGCCACCTTCGTATTTATAGATATGACTTTCTTCATCGCAAATGATTTCTCCACCTGGAGCAACGTGCACGTTAATGGCAATTTGATTGGTTTGAGTGCCCGAACTACAAAACAAAGCTGCCTCCATTCCAAACAAATTTGCAGCATATTCTTGAAGTTCGTTAATTGTTGGATCTTCTGCAAAAACATCGTCGCCAACTGGTGCAGAAATCATTGCATCTAGCATTTCTTTGCTTGGCTTTGTTACTGTATCACTTCTGTAATCAATCATTATTTATAATTTTCTGGCAACGGAAAGTCCATCGCGAATGGGTAATAATATTTGTTCTACTCTATTGTCGCTCATCAACATTTCGTTGTATTGATGAATTGTAAGAGTATCGAGATCCATTTTTTCTGAATCCATTAAAATTTTGCCAGACCACAGCATGTTATCTGCAATTATGTATGCTCCCGGTTTCAATTTATCAATCAGCATGTTGTAATAATTGATGTAATTGCTTTTATCGGCATCAATAAAAACCATGTCAAAATCATAATTTAAAGTTGGCAAGATATCCATTGCATTGCCCAATATTGGAATAATTTTATCTTCGAAATTTCCTTTTTTTATTTGGTCGTGAACCAAATCTTGCAGTTCTTCATTGTTATCGATTGTAATGAGTTTGCCATTTTCTGGTAAACCTTCGGCCAGACAGATTGCAGCATAAGCGGTGTAAGTGCCAATTTCTAGAATATATTTTGGTTTAATCATGTTGGAAAGCATACTCAAAAACCGACCTTGAAAATGTCCGCTCAACATGCGTGGTTGCATGACATTGAGGTGTGTATGTCTGTTTAAATTTTTGAGCACTTCATTTTCTGGCGAAGTATGATTATCGCAATAAGATTCAATTTCCTTGGGTAAAAATTCCATGAGACGAAAATAGTAATATTACGGGATTTTTGGGACAGGAAATAATTTTAGATTTACATTGGAGTAACATTTCTCACTCAATTATTAACTCAATGCGTCAAGTATTAAAAGTGGGAGATAAATCAATCATAAAATAATAAATTTTAAACTTATAATACCTTTTCGCGCATCTTCAAAAATTAAATGACCAATTTTCTAATAGGATTGTAACTTCACAAAGCAATCCTGTAGGGATGAAACCTGGTTAAACCACATGAAATGTAACAAAATAAAGTGCCGTAGGTACGAAACAAAAAAACACGATACACCCA
>JBBSUQ010000206.1:0-5160 GCA_038234235.1 Flavobacteriales bacterium
CAATCTTGATTACAAGCAATGTCAGTACTTACTAGACCAATTATTTAATTACTCACCAAAAAGAATCATCTTTAAATCTTAAGCACCATCCCAAATCAAAAAAAAAAGGAAGTCATAATCGAACTCCCTTTTTTAAAATGTGTGTTAATCTTATAGTTTAAATACTTCCAAGATCCCCTCGCCTACTTTAACAAAATAAACTCCTGTTTGCAATTTGCTGATATCAACTGATGTTGTTTCACTTGTCAAATTACCGTTTAAAATCTGTCTGCCCATCTGGTCTGTAATTGTGTATGACAGCCCTAAAGATTTATCATTTGCCTTAATTGTAATAATATCATTTGATGGATTGGGATAAATACTAATTCCGTTTTCAATTGCGCTTTCTGCAATGCCAACTGTGCTAATTACAAAGCAAGCAGATGTGTCGGTACATGAATTTTGAGTAACTATAACTGCATAACTTCCATTGGTTGTAGCGGTGAAACTTGAGCTCGTTTCTCCAGTAATTGGCAAATTATCACTACAATTAATCCATTTAAAGGTTGCACTTGTTGCACTTGCAGAAAGTGTAGTTTCAAACTGTGCAACGAAAACATCAACTGTGTTAACTGTTACAGCAAAAGTTTGAGGCGAAGATGAACCACAAGTATTTTCTGCCACTACAGTCACATTTCCGCTTGTTGAACTTGCCGATGTTGTAATAGAATTTGCAGTAGAAGTTCCCAACCAACCGCTTGGTAATGTCCATGTGTATGAATCAGCGCCATTTACTGCAGTTATACTATAAGTGTTCGAAGTTCCTGAACATACAGTTGAATTTCCACTTATTGTACCCGGCGTTGCTGGAGCAGTTGTTACAGTAATTGCCAAAGTTTGTGGTGTTGATGCTCCACATGTATTGTTTGCCGTTACAGAAACGTTACCACTTGATGTACTTGCTGTGGCGGAGATTGAAGGTGTACTTGATGTTCCAGACCAACCACTTGGCAATATCCAAGTATAAGATGTTGCACCACTTACAGCGGTTATTGAATAAACATTTGTAGTACCTGAACAAATAGCCGAATTTCCACTGATGGTTCCCGGTGCCGCTGGTGCTGAAGTTACAACTGCGACGGATTTATTTTGAGATGAAGACATACCGCAAGAATTGTTGGCAATTACAGAAATCGTTCCGCCTGTAGCACTCGCAGTTGCGTTAATAGAATTTGTTATTGAAGTTCCTGACCAACCTCCTGGCAAAGTCCAAGTATAAGATGTTGCGCCACTCACAGCAGTTACACTGTAAGTATTGGTACTTCCTGAACATACCGATGCCGGACCACTAATTGTACCCGGTGTTGCAGGTGCAGTACAACTTACTACAGTAATTATTCCTTTCATTCCAAATGCTGCATGAGGTGTACACACAAAATAATGCGTTCCTACTGCAAGTTGAGCTGGCAAAACCATTCCACCACCAAATGGAGTCTGAAATCCTCCAGGTAAAGCAGTGTTTCCGTTCGCATTATAAGTTGTTTGGCTGACTTCTCTCGCATCATGAGAACCTGCAATTACGAAATTGACTGTATCTCCAAAAGTTATAGTAATATTAGCCGGAGTAAATGTATTCCCTGAATTGTTAATCGTAAAAACCGTACAAAATGCAGTTAAACTAGATGATAACATTAAAAGTGAAAGTAAAATTTTTGTTTTCATAATTATTTTTTTAGTGTGTTTTTTATTTGTGTCCTTTTTCTATAATGGTAAGGAATTTAACGCATGCCTAATTCAAACCAATTTATACGTTCGAAGTTAATGAATATTTTTTATCTGATAGAATTAAATTCAAATTCGGCAAAATAATTATCAGGTATTTAGAAAAAAAAGTTTGTCATAAATCAGTTAAACTGAACAAATTTCAATCAAGTTTATATTTTACTTTTAACATTGAAACAATGTCATTAACCTCCATCTTTTCTTCAGCAGATTTATTTTTAGAGATTAACGAATTAAATTCATTTTGAATATTAACAGCCAATAAAGTCGTTTTCCAATTAATTGTATTTTTTGGTGCGAATTCATGAACAATTTTTTGAAACTGCTCAATATATTTTTCTTCTGTAATTTTTTTTGTGAATAATTGGAGCGTCCACGAAGAAACATTTTTAAACAACATTCCTTTTTCTCCTTTATCGCCAATTATCCAATCTAAGGTATTTCCAATTTTATTCAGTGGAATTCTGTATGAAAAGTCTACATTTTCAATAGAAATATAGACAAGTTCTTCTTTGAGAGCGTAATTTATCATTTTCTATTTCTGTTTTGGAGTTTCGGCGTTTATTTTTTTAGCAATTTCTTTGGCATCTTGGCAATACTTATCGTCGCCTTGCAAGTTCCATTCACCTGTAGTTTCAATGTAAAATTTAACGGTTTTCTCCAGTACTTCTGCATAACCACCGAAGGAAGTGAGCATATTTTGTACTTCTTCCATATATTCATTCTTGCTCATTTCATTGGCTTTCACAAGATCAAATAATTTATTAATCCTTTTGGCTTTTTCTTTATAAGCTGGATTAGACTTTTTAAAAGCCATTAAAAAAAGAGAAAGTGCCTTTGCTTCCGGACTTGGTTTATTCATTGCTTTAATTTTGCTTTATTTTTAAAGAGCAAAGTTACGGAATTATTGGTGAAATTTGGTTTGGAGTTTGTGGATATTAAACTTGTCGATTCTAATATTAATATATTGTCTACTTTATTATAAATTTAGCTTTTGCCAAATATAATTTAGAGTTTAATTATTGGTTTTTATTTTCTTTAACTTTTTTTCTTAAATAAGCACCGATTTTAACTCCAAAAGTTGCACACCAAGTGGTTGAAGCATTTGGATCTGCTGAATTGTAATCAAAAATCACTATATATGAACGATCTTTAACATAGGAACTTAGTTGAGCCGATAGTTCTGTGTAAAAAATATTCCATCCAATACGTCCTTTTAATTCAACTCCAAATTGGATAACATTTTCATAATACGATGTTAATTCAAACGGATAGTAATTTGGTGGATAAACAGTGTGTACATATTGATTTTGCATGGGGTTGGTGGTGGTGGTTTTGTACATTACTTGATTACTTTCACTTTTGTGTTGCAACTTATCGTACTGACCAAAAATATTATATGAGAAAGAACACCACATTTTATTATTCCACTTTTTTTTAATTTCTGTGCCAATTCCAAGTTTAAAAGTATAGTAACCGAAATCAATCTTTGAATTATAGGTTCTATATTCTGAATAAGAGGAGCTTGAACCACCTCCAATATGATAAGAAGAATGACGCTTATAATCAAATACACCAGGTAAATAACCCATTTCTGTATATACTCTAAAAAAAGATTTTGTGTAGTCCGTCTGAATACAATATGAATTATATAAGAAAGGTTGTTGTTTTTCGAATATACTTGGATTGTACTCTCCAAATATATTTTCTTTAACACGCGATGCTCCCAAAGAAATAGAAAACTGTGCATAGCTACTAACGCTCAAAAAACAGCAAATGGTTAACTGGTAAATTTTATTCATACTTAGAAATAACGATTTTTAATTAAGTTTGGTTGGAAATACAATTTATTTATTTTGTTAAATATTCTGCTCGATTATTTTTGTAATCATAATCGGGCGGTAGATTTACTTTTGATGACATACTTTTTACAAATGGTGAAGTTTTCAATACACTTTGTGTCCTGCTAGATGCTAAAGAATTAAGATAATTCTCTATGAATCGAGAAAGACTCAATTTCTTTTCTGATGCGTATAATTTAGCCATTGCAATAATCATTTGATCAAGCTTTAATGTGAGTTTGGTTTCCATAATTAAACTTTGAGCTTACAATTATACAAATTTTTAACGTAATTAATAATAAACCTTAAAATATGAAGTAAAATTACCAACTCACTTTTTTACAAAAGTCTGATTACAAAAAGAGTAATCAAGCAATTTAATCACTTTATCGACTAAAAAATGACGTTAATCGAATTTATCGACTTAAAAACCATTGTATATGAATCTTGTCAATGCAATAGTATATATTTGTTTTATACACAGATGAATATAGAAACAACAATATTAAAAGTTCGGGAAATTTCGCATGGAATTGTAGAATTGCGGGCAGACAATATTTTAGTATTTAGACCCGATTTAGCTACTTTTAAGAATTATAATCTTATTGTTCTAGAAGATCTTCTTGAAGTTTTTATTGAAATTACCGATGGAATACCGAGACCTTATTTATGTGACAACAAGTATATCACTGGTATAACTAGCAAAGAAGAACAAGTTTATATAAATGAAAATATGTCGAAATTTGCAACAAAAGCGGCAATGATTACCAATTCTTCTTTAATTAATTTCTTAGTAAATAGCTACATTTCTTTCTTTAAACCGAAGATAGCTCTAAAGCTTTTCACAACGGAAAACGCAGCTGTAGAATGGTTATTGATGGATTGATGGGAATGTGAGACGTATTTATATTACTTGATAAAATAATCCAGAGAATCATTTATTTAAATATCTTACACCTAACTGAACATCCAGTCTAAAGCCTTAATAACAAACAATTTAAATAAAAAACAAACTGAACACTCAATTATAAATTATACCATCATAAATACTCCTGAAAATGCTCTTCCAATAATACGCGAAGCATTTCTTTTGACAATGGCTTGGTTTCAAAACCAGTGACATCAGCTATTTCTTTTGCCTTACTTATATGATCTGGATTTAATGAGGTTGTTAAAATTATTATCAAGACTTTCGCTTTTTGGGCAGCACTCAAATGTGCATATTGTTCCAAAAATTCCCAACCGTTCATTTTAGGCATGTTAAGATCTAAAAATATGAGATCGGGTGGATTGCGATTTTCAGCTTTCAAATAATCTATAGCCTCAATTCCGTTTACAACAATGTCAATATTTTCGACAATGTTCATTTCATTGATTATAATCTGGTGGTAAAAATTATCATCCGGATCATCATCCACTAATAAAATACAGTTTAATTTTTTTCTCATATTGTTTGTGTATTATTTTTTGGTATCGTAAAATAAAATGTACTTCCTTTTCCCATTTCAGATTCAAGCCATAGCTTTCCTCCATGCAATTCAATTATTTTTTTACACAG
>JBBSUQ010000207.1:0-5130 GCA_038234235.1 Flavobacteriales bacterium
AATTCCTTTGCTTCCAAACCTTGGGCAAATCGCAAATCTATAACTGCACTTGCATTTGAAGGTTATGCTTATGGTTCAGAAGATGGGCAAATTCGCCAAATTTCTGACCACAATCCTATTTTACCACTTTATGATTATGGCATTGGAACCTTTGATTTTGAGTTAACTAAAGTTCAGCCAATGGTAAACCTTGCACAACTAAAAGCAAAAGAAAAGGTTAACAAATATTTTGATACTCCATAAATTATGAAAAAACTAGTTCATTTGTTCTTCTTCTTTTTGTTGACCGAAATTATTAACAAACTATAAATGAAGGCATTTTTAATAACCATATTATTTATTTTAAACCTTGGCACGTTGCTGTGCCAAGGTTTATATTTTAAACCAACAATTTACAATAAAATAGGTCTTTCTTCCAATAGCTCAGTGCAAAATTTTTACCAAAAAGAATTTAATAATAACGATAAATTTTATTGTGAAAACAGGAATATAGTTTTGCGAAGTCTTGGGTGGTTGGAGTTATCTTTTAATTTAGGTTATCAATTCAAAAATTTATCCAAACTGGAATTAGGTATTGCTCCAAACGATGGAGCTTACAATTCAACTTACGTAATAAATAAATTATTTTATGTTCTTGAAGATTCAATTCCATCCTATGGTGAAAGATTAGATATAAGCACAGCTGGTTCCGGTTTCAGAAGATATTATATAAATTACTATTGGAATATACAAAAAAGGAAAAAGAATAAAAATTTATACCTATTTACGGGTGTGAATTATGCTAAATTACTTGAAAGTTCAACAGGTCTATCACAATCGAATCCGGTCTTTGTAGATTCCGTGCACATACTTAGTGTGAGAAATGTACAATATTCAGGTAATCAATTCAATGTACTTTTCACCTTCGGTTTGGAGTATCAATTTAAATTCAAAAATAAAAATCTATTCAATTTCGCAATACAGACAAACCTTGCTGTTTTTAAGAGACGCTTTTTTGCTGCTCAGTCAACAATCATTGAAATTTCAGAATATTATGAGGGTAATAATACTGTCAGATACGGCTTTTCCGGCTTTTCGAAAGGTTCATGTATAATGTTTCAACTTTCTCATGAATTTTATTATAAGCGGACTCGAGATAAAATTAAAAATCTTTTCGATAGATAAATTGCAAACATTTTTTTTCATGATTCCTTATTAGAATATAAAGTTGGCAGACTTTAATGAAAATGATTGTTAAAACTGTCTGCATATCATATAAAGCTATGTGAACAACATTATAACCCACTCAAAATCCCAATCAACTCCTCAAAACTACTAGTATTCAAACTCACATCCACAACAAATCCAGACTTTTTAATCGCCTCAGAAGTAGATTCGCCCCAAGAGATTATTTTGTATTTATCGGGAAAATTATTGTTGAGAATAAATGAATTAAAGTTACTCGGACTCGTAAATACATAAATAGTACAAGGCGGAATCTCTTGTTGCTTTGCTTTGGTTTCGTAGGTTTGGATTTTTATTTTCTGAGATGCTTCTAAAACACTTGAATAAGAATTTTTGGATAGATTAGAACAAGGGAAAAGTACAGTTTCAGTGTCAATTAATTCTTTGAATTCTTGCGCGTTTTTTGCAATTTCTCCCGCAGTTTCGTAAAAATGAAAACAAGCATATCCCATTTTATTTACTGCTTCGGCTGTTGCTTTTCCGGCGGCAATTATTTTTATGTTTTCGGTTATTTTATTATCCTTCAAAACGGATAAAACTGCATTTTTACTGGCGAAAAATATATAATCGAAATTAGTTGGCATTTCAAATTCTAAAAATTCTATTTCAATACAAGATTTTGCTAGCAATTCAATATTCTTTTCCTTGCAAAAAACCAAAAACTCTTTGGGAATTTCGATTGGATCTTTTGAAAGAAAAATTTTCATTTCCGTGAATTTTAGAAATTATTGCGCATTCAAAATTTTGACAATGTGCTTTGGTTTCGACCCAGAATCTGAATGTAGAAACTTGTAGGTAATTGCACCTTTACTCCAATCTTTGGCGTAAGAAACGTGTAGGTTGTGTTCCTCGTCGCAGAAAACACCCAGAGCTAACTGGCAACCACCATCCATTAAATTAAGTACTTTTCTTTCTAGTTTTATTCTTTGCTGTACTTTTTTATTATTGATGTTTTGGAGCAACTCATATAACGTTTTGTCTTCTTCTCTAATTTGCAGTCCTAAAACTCCTTGAGCCGGAGCGGGTACAAACAATGTAATGTCCATTTTGTGAACTTCAAATTCCGATAAATCTATTTTAAGTCGTTCAACGCCTGCGCTTGCGAGCAAAATTCCATCGTACAAACCATCGCGCAGTTTTTGGATTCTTGTAGGCACATTTCCACGCAAATCTTTTAATTCGCAATCTGGTCTGTATTGTACAACTTGGGCTTTTCTTCGTGATGAACTGGTGCCAATAACTGCGTTTTTCTTAATGTGCCAAGTTTCGTTTTTATCCACAGCATTTTTAAGAATCAAAAGCATGTCAGATGGATCTTCTCTTTTAGAAACTGCTGCAATTTTCAAGCCTTCAGGTGAAGTGGTCTCTAGATCTTTGTGAGAATGCACGGCCAAATCTATTTCTTTTCGCAATAAAGCTTCTTCTATTTCTTTGGTAAAAAAACCCTTTCCTTCGAGTTTGTCGAAGCTTAAATGTTGGATGGCATCTCCTTGTGTTACAATTATTTTAATTTCCACTTCAGCACCAAGACTTTCGAGTTGCGCCTTTACAAAATTTGCTTGCCACAAAGCAAGATCACTTCCGCGTGAACCAATAATTATCTTTTGCATGGGATTAATTTTTCAATAAGATTTCTTTCGCCATCAACATTGGCATGCTCATGTATTTTTTTTCCATATAGGCCATCACCTTGTTCAGAACCTCTTGAGAGTTAGGATCCATAGTTTCAATATCGTCCTTAAAAATCTGTGTGAGTGCTTTGGATTTTATGTCTTTCACCATTAAGGGAACTTCGCGCATGGCAATTTCAACTTTTCTTTTTCTTTCTATGTTTCTAAATGAGAAAAGCGATTCTGAAATTATTTCTTCCACATGTTGAATTTCGAGAGAGCGTTCTTTTAAATTTTGATCAGATATTTTCTGTAAAAGTTCTATAGAAATGTGCGAAATATTATGAGAGTCTTTTATTTTGGGATCCAAATCAGATGGTAAAGCCAAATCAATTATTACTTTTTTGTCAGTTTCACCTTGCAACAAATTCTCGTAAATTTCTGGTGTAAGAATATGGTGTTCAGATCCAGTGCAAGTAATTATCGCGTCAAATCCACCGTTGAATTTTGATAAATCTTCTAAGGGGAAATGTTTGCCGTTAAGATCTTGAGCAAGTTTTTCGGCTTTTGATAAGGTTCTATTGAAAACCACAAAATTCTTAAATCCGTGTTTTTTTAAGAATTTACCCATATTAGTATTTGTAACACCAGCACCAACAATTAAAATACGAGAATCTAAAGAAATAGCTAAACTTTTAAGTTTGTGGTAAGCCAAAGAAACAACACTTACAGGTTTTTTGGCAATACTCGTTTCTGTGTAAACTCTCTTAGCAGTTTCAATGGTATGGCGCATCAACAAACGAATACAATCGCCTGTCAATTTATGTTTGCGTGAATTATCAAAGGCATTTCTTACTTGAGTGATTATTTCTCTTTCTCCCACCACCATAGAATCTATGCTGCTTGCTACAGAAAATATGTGTTCTACTGCATCAATGCCTCTATAAAAAATTCCGTGTTGTGCAAGATGTACGAGGAAGTCTAACTTAAAATCGGGATATAAATGGGCAAAGAAATGATTTAGAAAAGCGAAATCTACAACTTCTTCGGAAACCAAAAGAAACTCTACCCGATTGCAAGTTGATAGAAACATTAACTCACGAAGGTTCATTTGTTTTTTCACGACATTAAGGCGTTCACACTGCTGATCTTCTGCAATATGAAGTTTTCCAATTTCGTTAACATCTATGTTTCGATGCGTAAATGATATAATAAAGAAAGTTTCCAAATACTGTTTTTGCGAATTTCAATTACTCAAATAAAATAATTTTTAAGCACTGAAAATATCACCTGCAAATTTACGCAGTAGACCTTCATTGAATTGTCATACAATTGTCATATTGTTGTGTTGTTTTTAATTTATACTGGTTCTAAATAATGGGGAATTTGTAACGAAACGGGGAAAATGTAGAGACAATGCAAGCAATGTCTCTACATTTTCCCAATAATACATTATATTTATCGCTTGTTCTAATTCTTGTAATGAAGACTATTGTTTTTACATCTGCGCAAAACGTTCAAGTTGAATACGAGCTTTCACCTGTATCGCTTCGTGTTGTGGCATATTTATTAGATGCCATAATGTTCATTATTTACTTTGTGATTTTGCAAGTCATCACTGGTTCATGGATGATGTCGGGCTCCACAAGTGGCATTGCTGCATGGTTTATTATTGCAAAAATTCCACTTATATTCTACAATCCTGTTATTGAATATTTCACGCAAGGTCAGTCTATCGGTAAAATGATTATGGGCATAAGAGTGGTGACAAACAACGGCGAAAGACCAGGGTTAAGAGAAGTTTTTACCCGATGGATTTTTAAAGGCGATTTTGTTTTTATTTCAGCTGACGGACTGAGTTTTATAGTGCACATTGCCTGCGGAGTGGTGGGTGCAATAATAGCAATTACCGGATTTAAAACTCAAAGAATGGGTGATATTATGGCATCAACTTATGTAATTAAAAACAAATCGAGTATTAAATATAATCTCAAAGACATTCTTTCAATTAAAAATCTAGATTCGCATGAAACGCAATACCCACAAGTGATTAGATTTACAGATGAAGATATGTTGCTCATTAAATCTACAATTATTAGAGTTACCGCGCATCCAACTCAAGAAAATAAAACCTTCGCAGTCGATTTAGCAAATGAAACCGCAAGCCTATTGGGTTTAGAAGAAGTTCCTGAGAAAAAATTTCAATTTTTAAAAACTGTGTTGCAAGACTACGTGGTTTTGACCAGATAAAAATAGGCAACATAAAGGTAGACAAGATAAAAGTAGACAAGATAAA
>JBBSUQ010000208.1:0-5115 GCA_038234235.1 Flavobacteriales bacterium
CGCTGTAATCATCTTCTTCATTGTAAAGCAAAGTTGCTTGTTCAACACCGGTTTGTATATCTGCCGTTCCGTTAATTATAAGTTTGTATTTATATGTCACTTTTGCAATTTCTTCTGACGGATTGTATTGAAACCAAGAATGCATGTACGGCACAACTGATGGTCGAAACAAAGCGTAATACATCGGATTTACGTTTTGAAGTTCGTATCCCGCTTTTACTGAATCTAATTTCTGAAACATTTCCGTTTTCATTGGTTCTGGTTGTGTTGCCAATTGAACTTTCAAAATATCTAAAGCATTCATTCCAGCGCCAGAAATAGAAATCAATCCCATAACTTGATCATTATTTTGAGCCGCCAATATAGAAATCAAAGAACCTTCTGAGTGACCAATAAGTACAATTTTCTGATAATCTAAACTGTCATAAGCATAACTAATCCAATCTTTTAAATCATTCACATAAGTTTCAAAACGCAAATCTTCTTCCTTCGTTGCAGCACCAATACTTTTTGCCACTCCTCTTTTATCAATTGCTAAAGTTGAATATCCTTCTTTGTATAGACTTTCAGAAAGTTGAAGTAGACTATTGTTTTGCATACCTACCTGGTTGCCATTGTGATCCGTTGGTCCAGAACCGGGATGGATAATAAATAAAATATCTGCATTTTCATTTTTTTTCAGAAATCCTACCAATTTACCAGTGTTAGTTTTCATTGAAATCTCTTGCGCATTTGTAGAGATTACGCTGAGTAAAATTATTATTGCAGTTAAAAAGAAATACTTCATTTTTGCTTTTTTAGTTGAACAAAAGTACTGATTTTAAACTTTCTCTATTTCGGAAAACGAAGATTTGTTACTTTTACGGTAATTAAATTAAACAAAATGGCAAAGCAAGATACGAAAAGCATTATAAATAAAGAATCTGAAAAATTTTTAGCAAAATACCTGAACAATCCATCGCCAACAGGTTTTGAAAGCGAAGGTCAGAAATTATGGTTGGCCTACATAAAGCCTTACATAGATGAATATTTTGTAGATGTTTACGGAACTACTGTCGGTGTTATCAATCCAAAGGCAACTTACAAAGTGGTTATAGAAGCGCATGCCGATGAAATTTCTTGGTTTGTGCATTACATCACCAAAGAAGGATTTATTTATTTAAGAAGAAATGGTGGATCAGATCACTTGGTTGCTCCTTCAAAAAGGGTAAATATCCACACAGATAAAGGAATTGTGAAAGCAGTTTTTGGTTGGCCAGCAATACATACGCGTGTTGGTGACAAAGAAGAAACTCCAAGTATGAAAAATATTTTTCTAGATTGTGCTTGCGATTCCAAGGAAGAAGTTGAAAAATTAGGAGTTCATGTAGGTTGCGTTGTAACTTACGAAGATGAATTTATGGTAATGAACAAAACCCGATATGTTGGTAGAGCTTTGGATAACCGCATGGGTGGTTTTATGATTGCCGAAGTTGCGAGATTGTTATCAGAAAACAAGAAAAAATTACCTTTCGGTTTGTATATTGTTAATGCAGTACAAGAAGAAATAGGTTTGCGCGGCGCTGAAATGATTGCGCACCGTATTAAACCTAACGTTGCAATTGTTACAGATGTTTGCCACGATACGCACACACCAATGATCAACAAAATTGAACAAGGAGATAATGAAGGTGGTAAAGGTCCCGTTTTAACTGTCGGTCCAGCTGTGCAAAACAATCTTTTAAAACACATTATTTCGGCAGCAGAAAAAAATAAAATTCCTTTCCAACGCGCAGCAGCTAGCAGATCAACAGGAACCGATACCGATGCATTTGCCTATTCAAGTGAAGGTGTAGCTTCCGCATTGATTTCTTTACCTTTGAGATATATGCACACAACTGTAGAAATGTGCAGAAAAGAAGATGTAGAAAATGCTATTAGATTGATTTATGAATCCGTTGTATCGTTGAAAAAAGATCAAACTTTTTATTATTTTCAATAAATAATACAGGAAATAGGATTCCACGAATAAATTGTCATGTCATTGCCATATTAAGAATTTATGGCAATTTTTCGTTATTTTTAACCTTAAATTAATAAAACACAATAAATATGAAGAAAATACTACTAATAGGTTCGCTTTTTATGCTGAACTATTCATTTGGACAAATTTTTAGCGATAATTTCGACAGTTACACTGCTGGATCTTATTTAGGTCCTCAAAGTGCTGGTGCATGGACAACGTGGTCTAACGCTCCTGGAACAGCTGAAGATGTTAAGGTATCATCAGCGAATTCAGTTTCTGGTGCTAACTCACTTTATTTTTCGTCAAACGTAAATGGTGGTGGACCGGTAGATTTAGTTCGAAATTTTGGCATTATCAATACTGGTCAGTTTGATTTAGAATTCAACATGTTGGTTGAAAGCGGAAAAGCAGGATATTTCAACCTTCAAAGAAATGCAACGATTGGTCAAGTATGGTCAATGGATGCTAACTTTAACGACGATGGAACATTAACAATCATCAACCAAAGTGGTTTATCATTTACAACAACCTACACACAAGGTTCTTGGTTTAATTTTCGTTTGGAGATAGATTTTAATATCAACCGTTGGGAAGTATTTATAGACAATGTATCTAAAGGTTATTTCAACAATACAGAAAATCAAATCGCATCAATTGACATTTTTCCTGTAGATCAAAACGCCCCTTATTCTGCAGGATATTTTATTGATGATTTCATAACAACTAGAACAGCTTTTGTATTGCCAACTAAAAATGCAGCAGTAAATTTTGTAGGTTTTAATGGAGGAAATCTTGCTGGAAATGCAGTAGGAGTTGATTACCAAATTAGAAATTTAGGCACACAGACAATTACATCTTTTGACGTTGCTACAACTTATAATGGAGTTACGGTAAATCAAAACTATACAAGCTTAAATTTAGTTTCGATGGGTGTTTTATCTTACTCTATTCCTTCAACAATTACTTTGGTACCAGGTACAAATGATATTACAGTAACCGTTAGTAATGTTAACGGTTCAGCCGATGATAATGCTTTAGATAACACAGGTTCTGCACAAGTTAGTCCAATTGTTCCAGCAATGGGCAAAATGGTTGTGGGTGAAGAAGCAACAGGGACTTGGTGTCAGTGGTGTCCAAGAGGTGCCGTAAACATGGACCTTATGGAAAATAAATACGGAAATTTCTGGGCAGGAGTTGCAGTTCATAATAATGATCCAATGACATTAACAGCTTACGATGCTGGAATTGGTGGATATATTTCTGGATATCCTTCTTCAATAGTTGATAGAGGTTCGGCGATAGATCCAAGTGGAATGGAACCAATATTTTTAAATCGTGTAACATTAGCACCAAAAGCATTCATTACAAACGGTGCAATTTACGATGCGGTTACAAGAGAATTAAAAGTTAGTGTTACCTATAATTTTCAATCGGCTGCAACATCGGCTTACAAATATGCCGTAGTTCTTACTGAAGATGATGTAACAGGAACAAGTGGTTATGCACAAGCAAACGCTTACGCTGGCGGCGCAAGTGGTGTTATGGGAGGATTTGAATCTTTGCCAAACCCTGTTCCAGCTGCACAAATGGTTTATGACCACGTAGGAAGAGAAATAGCCCCTGCTTTTGGAGGAGGTATTGGATTCCCAGCAACAGTTAATGCTGGATATATTCAAACTCAGATATTTACTTTTACTTTGCCTGCAACTTGGGATGAAACCAAAATGCATATTATCGGAATGTTGATAGCACCAAATGGTACTGTAGACAATGCTGGAAAAGCTACAATAGCTGAGGCTGAAGCAAACGGTTACGTTGATGGATTGGCGGGAGTAAGTTCTCAACAACTTTCAGGGGTTGATGATGCACTTCAAATTTATCCAAATCCTGCTACAAGTTTTAGCAATATTGTTGTTACTACAACTAACAATGAGTCTTACTCAATTGAAATTAGAGATATGTCAGGGAAATTATTGACAAGCAAAAATTATGTTTCTAACAGTAAAATTGAAACGATTACAATAAACACTGAGTTATTCAATGCAGGTGTATATTTCGTTAGTTTAGTGAAAGAATCAGGAACAATGGTTAAGAAATTAATTATTGAATAATTGAAATAATTGAAAAACTTAAAATGGTCTCTGAAAAGAGGCCATTTTTTTTGTTCTTACATTCTTAAAAAAGAAACACTTTAGATTCTTTGGAATGCTTAATTTTGGCGCAATGAAATGGATTGGAAAACGCATAAGTTTTGTTGATGATGCCAATAAGACAACATTTATAATTTATCCTGAAACCAAAACTTGGGTAAAGGGAGTAATGGGTTCATGGATTGCCATGTGGATTGTAATTGGCGTTACATCATTTTGGGCATTGACTGCATTCAGTCTTAAACAACAAGAACAAATAATATTATTTGTATTTCTTGTTTTTTGGGCGTATTACTTTTTTCGTGTTGGTAGGTCTTATTTGTGGCTTCTGTGGGGCAAGGAAATGATAATGCTTAACGATACCGCATTTAATTACAAGAAAGCCATTAAAGCATACGGAAAATCTGGTGTTTACTACTATGAAAACATTAAGAACATAGAATTAGCCATCCCGAAAGAAAACAGTTTACAAGTTGCATGGGAAAATTCTCCATGGATTCGTGGTGGCGAGCGAATTAGTTTTGAATACATGGGCAAACGCATACGATTTGGTCAAAAATTAAATGAGACAGATACCAAATTGCTTTCAAACATAATTGGTAAAAGAATAGCAGAAAGATTGAAGAAATTGAAATGAGTTTGATTTTTTGAGCAATTGTTTTATTGCATTAAACTGTATCTAAAATACTTAATTGCCTTAAATTTTAACTCCCAGAGAGAGTGAATTGAAAAAATTAAAAACTAAAATATCCCGCAATTATATTGTAAAATTAATTGTATTGATTAAATTAAAATTTATATTAATATTTAAAATTCATATCTTATATGATGAAAATAATTTTCAGCAGCAAGTCTCCAAAATTCACCTCGGCTATTTCGTTAAACGAGCATGAGATTATTGCTCAAGAAATTTATGAAACTGTTGTTAAGCCACAAATCGATGAAATAAAATTTTGTAAA
>JBBSUQ010000209.1:0-5103 GCA_038234235.1 Flavobacteriales bacterium
ACTTTACAGTCTGAAGTTGGGTATGCTACACATGTTAATGCAAAACCAGCACCCATTTGATCATCGTCTAAGAATGATTGCTCAGATTGATCAATTGTTCCAGAAATAACTTTACCTGCACATGTAGAACAAGCACCAGCACGGCAAGAGTATGGTAATTCAATACCTTGTTCTTCAGCCGCATCTAATATGAATTGGTCATCAGGACATTTAATTACAGCGTTAATGTTTTTTTCTTCGTTTACAAGTGTTACGTTATAAGTAGCCATATTAAGAATATTGGTTTATTAATTGTTCTGAAATTTAACAAGATAATAGATTGCCGTCAATAAAATCCAAATATATCTTAAAAAAGATAAAGCAGGATTTTCAGATCACAATCTTATTATAGCATAGAAATTGAAAAACTCCCATGCTTATAAAAACTCAAAAATCTAAATTATGTTACGTTATTAATTGCCAAGACTTTGCCAGTCAACGTCAACGTTTTCAATAATTAGTGATGAATTATAAATTTGTAAAATAATAATTAAAAAAACTGCAAATAATAACATAAAGATGCCCATAATTGGAGTTGTTCCCCAGCCAGGAGCAACTTTTCCATATTCAGAATTTAAAGGTCGTAAGATTTCTCCAAGTCTAGTTCTTAAAGCCATAATTTAATATAATGTAAGTAAATAACAATAATATAGATTTGCAAGTATTTAGTATAATATCAGTATAGTAATACTATAAAAAACTTTTAAATTACAAAAAATAAAATTTATGGAAACCGCTACAATTTTAGTTATCTTCGTATCAAGCCTATTATTAGGTGTAACCGCATATTCAATTTATACAGCTTTTGGGCCTGCATCAAAAAATTTACGTGACCCATTTGACGAGCACGAAGATTAAATTTACGGTCAATTAGAATCTATTAATTAAAATAGATTCTAAAAAAATTATTTTTTAATTACTCGTGGTGGATCACGGAAAAAGACAGCAAAGAAGATAACCATTAAGGTTCCGATCAATAAGAATGTATAAACTAATGCTTCCATAGTTTGTTCCTTTTATTTTTTAAGTTATAAAATGATAAGGTTTTTAAACCACACCTTGTTTACGTGTTGATTTGTCACCAAGTTTTTGGAAAGCCCCAAATTCAACTTGTTCAGTTACTTCGGCACCAATACCAGTGAATACATCACGGAAGATAGTTCGTGAACCATGCCATAAGTGACCTAAGAAAAATAGTAAACCAAAGTTAACATGTCCAAAAGTATACCAACCACGTGGGCTACTTCTAAATACACCATCTGATTCTAAACTTGTACGATCAAATTCAAATACTTCGCCTAATTGCGCTTTTCTTGCAAATTTTTTCACTGTTGGTGCATCTTTAAATGATTGCCCATTTAATTTACCACCGTAGAAACTAACATTAACACCAACTTGTTCAATACTGTATTTTGATTCTGCTCGACGGAACGGAATATCAGCTCGGATAATACCATCTTTGTCCACTAAAATTACCGGGAATGTTTCGAAGAAAGCTGGCATACGACGAACAGCTAATTCACGACCTTCCTTATCACGGAATATTGGATGTCCTAACCAAGCTTCTGCAATACCATCACCTTTATCCATAGGACCTGCACGGAATAAACCACCTTTTGCTGGGTTGTTTCCAATATAGTCATAAAAAGCTAACTTGTCAGGAATTCGTGCCCATGCTGCACTTTCCGTTAAGCCTTCATTTAAAGAAGTTTCAATACGACGTTCAATTTCTTGTTGAAAATATCCACTATCCCATTGATAACGTGTAGGACCAAATAATTCTATTGGCGTTGTTGCTGAACCATACCACATTGTCGCTGAAGTAATAAATGCTGCAAAGAATACTGCAGAGATACTACTAGATAATACTGTTTCAATATTACCCATACGTAATGCACGATATAATCGTTGCGGTGGACGTACTGTTAAGTGGAAAACACCAGCTAAAATACCAAATGTACCTGCAGCAATGTGATGCGAAGCAACTCCACCAGGATTAAATGGATTAAAACCTTCAGGTCCCCAAGCTGGAGCTACAGGTTGAACTTTACCTGTTACACCAAAAGCATCTGAAACCCAAATACCAGGTCCAAATAAACCTGTAACGTGGAATGCACCAAATCCAAAGCATAATAATCCAGATAAAAATAAATGGATACCAAAAACTTTAGGTAAATCTAATGCAGGCTCACCTGTACGAGGATCACGGAATAATTCAAGATCCCAGTAAACCCAATGCCAAATAGCAGCTAAAAAACATAAACCAGATAGCACTATATGAGTTAATGCTACACCTTCAAAACTCCATAATCCAGGATTTGATACACTATCACCTGTAATACTCCAACCACCCCAAGAATCTGTAACACCAAGTCGAGTCATAAAAGGCATTACGAACATTCCTTGACGCCACATAGGGTTTAATACTGGATCCGAAGGATCAAATATAGCTAATTCGTATAAGGCCATCGACCCTGCCCAACCTGCAACTAAAGCTGTATGCATTAAATGCACTGCAATTAATCGACCTGGGTCATTCAGCACAACAGTGTGAACACGATACCAAGGTAATCCCATTGATTTCTCCTGTATTAAATACAAGTTTTGGCTTTCTTACTTTATAACCTATATATTATATTTTACATTAAAAAAGAATTTCTAGTAAACTTTTTTATAATTTTTACTAGAAATTCTTTTTTTATGGTTTTGCTAAAACTTTTTCAGCATCTTTAACTAATTTTGATTTTTTTGAAACTGGTGAGAATTTCTCTGGTAGTTTTGTATACATAGCTACTTGCTCCCGGAATTGTTGACCCTCAATTGTCTCTTCTTGTATTAAAGTATCAACTAATTGATCAATAACAACACGGTTTTTCTTTATTATGTCTACGGCTTGATCATAACAATGTTTAACAATAACTTTTACTTGGTCATCAATTTTATCAGCAACTGTAGTTGAAAGCTCACTACCATTTCTAACTCCTCTACCAAGAAACACTTGTCCTCCACCACCTGAATCTAAAGATATAGGACCTACAGTAGACATACCAAAACGTGTTACCATTTGACGTGCTAAACTTGTTACTTGCTGTAAATCATTACTAGCACCCGTTGTAATTTCGCTTGAACCGAAAACAACTTCTTCTGTAGCACGGCCACCTAAAGTTCCAATAATTCTAGCCACAAGTTGTCCTCGTGATACTAATGCTTGATCTTCATTAGGAGTAAACCAAGTTAATCCACGCGCTTGACCTCGAGGAATTAATGTTACCTTTTGCACGTCATCATGATTTTTCAGTAAAGTACCAATAATAGCATGACCAATTTCATGATAGGCTATTAAACGTTTATTTTTCGTATCTGTAAGTGGTGTTCCTTCTAAACCCGCGATAACTCTGTCAATAGCAGTGTTTACTTCTGACATTGTAATGGCTAGCTTATTTCTACGTGCAGTTATTATAGCAGCTTCATTTAATAAATTGGCTAAATCAGCACCTGAAAATCCTGGTGTTCGTTGAGCAATAATATCTAATGATACATCTTCGTTAACTTTTTTATTTCGTGCATGAACTTTTAAAATTTCTAAACGTCCTTTTACATCAGGTAAATTAACATTTACTTGTCTGTCAAAACGACCAGGACGCAGTAGAGCACCATCTAAAACATCAACACGATTTGTAGCTGCAATAACAATAACTCCAGTATTTCCCTGAAAACCATCCATTTCTGTTAAAATCTGGTTTAAAGTTTGTTCTCTTTCATCATTCCCACCACCAACTCCAGCACCTCGTTGTCGTCCTACCGCATCAATTTCATCAATAAATACAATACATGGGGCATTTTGTTGGGCTGTTTTGAATAAATCTCGTACTCGTGAAGCACCTACACCAACAAACATTTCAACGAATTCTGAACCCGAGATACTAATAAATGGTACGCCTGCTTCACCTGCAATAGCTTTTGCAAGTAATGTTTTACCTGTACCTGGTGGCCCAACTAGAATAACACCTTTTGGAATTTTAGCACCTACCGATGTAAAACGTTGTGGTTTTTTTAAGAATGTTACAACTTCTTCAAATTCTTCTTTGGCTTCATCAATACCTGCAACATCACTAAAAACAACTCCGGTATTTGCATCCATTTGTACTTTAGCTCGTGCTTTTCTAAAATTCATTGCTTGACCTGGACCGCCCATAAAATTAGTAGAGCGTCGGAACAATAAAAATAAACCAACAATAATAACTAAAGGAATAAAAATGTTGCTTAATAGAGCAAATAGACCTTCATAATTAGCGCTTGGATGTGAAGTAAAATCTACTTTAGCTTCTCTTAATTTAACCATTAAAGGAGAAGCTCCTACAGGAATTTCTACACGAATTTTTTGTGCACGATCACCAAGTTCTGGGCTAGAAGCCTCAATAATAGCGATTCTACCATTGTCATAAAAATCAACCGTTTTAATCCAACCCATGTCTAAATATTCTAAAAAATGACCATATGTCATTTTTGAACTTGCTCGATTTTGTTTTGAATCTGGGTTATTTGTTGCATTACTTAGAACTGTTTGCCATCCAGTAATACCTACTCCTGCTATAATAATGCTTATGACAGCAATTATTCTTCCTTTCGACCAAAATTTCATAATTTATCCCCGATAGTGTTAATTTATTTTTGGATTTATTAGTACATTGAATATCAGATCTTTTTTAGAACAAACTTAATGTACCTGTGAAATACTTAAAGTAGAAATATGCTTTTTCTTCAAAATTTTTCTCTTTCATTATTAATAACATAGAAACTAAGTAAAAAACAACTTTTTAAATTTCTAATTTTGTTTTCTACAAAAACAAAAATTATATGTAATTTATTAATAAGTTATTAGTATAATATTATTATATTAATTGGAAAGGATAATCTAAAAATGAAAAAAGGTAGTAAAGTTAGAAATTTAAGAAAAGAATCTTATTGGTATAACGAAATTGGTACTATTGTAACAATTGATACAAGTGGTATCAAATATCCTGCACTAGTTCGATTTGTTAAAGTAAATTATAGTGGTACCAA
>JBBSUQ010000210.1:0-5067 GCA_038234235.1 Flavobacteriales bacterium
AACAGGTCGGATGTTGGTTAAGTGTTGATCCTGAAACGAATGAAAATCAAATCTTAAAATACCATCCTTTTGGGGTAACGAGGATAAATAAAATCTTGACATCACAATTGGTGATACCAAGTTGTACATTCTTCACGTACTCATTTTGGCAAGCAAAAACATCCATAACCTTTAAAGAGGTACGAGACACTTTGGGCTTAATGCAAGATTATCACATTGCACACTGTTCTAGAATTTGTCTGATACATTTTTCAGTAAATTTTTCAATCGGTAGTTTTAAACTATTCCTTACTTTTATGCCCATGAAAAGAATCTTGGTAAATAGGAGGGAGAGCGGTAAGTTTTCAGAAATTTCCAATTTGCTTACTTATAATCAAGAAAATTTAAAAGAATTTTTAGAAGGTCCCTTTTCATTGCCGGAAATTGAAAATCAAATAGAGAAAAAAAAGAAGGTTTTCACTCAAAATTGTAGAAATATACTGCACAACACGCTTTCTTCAAATTACAATAATATTGGTGAAACGAAATCACATTTAAGAGTTAATCGACAAATTTTAATTGATTCTTTGCTTGATGAAAATACTTTTACAATTACCACAGGCCATCAATTGAGCTTGTTTTCTGGTCCGGTTTATTTCATTTATAAAATTTTACATGTCATAGATCTTGCAGCAAAATGCAAAAAAGAATTTCCAAATTATAATTTTGTTCCCGTTTATTGGATGGCGAGTGAAGATCATGATTTTGAGGAAATTCGATGTCTGAATTTGTTTAAGGAAAAATTGTGTTGGCATTCTGAACAAAAAGGTGCTGTTGGTGAATTTGATTTGAGCGGTTTAGCAGAAATTAAGGATTCAATTGTAGAAAAGTTTAAAAATCATCCAGAAAGCGAAATTCATAAGTTAATTGCCACCTTAAATGGAGATAATTATGCTTCGGCCTTCTTTAATTTTATTGATTTACTTTTCAAAGATTATCCGTTACTTATTTTAGATGGAAATCAAAAGGCACTTAAAAGTCAGATGGTTGAGATTTTCAAGAAAGATGCCACAGAAGAATTTATAAGCGAAGCTGTTTTAAATCAGAATGATAAGCTAATTGAAATCGGACTAAAACCTCAGGCTCATGCACGTGAGATTAATCTTTTCTATTTGTCTGAAAACAGCAGAGAAAGAATTGTTAGAAAAAATGATAATTTCCAGTCGGGACAAATGAAATGGACTGAAAATGAGTTGATGACTGAAATTGAAAACTTCCCCGAACGATTTTCACCTAATGTTTTGTTGCGTCCAATGTATCAAGAAACCATTTTGCCAAATTTAGTTTATGTTGGCGGTGGTGGCGAATTGGCTTATTGGCTACAATTGAAAAGTGCATTCGGAAATGCTGAAATTTTGTTTCCATTAATTCAAGTTCGCAATTCTATAATGATTATAAACGATGAAGCAGAAGCTTTTTTACTCCGAAATAATTTAGGAATTACGAATTTATTTAAAGACATTGATCAACTAAAGGCTTCTATCGTTAAAACTAAGTATTCAGATTATTTTAATTTTAATTTATTGAAAGAAGCGGAAGATAAACTAAGCTTATTTATGGATGAAAAATTAAAAGAAAATAAATTTGGACTGAAAGATTGGCAAGGCGCAAAACAGAAAGATTTACATAATTTTATTGATAAAATAAAAGAAAAACTTACCCGTGAAGCTAAAAAAGAAGAAAAAGAAACAATGAATAAAATCGATCAAATATATAAATCATTCTACGGTAAAAATTCTTTCCAAGAACGATTTCTTAATATTTTAGAACTGGCTCCAGATGGTAATATTTACCAAGTTTTACAAAAACTCACTTTAAATATAGATTCTTTAGAGAACGATTTAATAGTGATTTCGGGTTTAAATAAAAATTAAGTAGATAATTTCGCAATTGAGTAATATTAAAAGAAGCTTTGCGTTTAAGGGCTAACATTTTATACATGTTCAGAAAAAACTTCATTACATTTTTATTTTTAATTCCGATTCTTGCTCCGTATGCTCAGCAAATTGAAATTGCAGGTAGAGTTGTAGATAACGGCAATAATCCTATAGAAAAGGTCAAAATCACTTGTAAAGATTGCCAAGACACTTTGGTTTATTCTAACGCTTTTGGAGAATATTCGGTTATTGCACAGCAAAATCAAAGTGTAATACTAAAATTTGAGTTTGACAATTTAATTGAAGAACGAACCATTAACACTCCGGAAAAACGGAATTATCGTTTGACGAATTTGAGATTTGATTTTATACAAACCGAAGTTGTAGATGTAAATACTCGTCGTTATGATCCTTTCGAAATAAATCCTTTACCTCCTATAGATTTGCGTCAACTTCCTGGCACCGGCGGAATTGGTCAATTTTTGGCTTTAACAACCGTCGCAACAAGTAATAACGAACTTACAAGTAATTACAATGTGAGAGGCGGAAACTACGATGAAAATTTAGTCTATGTTGAAGGTTTTCAGATTAATAGACCGTTCTTAACGAGGTCTGGTCAACAAGAAGGATTAAGTTTTATAAATTCATCAATGGTGAGCGGTATTCGATTTTCCGGCGGTGGTTTTGATGCTTCTTATGGCGATAAATTGAGTTCGGTTTTAGATATTTCTTACAGAAAACCACGTAAATTCCAAGGAAGTTTAAATGCTTCATTGTTGGGTGTAGAAGCACATGTGGAAGGTGTTACAAAATCTCGTTTTGATTATATTGTCGGGGTGAGATACAGAGCCAATGGTTATTTGTTAAATTCTCTTCCAACCAAAGGAGCCTACAACCCAGTATTTTATGATGGTCAAGGACTTATAAATTACCAAATCAACGAAAAATTAAAATGGTCTACTATTGCTCATTTTTCTTCTAACAATTACCGATTTGCACCTCAAACCCAACAAACAGATTTTGGAACAGCGAATGAGGCATACAGATTTAATGTTTATTTTGAAGGACAGGAAAACACGAGATTTCAAACAAGTACTGTGGGAACTGCATTAAAATATACACCAAACAAAAAGTTGAGTTTAGATTTTTATACGTCTGTTTTTCAGACCGATGAGAGAGAATATTTTGATATTTTAGGTCAGTATTTTATAAATGAGTTGGAAACAGATCAATCAAAAGAAAATTTTGGAGATTCAATAGCCGTGCTTGGAATTGGTAGTTTTCTAAATCATGCCAGAAATCGTTTGCAAGCGGTAATTTTTAATACTTATTTCAATGGAAAATATGTAATTACTGATAAAAAATTGAATGCCGATAGAACAAAAGTCCAATCTCATGAATTATTATTTGGACTTCAATATCAAAGAGATGAAATTAACGATCAGTTGAGTGAATGGAAATATTTGGATAGTGCTGGTTATTCACTTCCTCAAAACGGAAATCCAGATAAAGTGGAACTGTATGAGACAATTAAAAGCAAATTAAATTTACAAAACAACAAATATTCAGGATTTACCCAACTAAATTCAACTTGGTCTAAAGGGAAAAAAGAATATGTTGCAAAAATAAAAAGAGTAACTTTTGTTGACGGTAAAAAACAGAAAGATTATTTATACGATACCATACCGATTTCATTTTCGAGAATTGCACTTTCCAGTGGTTTACGAGCCGGATATACCGATTATAATAATGAATTTTATTTAACTCCGAGAATTTCTGTCACCTTTTTCCCTAGAAAATATTTGCTTGAAGATACTTTAGTAAAAAGGAGGGATGTGAGATTTAGAATAGCGACCGGACTTTATTATCAACCGCCAATTTACAGAGAATTTAGAACATTTGAAGGTCAGTTAAATCCAAATGTACAGTCTCAAAAATCATATCATTTTGTAACAGGAATGGATTATTATTTCAATATGCTCAATAGAGATGATCCGTTTAAGTTTAGCGCGGAAACGTTTTACAAGTATTTGTGGGATGTTAATCCGTATGAAATTGAAAACGTTAGGACAAGGTATTTCGCAAATAATGATGCCACTGCGTATGCCGTAGGTATGGATTTTAACCTTCACGGTCAGTTTGTTAAGGGCGTAGAATCATTCTTTAAATTGGGATTTTTAAGTACGAAAGAAGACATAAAAGGCGATTTTTATTACAATTATTTCAATGCAGCGGGAGAAAAAATAATTGCCAATTTCAGTGCAGATCAAGTAGTTGTAGATTCAGTTAGAGTAAATCCGAAATTCATACCGAGACCGACAGATCAGTTGGTGAATGTTGGCGTTTTGTTTCAAGACCGAATGCCAAATTACGAAAGTTTTAGTGCACAATTAGCGCTTATTTACAATTCAGGTCTGCCATTTGGTCCGCCAGATAGAAATCGTTATAAAGACACTTTGCGCCAACGAGCATATTTCAGAGTTGATTTAGGATTGTCATATGATTTTCTTTACAAGAGTCAAAACAACCTTAAACAGATTTCAAAATTCGGTAAGCATTTCACGAATGCGGTTGTTTCTTTTGAAGTTTTTAATTTACTGGGAATCAATAATATTTTGAGTAAGCAATGGATACAAGATGTTCAGGGCAAATACTACGCGATACCCAATTATTTGACCCAACGGCGATTTAATCTTAAGTTTATTTTGCAGTTTTAGTGTTACTTTGATGGCCTAATTAGTTTTTAAATTCACTTTATAGATTGATAAGCTTTTGATACTTAAATCAAGTACCATTAGCATATTTGGAGTTTGCCGTAAAAGCAACAAATAATTTTTTCATCGACTTCAAAATCTCAAATAAACGTGAAATCCTCAACGATTTTCTACTTTAGAATGAAATTTGCTAATCGTTTACAACGGTTAAAATTAGTAAATCTCTCTAGTTTAAAAAAATCAATTTAATCGTTTACAACGGTTGATTTTTTTGAGATTTTAAATTTAAATCGAAATTTTGCTAATCGTTTACAACGGTTAATTGATGTCGGAATTTTACGTTGGATCAAATTTTTTTAATCGTTTACAACGGTTAATCCAATTCTCGGTACTGCAATTTTTCGAATTTTGCTAATCGTTTACAACGGTTAATTGAT
>JBBSUQ010000211.1:0-4979 GCA_038234235.1 Flavobacteriales bacterium
CGCGCATTGATCAAAAAGTAATTGACGAAGTTGTGGCTGCTCTAAAAAGTGGCTGGATAACTACTGGTCCGAGAACCAAACTTTTTGAAAAGAAAATTTCTGAATACTGCGGTTGCAAAACTACAGTGGCTGTAAATTCTTGGACGGCTGGCATGGAAGTTTTTCTTCGTTTTTGGGGAATAGGAGAGGGCGATGAGGTAATTATTCCGGCGTATACTTACTGTGCAAGTGCCAATGTAATTATTCACTGTGGTGCAACTCCAGTTATGGTAGATGTAAGTAAAGAAGATTTTAATATCGATATTGAAGCAGTAAAAAAGGCAATTACTCCCCGCACAAAAGCAATTATGCCAGTTGATATTGCGGGTTTACCTTGTAAATATGATGAGTTGTTTGCCTTGGTTAATGATTCCGAGATAAAAGCAATGTTCCAACCAAATTCTGATTATCAAAAAAAATTAGGAAGAATAATTATTGCTGCTGATGCCGCACATAGTTTTGGAGCAGAATACAAAGGCAAAAAGAGTGGGTCAATTGCAGATGCAAGTTGTTTTTCTTTTCATGCCGTAAAAAATCTTACTACTGCTGAAGGTGGTGCAATTTGTTTGAATTTACCTGATGGTTTCGATCACGAAGAAATGTATAAAGAGTTGTGCATTAAAATCCTTCACGGTCAATCAAAAGATGCACTGGCAAAGGCGCAAAAAGGAAATTGGAAATACGATGTTTTAGAACCTGGCTTTAAATGTAATATGACCGATATTTCTGCGGCTATTGGTTTAATTGAGTTGGAAAGATTTCAAGAAAATTTAGATAGAAGAAAAGATATTTGTCATCAATACAACAATGCTTTTAAAAACGACGATACTTATCTTTTACCTTTAATGAAAGACGATAAAAGAGAAACTTGCTATCATTTGTACTTACTGCGAATTAACAATGCGACGGAAGAACAGAGAGATGCAATTATGCAACTAATATTTGACCAAGATGTTTCGGTAAATGTCCATTTTCAACCTTTGCCAATATTAACAGCTTATAAGAATAGAGGTTATAAAATGGAAGATTATCCGGAAACTTACAACAAATTTCACAATGAAATTACGCTTCCGGTTTACTATGATTTGTCGGATGAAAATGTACAAAAAGTAATTACTGCTGTTAAATCGGCGGTTTCTCAAGTTTTAAAATAAATTTTTTTGAAAAGAATCTTCGATATTTTATTTTCAAGTTTGGTATTGATTTTTTTCTTGCCTTTCGGTTTATTGATTGCCATTTTTATATTTTTAGGTTCAAAAGGGAGTGCATTTTACACACAAGAACGTGTAGGACAATTCGGGAAACCTTTTAAATTATTGAAATTTCGTACAATGAAACTAAATGCTGATAAATATGGTTCACTTACAGTTGGTATGCGAGATCCGAGAATTACTAAAATAGGATATTTTTTACGCAGGTCTAAATTAGATGAATTTCCTCAATTTTTAAACGTTTTAAAAGGAGAAATGAGTGTTGTAGGTCCAAGACCAGAAGTTCAAGAATATGTAAATTATTACAATAATGAACAGAAAAAAATCCTCAATTTAAAACCTGGCATTACTGATTATGCTTCGTTAGAATTTTTCAAAGAAAATGAAATTTTAGGCGCATCTGATGATCCTCAAAAAACTTATATCGAAATTGTAATGCCCAAAAAAATTGAAATAAATCAGCGCTATTTACAAAATCCAACTTTGGCAAAAGATTTAAAAATTATTTATATGACTTTTTTAAAAATGCTTAAAATGTAGTACAGATGTTCTATAGTACATTTCTACATTTTCTTATAGGATCATTAAATAATAAAAAACGCCAATACACAACCTCCAATTATCGCACTTAATTTCAATAAATTAAACCTATGATTTTCACTTGTCTCAAAAATAATTGTAGTGGAAATGTGCAGAAACATACCAACAACAATTGCCAAAATAATATCGAAATTTAAATATTCAAATAAAGAATTATTTGAGTAACCCAATATCATTCCCAAAGGAGTCATAACTGCAAATGCCATCAAAACAAACCAATTTTTATAATTTGTATTTTTAGTATTTATCAAAACCGTCATCAAAGCAATTGCAACAGGTAATTGGTGTAAGAGAATGCCAATTAACAACGAAGAAGCGTCGTGACTGTGATTTGTAGAATGTGCGACCTCACCCAAAGATTGAGGTCCTAATGGAATTCCCTCTATAAAACTATGAATTGATAGTGCAATAAACATTCCCCATGGCATTGCCTGACCTTTGTGAACGTGCACATGTCCGTGTTCAATTCCGCCTGAGAAAAATTCTAGGAGCAATTGGATTAAAAATCCTAGAAGAACATATATTCCTATGGAAGCGGTTTTAGATTCATATAATTCGGGTAAAAAATGAATAAAAGCTATGGAAAGTAAAAATCCACCACTAAAAGCCAAAAGAATTTTAATGAGCGATTTTTTATTGTTGGAAGATAAATAAACAACTATAAATCCTCCGAGAATCACTGAAAATAAAAGAAGTGTTATGCCGAGAATTATATTCATGCAGTTTTTTGAGCTATTATTATTAGTCTGTTTGAATTTTCAAGATCAAATAATTCTAAATCATAAGAACCGAAAGAATGTAAGATTTTAAAACCGCTGTGGTTAAGTAAAGATTTAAAATCTTCTAAATTTAATGCTTGAACTCTTTCCGCAAATTCGAAATTTTCTCCACCATCCATAAACTCAATTTTCTTGTGAATGTGTTTACCGTCAAATGATCTGTTTATTTTAAAATCAATTTCATTTAAAGTTTTTATTTCATGTTCAACTAAATTGTGCAACACTTTTGAAACATTCATAAAATCAATAACAAAAATTCCATTCTCTTTTAACATAGAAAATACTGCGTCTGTAACCTTAAGATTTTCTGAAGTATCATCAAAATATCCAAAACTCGTGAATAGATTAAAAACTGCATCAAAATTATCTCCCGCCTCACAATTATCAAATGTAAGTCGTTCCCTCATGTCATGCACCATAAATTTAAGGTTTGGGCATTCCATAATTTTAGCTTCAGAAATACTATTAGGCGATAAATCTACTCCTGTAACATCGAAATTTTTGGCTGCCAAATGCGCTGCATGTCTTCCTTTTCCGCAAGCAAGATCTAAAATTTTGGCCTTTTCAGGCAGATGCAAAAACGCGACAAGCCGATCCATAAAACCTTTGGCTTCATCAAAATTTCGGTTTTGATACAAAATATGATAATACGGTGTATCAAACCAACAAGCAAACCAATTTTCTTGTAACATTTGGCAAATATACAGAAATGCCCCATTTTATTGCGCTAAAATGATGAAAAGGTAACCTTAATGTTAGTCGCACGTATTAAGTGACAAGTTAGATAAATAAAGAATTTGATATTAGTTCCTTAGAATTAAAAACATTTTTTATATTTGTCTTGCTTTGAAGTAACAAGCTAATGAATCTGAGTAGAATATTTAATTTGTATCGCACCATGGAAAAGGAGAACATTCTTCTCTCTTTTAAAGGTATGGTAACCGGTGATTTGCTTACTTCTGTCTTGCAAATTATGGAATCTAAGATGACATATTTGCAGGAAACACCTCGGATGAAGAAAAAAGTTTTCAATGTTTTGGTTGAATGTTTACAAAATTTATATCACCACATTGAAGAGGAAAAACAAAACAGAAATTTAGAAGCCAAATCAGCTCTTTTTGTTATTGTAAAAGAAGATCAAAACTTTTTTATACGCACGGGAAATTTCATTGATTTAAAAAGTGCCAATGAATTAAAAGGGCGTTTAGACATTATCAATGCAATGAACAAAGAAGAATTAAAACTGCATTATCAAGAAGCCTTAAGTAGTGGAACACTTTCGGATAAAGGGACAGCAGGTTTAGGAATGATAGATATTGCAAGAAAATCGGGAAACAAACTTGAATATGAGTTTTTGCCAATCAACGATGATTTCCAATTTTTTTGCCTCAACGTAAAAATAGATTAAACAAATTTTAAAAGGAAATGGAAAATTTACATTTAGAAGGTTCGGCTAAAACACCATCAGTAAAATTTGATGGCAACTCGGGAGTCCTTGAGTTAAAAGGAAGGTCAATTCCTGAAAATTCAGTTGAGTTTTACAAACCTTTGAATGATTGGATTGACACTTATGGTCAAACTCCGTCAAACAACACAACGGTAGATATCAAATTAGAATATTTCAACACGTCATCTTCAAAATGTATTTTGGATATGTTTAAGAAGTTAGAATCTATCAATGGTAAAGGTACAGATGTAGCCGTTAATTGGTATTTTGAAGAAGACGACGAAGACATGGAAGAAGCGGGAGAAGATTATCAAGCAATAATCGGTTTGCCGTTTAAAATGATTGAAGTAGAAGAAATTTAATATTTCATTTGCTTACTATTGGCATTACTGGAGGCATTGGTTCAGGTAAATCTTTTATTTGTGACATTCTTGAAAAACTCGGTTACCCAGTTTTTTATGCAGATGCAGAAGCCAAAGCTATTGTTGCATCCAATCGCAATTTAATTGAAGAATTAGAGCAAATTACTTCCCGAAAACTTTGGGTTAATAATGAGTTGGACAAACCTGCTTTGGCATCCGCAATATTTTCTTCAGATTCTATAAGGGAAAAAGTAAATCAAGCAATTCATCCACTTGTCCACAAAGCTTTTCAAGATTTCGCACAACTACAAACAACCAATTTTGTTTTTGAAGAAGCCGCAATAATTTTAGAAAACGGTAACAAAGCAAAACTCGACAAAATAATATTAGTTACTGCACCTTTAGAGGTAAGAATTCAAAGAGTTTTAAAAAGAGACAATACTACCCGAGAAAAAATTCAAGAAAGAATCAATTCTCAAATGTCCGACGAAGAAAAAATACCTTTAGCCGATTTTGTTATTGTAAATGATGGTGTTGAGCC
>JBBSUQ010000212.1:0-4883 GCA_038234235.1 Flavobacteriales bacterium
ATCTTTACTTTTAAATCCACAAATTTGTATGTAAATTTTCATTTTCTTCGCTTCACCACTTCTCGAAAGAATACAACCATCATTATTAGACAATATGACTATAGGTTTTCCATTATATTGAGGTTGAAAAACACGCTCACAAGAAGCATAAAAATTATTACAGTCGATTAAAGCATACATTTTGTAAAATTAATTTATAATTTAAACAAAACGAAGTAATCAAAAGTTAATGTTGATAAGTTAGTTTTTTTAAGTAATAGCCTTAAACATTCTGTAACAGTTGTTAAAAAACAAATTTTAGCTTTTTTTAGTGTAGAATATTAAAAATAAGATACTATTTTTGGAAACTATATTAACCTATTTAAAATATATGAAAAAAATTTTACATTATATTTTGTTTTTAATGATTACGATTGGTTATTCACAATCGTCAAGACAAATTATTCAGAAGTATGTTGACAATAATTTAGGTGTCTTGAAGCTGTCTTCTAACGAAGCTGACAAATGGATTATTGGTAGTGAAACAACCTCTGAATCGATGGAGATAAACAACTGCTTAGTTTATCAAACCTATAACGGGATTAAAATTGATAATCCTCAAATCTATTGTTGGATTAAAAACAACAAAGTAATTAACAAGCCAGCTGGATTTATTACAAATTTTGCTGATAAAGTTAATGCTTCAATTCCTGTTTTAGGTGTGCAAGAAGCATTTTCTGCTTCACTTTCAAAATTAAACGAATCTAATTTCACCACTTCTATTATTGAAAAGAAGGGAAATAATTTTAAGTTGACTAATGGAATATTAGTTAATGACCCTGTAAGAGCAGAATTAGTTTACAGTTTGAACGATGAAAATAATTTAATTCTTACTTGGAATTTTGAATATTATTCGCAATCTGGTGAACATTTGTGGAAAACAAAAATAAACGCACTAAATGGTAATTTGATTGAAAAGTATGATTTAGTTTTAACTTGTAATTTTGGGTCAAATCATAATCATCAAAATTGTAATGTTGCCAATAACAAATTTACTAAAGTTGCTATGTTTAAAGAGTCGGAAAGCGCAAATTTGTTTGTAACACCTGGAACGACAAATTATCGTGTACTTCCTTGGAATATTGAAAGTCCAAATCATGGTTCTAGACAATTAATAGCCAATCCAGAAGCTACTACAGTTTTAGCACCAGCAACAACTGCTGCTTCTCCAAATGGTTGGCATAATGAGAGTACAACTATAGGTGCAACAACAACGACATTTAATGTAACTAGAGGAAATAATGTTTCAGCAAGAGATGACTTTTTTGCAGATAATGTAGGTTTGGATCACGCTAATGCTTCTTCAGGAACCTATCCTAGTGTAACTTTTGATTTCCCTTATCAAGGAAATGGAGTTGATGCTAGCAATTATATAAATGCATCTATTACAAATTTATTCTATATGAATAATGTGATGCATGATTTGTGGTATCAATATGGATTTAATGAAGCCAATAGAAATTTTCAAAAAACGAATTACGGAAGAGGAGCTAGAGGTGATGATGCAGTAAATGCAGATGCACAAGATGCTGGTGGAATTAATAATGCAAACTTCGCTACTCCTGCAGATGGTGCAGCACCAAGAATGCAGATGTTTTTGTGGAATAACAAAAAACCTACAAATCTGGTTGTAAATACAGGGTCTCTAGCAGGCATTCGTTATTTTGTAAATGACAATTCTTTTAATCCGGGGAATGTTCCTCCACCAGTTGCTCCTTCAGCACTTACTGGAGATTTGGTATTATTTAATGATAATTTTTCTGACCCATCAGATGCTTGTTCTACTTCAGTTAACCCTTCGTTAATTAATGGTAAGATTGCAGTAATTAGAAGAGGGAGTTGTAATTTTAGCAATAAAGTTATCAATGCTCAAAATGCAGGTGCTATAGGTGTTGTAATAGTTAATAATACAACAGGAGCTTTTGGAATGACAGGTACAGATGGATCTATTATGATTCCTGCAGTAGCAATGACGCAGGCAAACGGTGAAGCTTTAATTACTGCTATGGCAGAAAGTGGAAACGCAGTAAATGTTAGTATCTCTGATCCAGAAGTTTTTGTAAATAGTGATGGTTCTTTTGATAATGGTATTATTGCTCACGAATACGGTCATGGTATTTCAACACGTTTAGTAGGTGGTGGTGCAGGTTTAAGTGGTTCTGCTGAACAACCTGGTGAAGGTTGGTCTGATTGGTTTTGGTTAATGATGCAAATTAAACCAGGAGATACAAGAAACGATGCCAGAGGAATAGGAACTTTTGTTTCTGCTCAAGAAACAAATGGCAGAGGGATTAGACAATATAGATATTCTACAGATATGAGTGTGAACCCGCATACTTTTGGAGATACAAATAGTCAGGTATCTCCGGATGGAACTACAGTAAGTGTTCATGGAGTGGGTTCAATATGGTGTGTTATGCTATGGGATTTAGCATGGAATTATATTGATAAATATGGGTATGATTCAAATATTTATAACGGTAATGGAGGTAATAATAAATTGATGCGATTGGTAATGGATGGTATGAAATTGACTCCAGCTAGTCCAACCTTAATTGAATGTAGAAATGCAATTATACAGGCAGATCAAAACACGACGGGTGGTGAGAATTATTGCTTAATTTGGAAAACATTTGCAAGAAGAGGAATGGGAGTTAATGCTTCGTCTGGAGGAAAGAGTGGTGTTGCAGGTATTCAAGATCAAGTAGAAGATTTCACTGAACCAGCTGCTGGTCCTAACTGTACTGCAACTTTATCAACTAGTACTTTTAACACAAATGAATTAATTAAAGTCTACCCAAATCCTTCAAGAGATTTGATTACTTTACAGATTAATGAATATGCTGGAAAACTAAATATTCAATTATTTGATATTAACGGAAGAGTAGTTTTAAGTCTAAATAATAAAGATTTCAGTAATGAAATTAGTATTGATATTAGTCGTTTAGACAAAGGAATATACCTATTAAAAGTAGAAGGAGAAGATTTATCTCATACAAATAAGGTTATCAAGAACTAATTTTCTAAAAACTTCATACTTTAAAAGAGCGCCCGATAGTCTTATCGGGCGTTCTTTTGTATTTATTCCAAAGAGCTAATGAAAACAAATAGATTACGATGATGAATATCAAAAGTATTTATAAATAGTGAAGAAGAATTACTTGTTCTATAACTAATTGCTTTAAAAAGTATACTCCAAACCAATACCAAGTATTTGTTTCAGTTGTAATTTTGGGCCCACAATAACTTGCTCTCCATTAATTTCTTCTTTGGCTTTTATATCATCATCGTATAAAATATGCGTACCAATATTTGCTCTTACATATTCATTTATAGTCATGTTTAATTGTAATTGCCAGTCTACATCAATATTTCCAAAGTTATTCAAATAATCACTGTACAAACTAACGCGATGTTCTAAATTAATATTTTTATAAATTTCATTTTCCCATTGGTTAGTAATTAAAATACCAACTTCTGTTCGTGACCTTTTTCCATTTATTATAATTTCACCAGTAATGTCATCATAAATGGCTTTGTTAACGCCAAATGCACCTTGGTTTGCCAGTCGACTATCTAATACTAACGTTGTTTTTTGTGTTAAAGGAGATAGGTATAAATTTAACTTCAAGTCTTTTCTGGAATATTCTGCACCTATACCAAGAAAAATATAAGCAGGGGCAAAAGGTTTTGAAATAGCTAACGCTGTGTTTGGATATGAATATCCATTAGCAAACTGCGTATTGAAAGTAAATTTGCCACCATGAAACCAATTCGAAACAGTGTCTTTTCTAAATCCTATGGTCGAATTGATTTGCAATTGGTCATCTGTTTTGCGCATTTCTTGACCTTCTTGTTTGTTGATTCCGTAACGAAAAATCAATTCGTTTTTCCAATTCAAATTTTTCTTGGAATATTCCCTAATGAAATTTCCTCTTAAAAGCCCTGAAACAGACGTGTTTCCTCCAGCATTCCAGTTTAAAAAAGTAATTTGGGAAATATCTAGGCCAACTTTGTTAGTTTCTTTCCAATATGAAATAGTATCCGGTAATTTTGTTCTGATAACTTGGGCGAAATGATATTGAACGGTACACAATAAAAACCCTAGTAGGAAGGCTTTTTTCATAATTTAATTAGATTAAAATATTGATTTGGTTAATAATGCTGTCAACGTCTAGTTTGCATATTTGTTGTAGCTCTTGTACAGTTCCTTGTTCAATAAATGAATCTGGAATACCAAGATTTACAACTTTGTTTTGACGATTATTTTCTAAAACATTTTGATTGATAAGTGATCCAAAACCACCAATAATCACTCCATCTTCAATTGTAATAATTGTTTTATATTGAGAATAAATTACAGATAAAGTTTCTTTGTCTATTGGTTTTATAAATGGAAAATGATAATGTGCAATCGCTTCTGGTTGACTACATAAAGTTATTGCCTTGGTTACATTGTTGCCAATGGTTCCTGTCGAAAGGAAAGCAATTTTAGAACCTTCTTTTAGTTTTTTGGCTTTGCCAATTTCAATTTTTTCAAATGGCTTTTGCCAATCCACAATTGCTCCTCTTCCTCTTGGATAACGAATGGCAATTGGGTTTTTCAAACCTAATTGTGCTATGTACATTATGTTTCGTAACTCAATTTCATCAAGTGGAGCTGCAATAATTAAGTTTGGAACACAATTCAAATAAGCAATATCAAAAACACCATGATGTGTTGCCCCATCTTCACCTACTAAACCAGCTCTGTCTAAACAAAAAATAACAGGTAGTTTTTGCAATGCTACATCATGAATTACTTGATCATAAGCACGTTGTAAAAAGGTCGAATAAATGTTACA
>JBBSUQ010000213.1:0-4858 GCA_038234235.1 Flavobacteriales bacterium
AGAAGCACAAGAATTTATTGTGGTGAAAACTGTAAAGCTGAGCACCATAGTAATGCACGAAATCAGATTATGGATCGAGTATGGGAGGAAATTGATAGAGATTATATTCAACTCTTTTCACGAAACTTGTATTTGTTTGATTCAGTTTTAGGTCCGAAGTACGAATCATTTAGAGTGAATTTAAGAGAATTTAAAACACAAAAATTTCAATTGACAGAATGTTCTGTTTCGACAAAAGTAGGAGACAAAACTGTTTATTATTTAAGTAACTATAAGTATTGGACAGAAGGTGAAATACTTCATGTAGAGCGTATTTTTGCAGGTCCGGCGTATAATGATTTTGTGACCGGAAGATGGTTAATGGAATATCCGGATTTTAGTGATGCGGAAAGATTTACGGAGATGTTTGAGGGTGCGGAGTTGGAAGAATTTAAAAATTTAATTTTGGAAAATGGCTATGTTTGGAGGGAGTAGTTCTTACGGTAAGAACAATTGATTATTAGATGATTAACAAAATTTATAAAAATTAAATTTTTAGTTAAAACCAACAAACTCCAATAACTCAATTCAAACCCAACAAAATTCTGCAATTCACCCCCAATTTAACCTCTAATATCACATCCAAATTCGCTCCTCAGCGACTAGGAAGTACTCGAATGCCGTAAAGTCTCTATAAAATCAATATCTAAAATGGAATAAACCTAAGCTACTTAGTAAATTTCCTTTTCTAAATCCAAACTAATACAATTTTTAATCTGCTAGTAAAGATTGAAAAAATAATTTATTCTTTAAAAAGGGTAATCGTATAATCTAGCAAAGATTTATCACCCCATTTTCCATGACCTGGAACAATGATTTTTGCTTCTGGAAAAAGAGATTTCACTTTCCTCACTGAATTACTCCAAGCTCCAATTTCCGCATCTCCTAAATAACCTTTATATGCACCTAATTCTTTAATTAAACATCCCCCAAAAAGAATTTTATCTTTGGCATAATAAGCTACAATATTATCTGAAGTATGACCAGGACCTGGATACTTTAAAATTAAATTTTCGGCTCCTACTCTTATTGCAAGACTGTCTTCAAAAGCAATAAATTTAAAAACACTAACACTGTCTTCTTTTTTAATTAATTCCACAGTTTTAGACGATATAAAAATGCGAATTTCTTCATATTCAAAAGTTTTGAGTCCGCCGATGCAGTCTTTGTGGAAATGTGTTGGAACAATTCCTTTGACGGTACATTTAAGATATTCTTCAATAAAATTAATTAATTCCACTGATGCAAAATCACTTGTAGGTGTATCTAAAATAACTACATTCTTTTCATTTCGAACGATTAAACCATTACAAGCAACCTTGCCAAAATCATCTGTTTGAAGATATGAAACGTGGACAAAAGAATTTTTACTAATTTGAATAATATCTAAAATATCACTGTGAAAAAGCGTGTCATTATAGGTTTTTGTTGATTTATTATTTTGAACAGTTTCGGAGTTTTTAGAGTTGCAAGAAACTAACAATGACAAGGAAGTCAAAATTAAAAAATAGAAAAATTTCATAAATTATTTAAGTATTTATTCAACAATTGCAATTAAATAATTAGAAATTTTCCAAAATTCTCTTGGACTTTTAATCATAATTTTCGTGTTATTTCCCACGGGAACCAATTCATAACTTCCTTCTGGATGATCAGTAAGAATGCGTATTTTAATACCTTCAATTAAAATTTCATCCTTCTTAGTCAAGTTTATTTGAGTAAAATAATTTTGATTTAATTTTGAAGCGATAGAAGTTCGTTTGCCAATGCCGATAAATCCATTTTTTTGTTCAATTACCCGATTTGCAATTAACTCTTTTGTAGTTCCATAAGTATAATAAGCTGTGTTCATTTGTTCTGTAAGATCTGCTGTAACAAACACTTGTTCTTGGTAAGCATCAAATAATCTCGCATATTCTTTATCTAAATTATCTAAACTAGCCTGTAACAACTCAATTTGTTCATCTCTCGCTTTAATGTCGCCCACCAATTTATTGATCATTTGCTCCATTTGAGACAATTTAAGACCACTGTTTTTAAGTTTTTCATTTAACTGATTTACCTTTTTCGCATTTTCTTCGCGCAAAAAATTAATGTGTCTGATTTCAGAAAGTATGTACTCTTTATCGTATTCCGCCAATTCTGGATCGCTTGATTTTTTAGAAATCACATCCCGTTTTGTACCGATAGATTCAAGATTTGTTTGAATTTCATTGTAAAACGCCAAAGCATCATTAATTAATGAATCTTTTAATTCATTTTCATGTCTCAATTGCTCAATTTGCGATTGTAAATCAGCATTTTCAGATAAATCTTGCGTATCATTTGGCGTACTTTTTTCTCTACAAGAAGATATTGAAATTAATACCAAAATTGTAACAGTCAAAGTACGAACTGTATAACTTTTAAAAAAATTTAGTGCCATATTATATTTCATTGTATATTTTTACTAAAAATAATCATATTATGTTCAAAATTGTCATCGCTATACTTTTCTTTTCAACATCCGGACTTTTAACAGCGCAAAAAATTCATTATGATTTGAAGATGGAAAAGCCACAAAATCATTATTTTCAAGTAGAAATGACGCTTACAGATTTCAAAGAAAAAGAAGTTGAAATCCATTTACCAGTCTGGGCACCTGGATCTTATTTGGTGCGAGAATTTTCTAAAAACTTAAATCTTGTAAAGGCTTTTGATGAAAATGGCAAATCTTTATCAATAGAAAAAAATGCAAAAAACAGTTGGTTTGTGTCTAAAGGAAATTCAAAAAAAATTATTGTAAAATATGAAGTTTACAGTTTTGAACTATCTGTGAGAACGAGTTTTTTAGATTTAACACACGGTTTCGTTTCCGGTTCAGGAGTTTTTATGTTTGTTAAAAACCACACTGCACTGCCAGGAACTATTGACATTTATCCCTATAAAGATTTTAAAAAGGTTAGCACAGCATTGCCAAAAAAAGGATTGAGTGAACAAACGGACGCTAAGTTTTCTTACGAGTTTACAAATTACGATCATTTGGTTGATTGTCCGTTTGAAATTGGAAATCAAGAAACGTTTTCATTTCAAGCAGCTGGCGTAAACCATGATGTTGCCATTTTTGGTGCAGGAAATTATTCTATTCCAAAATTACAGGCAGACATGAAGAAAATTACAGAAGAGGCAACTAAGGTTTTCGGTCAAAATCCAAATAAAAATTACACGTTTATAATTCACAATGTGGTTGATGGTCAAGGTGGATTAGAGCATTCAAATTCTACAACTTTGAGTGTTAACCGCTGGACTTATGAAGGATCTGATTACATCGGATTTTTATCTCTTGTGGCGCATGAATATTTTCATTTATGGAATGTTAAAAGAATTAGACCAATTGAATTAGGTCCTTTTAATTACGATGAAGAAAATTACACTTCACTTTTATGGGTTATGGAAGGTTTTACTTCTTATTATGATGAATTGCTTTTGTTGCGAGCTGGATATTACTCAAAAGAAACATATATTTCCAAATTACAAGGCACGCTCAATTACGTTGAATCGTCATTAGGATCTCGAGTTCAACCACTCGCCCACTCTAGCTATGACGCTTGGATTAAAGCATATAGACCAAATGAAAACAGTTCCAACACTACAATGACCTATTATTCCAGAGGTCAATTAATGGCTGCTTTGATTGATGCGATGATTATTCAAAAATCCGACGGAACTAAATCTTTAGATGACTTTATGCAAAAATTATATAAAGACTTTTATGTAAACAAAAACCGAGGATTCACTGAAGCTGAGTTCAAAAAAACGTTGGAAAGTTTAGTGAATGAAAACGTTGATGAGTTCTTTTCAAAATATATTCACGGAACAGAAACACCTGATTACACCCGTACTTTTGAACCACTTGGAATTTCAATTAAATCGAGTACAGCAGAAGTTACCTCTTTTGGCGTAAGTGCACGTAACGACGGCGGAAAACTATTTGTGAAATACATTAGAAGCAACAGTGCTGCAGAAAATGCCGGAATTAGTGTCAACGATGAAATTATTGGAGTTAATGGTTACAGAGTAAATCAGGAAAGTTTTGAGAGTTCAATTTCTGGATTAAACGCAGGCGAGACATTTAATATTCTTATATCTCGAGATGAAATTCTGATGGAATATAAGGTGAGTATGACAAATTATTTACGTCCACAATATTCTATAGAAATTTCAAACATTGATAATCAGTTGGGATCTTATTGGTTGAGATAGGTTTTAAAATCTGTAATTATCAAGGATGCTCTTTTTTATATTTTGATTTTTGTTTCAGTTTAAGAAAGTATTATTCGAAAGCAATTTATTTTTATTTCATTTTATTGATTATTAGTTTTTTGATTAGGTAAAACTGAAAATTAGTAGTGAGATTTTAATCGTTTAAAACGGTTAATTGTAAATTGTAATATCTTGAAAAACTCAGAATTTTAATCCTTGACAACGGTTAGTGAAATCCTGAAAAAGTAAATCTCAGCTGAAAATTTTAATCGTTTTCAACGGTTAGCTGGAAATGGAAAATCGAAAACTAAGAAAATTTTAATCGTTTAAAACGGTTAAGAAAAAATAGAAAAACTCAGAATTTTAATCATTCACAACGGTTAGTAAAATCCTGAAAAAGTAAATCTCAGCTGAAAATTTTAATCGTTTAAAACGGTTAACTAAATCCTGAAAGTGGAAAAATTGACTAAATCTAATCGTTGACAACGGTTAGTGAAATCCTGAAAAAGTAAATCTCAGCTGAAAATTTTAATCGTTTTCAACGGTTAGCTGGAAATGGAAAATCGAAAACTAAGAA
>JBBSUQ010000214.1:0-4716 GCA_038234235.1 Flavobacteriales bacterium
AATTGAACATTGATGTAGCTAAAGTTGCAGCGCCACCGCCCATAGAATGCCCCATAACAGCACATTTACCGTTGTAAGCATCAAAGAAAAAATCTAAAGAATTTTGTGCATCTGTCTTAAATCTTTCGCTTGCAATGTGTAAATCTAAAGCGTATTCATTATGATTTGGACTAAAACCACCTTCGGTTCTTGGAAAAATAAATATATAGCCTTGCGGAACAAAGTTTTCCCAAATATTTTGGTAAGCATCCCAAGCCATTACAAAGCCGTGTCCAAAAGTAATTATCGGGAATTCACCTGATTCTAGCACTGCATTGTCTCCAGTTGTGGTAGCAGGATAATAAATTTCACACTGAATTTGTCGTCCGGCGCCTCCACCAGATCCGAATCCCCCTGTTCTGGCGGCATCGTTGTAAGTTACGGTTTTGTGGCCAATCCCGAATTGAGAAAAGCCACTCACAGTGCTCAAGACACTGAAAGAGAGTATTAATAAATAGCGCATAAAGTTTTTTTTCACATAGTTAGTTAAAATCTGAACAATGATAATTTGAAAATAGTTTGTGCGGAAAATTTTAGATAATGAGTGGTATAAAAGTAATTTTATCTAGACACAAATTTTATTTTTTAAGTTTGTAAGGATGAATAAAAAAATATTATTTGTTTGCTCTGCAAATAAAGACAGATCAAAAACTGCTGAAGATTATTTTTCGGAGAAATTTCCTGAATTGTCATTTGAATCTGCAGGTACAAATATTGAATTGTGCAGAAAACTTGGCACCAATGAACTCAATAACGAATTACAAAATTGGGCGGATGTAATTTTTGTTATGGAGAAAAAACATTTTGGAGCACTAAACAAAAATTATAAAAACAAAGCCAAAATCCTTAATATTGCTGATTATTATATTTATAATCAAAAGGAATTATTAAGCATTCTTGATGAAAAATTAAAAAACTTAATATAAAAAAATGGCAAACTTTTAAAGGCCTGCCATTTCGCGTGAATTTCCCAATTCAAAAACTCATTTTATCTTGAAATAACAACTCGATCGTGTATAATTTCATCACTGAAAGTAAGAACTATTGAATATAATCCACTTACATAATTACTTGCATCAATTATTGTTTCACTTGAATTAACCTCAACCTTTACTTTATCCACCAATCTTCCTGCTGCATCGTAAATAATAACCTCTTCCAAATATATTTAAGAGGAACAAAATGTATATTTGTCTATGCGAATTGCCATAAATACGAGATTTTTATTAAAAGATAAATTGGAAGGTTTTGGCTGGTACACCTATGAAATAGCGAAAAGATTAGTTGAAAATCACCCCGAACATACCTTCTATTTTTTCTTTGACAGGGCTTATGATTCTAGGTTCATATTTGCAGACAATGTTATTCCCATCGTATTAAATCCACCAGCTAGGCATCCAATCTTATTTAAAATTTGGTTTAATTATTCAGTGACAAAAGCTTTAAAAAAATATAAAATTGAAGTTTTTTTCTCACCAGACGGTTATTTAAGTTTAAAAACAAAGGTTCCACAAGTTGCAACCATTCACGATATAAATTTTGAGCATTTTCCATTAGATATTCCTTCTTCACCCAGAAAATACTTAAGGAAATATTTTCCATTGTTTGCTAAAAAGGCGAGTAAGATTATTACCGTATCCCAATTCTCAAAGAATGACATAATAAAGACTTATGGAATTGATGAAGCAAAGATTAAATGTATTTATAATGGAGTTTCTGAGACATACAATCCAATAAAAGATAAACAACTTATTAGAGACGAATATTCACAGGGGAAGAATTATTTTGTGTTCGTAGGGAGTCTGCACCCAAGGAAAAATTTAGGAAGATTAATAGAAGCCTTTCGAATATATAGCAAAAATGGAGGAATTTTGGATTTACTCATTGTCGGTTGCAAAATGTGGAGCGAACCGAAATTCAATTTGGATGATGAACACAAAAAAAGAATTCATTTTACAGATTATTTAGACCAAAAAGATTTGGTTCGAGTGTTAGGCAGCGCAGATATTTTAGTTTATGTGCCCTATTTTGAAGGTTTTGGTTTGCCATTGGTAGAAGCAATGAAAGTAGAAATTCCAATAATTTCCGGAAACTTAACGTCTCTTCCCGAGATTGCAGGTGAAGCAGCACTTTATTGTAACCCGATGGATGTTGAAGACATCGCAAGTAAAATGTTGCTTTTAGCGAAAGATGAAACTCTACAAAAAGAATTAATTGAAAAAGGGAAACAACAGTTGCGAAAATTTTCTTGGGATGCAGCAGCAGAGTTGGTTTGGGAGGAGATTGTTGGAGTAATATAATCCCCCCACTACTGAAAACCTCCAGAAAAATCTTTAGGACATTGGTAAGTTCGCTTCGAGCTCCGAGCTTTTACATATCTCTCAAACAAAACCTTCTTTCCAAATTCCATTACCAAACTTACTTCATGGGTTCCATAAGAACTAGTTTTGAGTCTAGAAATGGTAATATCGTAGTTGTACATTACTCGCCACGTGAAATTATTACCTTCTGGTAAACGGCAACCAGCTGTAAATATAAATGAATCATATTGTTTGCCATCTAATGCTCCTGTTCGGTTACGCATCCACAAACCTACTGTGAGTGGTTGGTTTACAAAATTTACACCGACAGAAAATGTTTTAAATTGGTTCTGAATTTCGTAAATTGCCCCTGGTGCCAAGACAAATTCATTAATCAACAAGTTTACATTTCCATGAAATAACAAACGCATTGGTAAGTTGTTGCTACTGCCATTTAACAAACCGTCATTTGGTTGAGAAAGATGATGTAAAGCGGCTCCTGTGGTAACCATAAATCTTTTTAAGACTTTACTTTGTTTGTGATTTGCCCCATTAAATCTTGCTACAATCCCTGTATGAAAATCGGCATACTGTACACTACTCCTATTCGGATTTATGAAATTGGTATTGTAAACCTGACCTTGGGTTTCATCCAACTGATCTGAAAAAACAAGTTTTGAATAATCTATACTTTTATTTACAAAACCGCCAGAAGCTCCCGCTTGTAAAATGAAGTTTTTAGAATCAATGGCACGGTATGAATAAGTAATGTAAGCTGCGCCTGTTCTGAGTAAACCTTCACCTGCAACATCAGAATACGCATAAGCACCTAAACCCATTTTATAAACGGATTGCGCATCCAAAGAAGCCGAGTAAGTATTAAATCTACCGGGAATTGGCCCCCAAAGATTTCTTGCATTCATCCTAAATGCCATTCCATTGTTGATGGCTGTCATTGCAGGATTGTAGTAAATAGGGTTGTTATAAAACTGAGAATAATTTGGGTCTTGAGCAAAGGAATTTAAGCCGATAATTAAACCAAACACCAAAATTAAATCTTTTATTTTAAAACCTTTTGTCATCTCTTTATTTATCATCTTAGAACAGTTATAGTTCCCGATCTTTTTTGTGTTCCGTTGGGATATTCTTTACCTTCCCAAATTTGTCCGTTCAAAAATACAGCTGCAGCTTTCCACACGTATGAATCTTGTTGTACTGGCACGCCCAAATATGTTCCATCCCAATATTCGGTTGGTCTGCCATCGCTGTCTAATGCATTTGTCTGCCAAATCAAATTGCCCCAATCATCATAAATCAGTAATGAAAATTCTCGTAACCCGACTCCAGTGGGTATAAAATTAGCAACTTCAAATGTTACATTACCCGGATTCATAGCATTTGGAATGAATAAACCATAAAAGAAATCGACTGAAATTATTTTAATTATAGTATCGCGACAACCAAAAACTGTTGATGCTACAAGCATTACATTAAAATCATTGAAACTTTTAAATCTAACTGTTGGATCAATTAAAGTAGAAGTATCTCCATTGCCAAAATTCCAAAAATAACTATCCGCATTTGATGAGGTATTGTAAAATTCTACAATCCCACTTAATGGATCGGGTGCCTGAATATTCAAATAATCAAAATCTGCTGTTGGTTTAGGCATCACAGTTATTGGAGTAAAAATGGTAAGCGTATCATTGCAACCACCTGCACCATAAGCGATAATAGTAACTGGATAATTTCCGCTAGATGGATAAGAGTATGAAACTTGATTTCCGGACTGAATATCACTATTTCCGAAGAACCAATAAACTGAATCTGCAAAGGTACTAGTAGAATTAAACACCAAATTTTCACCCACACAAACAGAATCTGTTGGCAATGCAAAGTTTGCAACTGCCTGCTTGTATGAATTAACAACGAGCTGAAAAGTATCTTTACAACCGTAAATATTTTCGGCAATTAAACTCACGATATACGAACCAGTATTGTTATAAGTGTGAGATGGATTATTCAAATTACTTGTTTGTCCATCCCCAAAATCCCAAGTATAATTTACAGCCGCTGTAGAATTATTGGTGAAATTTACGTTAACTGGTTGCGTACATGGATTTGTAGATACATAAGTAAACGCTGAGGTTGGTAGACCATAAACCGTAACTGTTTGTTGTGTTGAATCTTTACAACCGTTGGCATTTTCAACATATAAAATAACCGTAAATGTTCCAGCTGTTGTGTAAGTATGGTTCGGTGAAAATTGTGTACTTGTGTTGCCATCACCGAAATTCCAACTTTGGAAATTTGTATTAATTGATGTATTTGTAAACGCTACCGGCAGTGGCATACATCCAGAATTCGGAGCCACCGT
>JBBSUQ010000215.1:0-4679 GCA_038234235.1 Flavobacteriales bacterium
ACCTTTGGAGCGATGTCGGTTGGTGAACGAGGATATTTCAACAAACCTTTTGAACCTTTTTTCTTTGACGTAGATTACATTGATTTCCCAACCCACGACAATCAGGAAAAGATATTGGAAGATGCTGAAAACTTATTAAAAACTAGAGATATTTCTGCTTTAATTGTTGAGCCCTTGGTGCAAGGTTCTGCCGGAATGCGCATGTACAGTTCAGTTTTTTTGGATAAACTCTGTGCACTTGCTAAGAAACATGAAGCATTGATAATTTTTGATGAAGTGATGACGGGCTGGTACCGAACTGGTAGACTATTTGCGATGGATCATTGTGAAGAAAAACCAGATATTATTTGCTTATCAAAAGGATTAACGGGAGGAGTTCTTCCATTGGGACTAACTGTAACAACCAATAAAATATTCGATGCCTTTCTTGGAGAGACAAAAGAAAAAGCTTTACTCCACGGACATTCATTTACTGGGAATGCTTTGAGTTGTGCGGCTGCTTTGGCAAGTATAAAAGAACTGAAAAAAGATAAATTTCAAATTAACATAAAAAATATTCGAAAGCAACATTTAGAATTTATCAAAGAAATTGGAAAGCTTAAGAATGTAAAAAATGCCAGAAGTTTTGGGACAATTTGCGCCTTTGAGCTAGAAAATAAAGATTCAAATTATTTTTCTGATATTTCTGAGAAGGCGCATTCTTATTTTTTGGATAAAGGTATGTTTGTCCGCACTTTAGGAAATACGCTGTTTTTCAATCCGCCATATAGTTTTACGGATGATGAATTGAAACATTGTTACGAGCAGTTTATTGGATTTGCTAGTGATGATGGGTTGTTATGATATTGCGAAATCAAGCAAAAATCGTAATTTAGTCACGTATGTTAATAGACAAAGATTATAAAAATTGGATTCAGGAGGTTAAAAATAAAGTTCGTTCCACACAAATAAAAGCTGCAATTGCGGTAAATTCAGAACTTATTCTTTTCTATTGGGAATTGGGGAGAATGATAAATGAAAAAATTCTTTTAAGTAATTGGGGAGCCAAGGTCATAGAAAACGCATCGAACGATTTAAAAGCTGAGTTTCCAGAAATGCAAGGATTTTCAGTTTCTAACCTCAAAACCTGTAAATTATTTTTCGAATACTTTAGTTCACAACTTGTGAACGAAAAGAATATTTATCTAAGCGAAATTCGTTCACAACTTGTGAACGAATTTCAAATTACAGTAAATCAAAAGAATAACAATATTGAAGATGAATTAATCACATTTGTAAAAACCAATATTTCGAAGGTTCCTTGGGGACATATTAAACTCATAATCACTAAAAATAAAGACATTAAAGACGCCCTATATTATATCAATAAAACGAAAGAAAATAATTGGAGCCGGGATACTTTGGCATTGCAAATTAAATCAAATCTTCATTTAAGAGAAGGCAAGGCCATTACAAATTTCAGTGAAACTTTACCAGAACCATTTTCGGATTTAGCAAAACAAACATTAAAAGATCCTTATGTATTTGATTTTTTACAGCTCAGCGAAGATTTTAAAGAGAAAGACATAGAAAACCAATTGGTAAATCATATTAAAAAGTTTTTACTTGAATTGGGTAAAGGTTTTGCATTTGTGGGACAGCAATACCATCTCGAAATAGTAGATAAAGATTATTACCTCGACTTACTTTTCTATCATATTAAACTAAAATGTTATGTGGTAATCGAAATAAAAAATACAGCTTTTATACCAGAATATGCCGGTAAACTTAATTTTTATCTATCCGCAGTTGACAGTCTTTTAAAAGAAACTGAGGATAAGCCAACCATAGGAATATTGCTTTGTAGAGAAAAAAATAATCTTGAGGCCGAATTCGCCCTACGTGACATCAACAAAACGATTGGTGTAAGTGAATTTGAGTTGACTCATGTTTTACCAGACAATTTAAAATCATCTTTACCAACTATTGAAGAAATTGAAGAAAATTTACTGAACGAAAAATGAATATCTCAAACTAAAATTAGTTCGCAACTTGTGAAGGAAATACATTTTTACAATAAAACTATGTAAATCAAAAACTATATCCTACTTTGATAAGTAAACAAATCAAAATATCTGCCTTTCTTTTCTATCAATTCATCATGCGTTCCGCGCTCGGCAATTTTCCCTTGTTCTATCACTAATATTTGATCTGCTTGTCTTATTGTGCTTAGTCTGTGGGCTATCACAAATGTGGTTCGATCTTTCATCAGAGTATGCAAACTTTTCTGGATGAATAATTCACTTTCGGTATCAAGATTGGATGTTGCTTCATCTAAAAGAATAATTTTAGGATTTGCCAAAAGTGCTCGTGCAATTGATATTCTCTGACGCTGACCACCAGAAAGTTTTACGCCACGCTCTCCAATTACGGTTTCCAAACCATCGTCAAAACGATCGGTGAATTCTTTCACATAAGCATTTTCAACTGCCGAGAGCAAATCATCTTCTGAGGCATCTGGACGAGGAAATAAAATATTTTCGCGAATGGTACCTTCGTATAAAAAATCATCTTGCAAAACTACACCCAGATAATTACGGTAAGAACTTAAATTAACTGTAGATAAATCAATTCCGTCAATCGTTATTACGCCATCATCGGGTTTTAAAAATGTGGCTGCCAAACTTGCAATAGTTGATTTACCAGAACCAGAAGAACCGACCAATGCTGTGACACTGCCTTTTGGAGCATCAAAAGTAATATTGTGAAGCACTTCTTTATTTTCTTCGTAACTAAAACTTACATTGTTAAACTTAATATCTCCGTGAATGGTATTTAATTTCACAGTTCTAACTTCCGGATCATCTTCATCTGCCATTTCCATTAATTCTTGCGTACGATCCAAACCTGCCATGGCTTCTGTGAGTTGGCTACCTATGTTACTCATTTGTACAATTGGCGCAATCATAAAACCAAGGAACAAGTTAAACGCTAAAAAATCTCCGGTCGACATTGTTCCACCAATCATGAAATAACCTCCCATTCCCATTATTCCTGTGGTTGCCATTCCCAATAAAAAAGTAGATGAACTCGTCATAAATGCTGTGGCAGTTAAACTTCTTTTCACATTAAAAAACAGACGGTCTACCCCTGCTTCGAAATCAGCATTTTCCTTTGCTTCGGCATTAAAACCTTTTATAACTCTAATTCCGTTAAGAGTTTCGGTTAGTCTGCCAGTAACTTCTGCATTAATTTTTCCACGATCTCTAAATATTGGTCTAATAAGTTTAAATGCTTTAAGAGCCACAATTGCAAAAATACTGACAGGCACCAAGACAAATAATGTCATAAGTGCATTTAAACTAATTAGAAAATACATGGCAATAATTGCAGTTACAGTACCACCTATTAGTTGTACCAAACCAGTTCCGACAAGGTTTCTTACACCTTCGACATCAGACATAACTCTAGAAACCAAAGCACCAGACTTAGTATTGTCAAAAAACCTGATGGGCAAGTTTAATATTTTTCTTTGAACCTTAACACGTAAAATGGAAATCAGTTTTTGAGCTTCCACACTCAAAAGTCTTGTAAGAACAAAAGAACTTACTGCCTGAATTGATATACCAACTGCCACTGCAATTAGCAACCATTTAAGTAAAACAAAATCTCCATTGGGAACAACATCATCAAGTAATATTTTACTAGAATATGGAATTACCATTCCGGATACACTTCGAACTAAAATAAGTAAAAGCCCGATAGATACAACCTTTTTGCGTGGCCAAATAAATTCTTTAAACGCCCAACGATAAGAAACCTTTTCTCTATTATCTTTTTTCTTTGATTTATTATTCTTATCGTCAACAACTGCATAACTTCTCATAGATAGCAGAAGTCGAAAATTAAGCCAAAGGTGTTTTTATGACAAGAAGTCATTCAATATGATATCGATACAGTATTGCAATTTGAAATAAAAATGTAATAGCAACAATAAAACATTATGTATTGGCCATTAGAGCAGACTATTTTTTGTCATTTGGAAGATTTAATTATTCGCAGAATTTTGATTAAACTCAAGTGGATGCCATCATCTATTAAAAATTCAGAATTTTCTAGCAATTTTAAATTGGCACTTAGAAATAACGCTCCCGTCATTACACTTTTAAGACAAATTAGCAATTCTATTCTGCTTGCTCTTTGATTAAAGAGACTAAAATATTAAAGGATTAAAGGATTAAAACAATCTCAAAATACTTGATAATTAAAATACTTAAATTTTAAGGGTTAACCCTTAATGATGATTCCGCAGTTTATATTCACCTTTGCGAAAAATATATAAAAATTTATGAAACTAAAAATTACTTTAAAATTATTAACATGTGCCTTATTTCTGTCTCAGAATTTGTTAGCACAAACACCCACCTTTTATGATGTCGTACCAGGTTCAACGAGTTCATATCCTTATGATAAAATTGAAATTGGCAACAGGTTATATTTTGCTTATGAAGAACCTTTAACAGATGAATATGTAATAGGTTATTTATCGGAAGATGGAGAAATAAATCAACCATTTTATAACCTTCCCTCAGGTATAGAAATAAATGATGTATATTCTGAAATCGTTAATTTAAACTCAAAGCCATATTGGATTCAACGTTTTTATGATAGCAATACTAATAGTTCTATTTATACATTAT
>JBBSUQ010000216.1:0-4585 GCA_038234235.1 Flavobacteriales bacterium
AAGCGCATCATGAGGTTCGTAATCCAATACGTTCTTCTCAATTAGAGCTAATTCTGACAACCCAATGTAAGGTGGATTAGAAACAATTACATCAAAATTATCGAATGGAATTAAGTTTTTATCTAGAACATCAATCGTTACGAAATTTACATCTAGTTCTAGAGCTTTGGCATTTTCTCTGGCCAGATCTAGACAGTTTTCGCTATAATCAGATGCTGAAACAGTCGCATTTAATAAACTTGATTTTAATCCTAAAGCTATACATCCAGTTCCTGTGCAGAAATCATGAAAAGTCATGGCGTTTTTATCTTCTTCGATAATCCATTCAATCAACTCTTCAGTCTCTGGACGCGGAATAAGAGCTCGAGAATCACAAATTATTCTATTTCCAAAAAATTCAGTAGAACCAACAATGTATTGTAAAGGTTTTCCATTTTTAAGATCATGAATACATTCTCTAAAATAAAGTAATTCAGATTCAGAAAATTTTGTGTTGTTTCCTAGCAAATATTCAGAGTCGCTAATATTAAATCTTTCACAAACAATAGATTTTGTAATTAGTTTAATTTCACTTTGAGAAAAATTGTCGTGTAAAGATTCTTTAAAGTAAGTTTTTACGGCAGTTAATAAATTTGATTTAACAAACATGATTTATTAATTCTCTTCAGGTGGAACTCCGAAGTAAAGTGTATACCCAAATCCAACAATTAAGTAGCTTGTTCTTTTCGAAAGAGAACCAGCATCGTAGCCGCTATTTGAGGCAATGCCTAATTGAGTAGGAGCGAAGGCGAAATTGCTAAAATTGTAACCAATTGTGAATCTGTAAGCGTTGCGTTCATCAGCAGTTAATATAAATCCCAAAGTAGGTTCGAAAAACAGAGAACCAACAGATTGATTGTTTTTAAATGTTTCAATTTTTTTATTGACGTCTTTCGGATCTTGCTCATAAAAAGTAGTTGCAAAAATATTTTCTGTATATCCTATTTTCATACCCACGTCGGTAGCAAATCTGTCTGAATGGAATTTTTCTCTGCCAATTTTCACCCATCCTCCAAGAGAGTGCATTCCACCAGTTAGTTTCTCTGTGATTTTAAATTCATTAACTGTAAAAAACGAATATTTTCCTCCAACTGCAAAGCTTAAGCTATTTGGCAGAGTATATTGTATTGAAGGTTCTACATTTATTAAACCCTGCATAATTGTTTTGAAAGCTTTATTTGTAAAAGCAACCGGTAACTGCAATTCTGTGTTAAATGACCAATCGGGTTGAAAAGTTGTTTGTCCGAACCCCGAACAAGGTAAAAGTAAGAAAAGAAAAATAAGTTTGCGCATAGTATCAAATATCGAACTCTAAATATATAAAAACTTATTAATATTTCTTTTATTCGAATTGAAAAATTACAGATTTTAATTTCTAAAATTCAACTTCTTATTAATCAACGAATAAATGACTCAAGTTATAGTGTTGCATAATTCCGTACAATATAGGCGTATATGCTTAGTAGATTTGATTAATTTTAGAACTTATATGTTATATACTGATTTTAAAAATTTATTTATTAATGAGTTAAATTACATTCAGTTGTACTTGCTGACATTCGTATATTTTATATTGATTTACTTCCTAATGGCATTTCTTTTTCAATTTTTGATATCAGTTTTGAGCAAAAAAAAGTTCTTGAATCGAATAATTGACAAAAAAATTAAGAATGGACAGGTTAAATCTGAGATTTTACATTCAATAATTTCTATGTCTACCTTCGGCTTAGCTACCGTTATAATTATTTTAATATTTAGAAAAGAATATAATTACTTTCTTGCCGATAATTTAATAAATATCTTGATTACTTTGATAATTCTTAACGTTTACAACGAAATTCATTTTTATCTAATTCACCGTTTGATGCATATTCCGTTTTTTTGGAAGAATGTACATCATATTCATCACAGAAGTTCTGTACCTACAGTCTTTAGTGTTTTTAACTTTCATTTAATTGAAGCACTTTTGCTAAGTTTAGTTCCAGTCGTTATTTTTAGTTTTTGTCCGCTTTCACTTCTTGGTATTTTTCTTTACCCTATAAGCAGTTTATTGTTAAACATGAGCGGACATTGTAATTACAGATTTGGCAGTGGTGACAAGCATTCTAATTTGCAAATTGGCACAAAACATGCGCTGCACCATGACAAGAACAACAATCGATATGGCTTCGCGACCAGTTTGCTGGACAAGCTTTTTTCACCTAAAAATTAACTAAATATGTCAAAACCTGTTTATATAACTTCAATTGGTATTTGTTTGCCAAATAAACCTATTTCCAATGATGAAATGGAAGATTATTTGGGCAGAATTAACGGTAAAGATAGTTTACTGAGAAAAAGAATCTTAAAACAAAACGGTATAGAACAGCGCCATTATGCTATTGATTTAGACCAGAATACAACCCATAGTAATGCAAAATTGGCTTCTATAGCGTTAAAAAATGCAATTGATAAATCTGAGGTAAGAGCTTTAGAAATTGATTTACTTTGTGTTGGCACTACCCAAGGAGATTTGCCAATTCCAGGAATGGCGAGTATGGTACATGCATTATCCGACATTGGAGCGTGTGAAATTTCAAATTTTCAGAGCGTTTGCTCCAGTGGTGTTATGGCAATAAATTATGCTTTTGCTCAAATTTCTTTAGGGAAACGAAAGTGTGCAGCAGTTATTGGTAGTGAGTTGGCAAGTCGTTTATTCAAATCGAGCAGGTTCGAAGCTCAAGGAATTGATTCATTAAATTTCGATACGGAGTTTTTAAGATGGATGCTTTCAGATGGTGCCGGATGTATGATTCTACAATCTGAAAAACCATCTAAGGGAAAATATTTGGAGATAAATTGGATTGATTTAGAATTTCGTGCTCATGAGTATCCCCTTTGCATGTATGCTGGAAAAAATGACAACAAAGATGACTCTGAAAAAAGTTGGTTAGATTTTCCAAGTTTTGAAGAAGCATCAAAGTCTGGGGCAATTAATTTAAAACAAGATGTTAGGCAACTTGATAAAGTAGTGAAGGTTGGGGTATCTCATTTTTTTGATTTAATTGATAGAGATAAGATTGATCCTAAAAAGATTGACTGGTTGTGTTGTCACTATTCTTCTTTAATGTTTAAAAGTCCAATTCAAGAATTACTTAAAAAAGGAGGAGCAGAGATTATAGAAGAGCGTTGGTTTAGTAATCTACAAACGAAGGGCAACACTGGTTCAGCCTCCATCTTTATAATGCTTGAAGAATTGTTTTATTCAGATAAATTATCTGTAAATGATGACATTCTCTGTATGGTTCCCGAAAGTGGAAGATTTATTACATCATTTATGTCCTTAAAAGTAAAAAGGGCTGCCAATAATATTAATAATGAACAGTTAAAAAATGAAATAAGAAAAGTTGAAGCACCTGAACTTGTACTTTCCAAAACAAAAACTTCTGAATGGTTGATACGAAATCTAACAAAAGTTTGGATAGATTTCGAGACTTCACTTTTGCAGGTTCCAATAGTTACTAAAATTCACAGTGGGACTTTAAGTATTGAGGATTACAAACTTTTATTAAAAGATCTCAGACAACAAGTGATCGATGGTTCACAGTGGATTGCTAGAGCGGCGTCTAACATAGATATCGATTTATTTGAACTACGATCGGCTTTTATAAAACACACTGCGGCAGAGCATAAAGATTATCAATTGTTGGAAAAGAATTATGTGGCTTTGGGCGAAGATTTGGCGAGCATAATTCATCAGCCTAAAAATATTGGAAGTATTGCTCTAAGCAGTTTTATTTTTCAGCAGGCCAGCAAGCCAAATCCAGTTGATTTATTAGGAGCAATGTTCATAATTGAAGGAATAGGTAAGAGACTTTCAGCATATTGGGGAGGCATGATAATGAATCAGTTAAACCTGCGGGAAGATCAAGTTTCATTTTTTACCTACCATGGAGTAGCAGACGAAAATCATTTTCATAATTTAGAAAAAGCTTTAGAGCATCCGGCAATGAATATGGAAGTTGCGAAGAAAATTGTACAAACTGCCAAAGTTTGCGGAATGCTTTATAGAATGCAACTTGAGGAGTTGGGTAACTATTAATATTTATTCGATCGAGCGTATAAATTTGTATTTAAATTGCTTTATTTATTTTGAGTTTAAATTGTTCATATAATTAATTCTACGGTAGAATTTTGGTGTAAGTTTGATTTAGAATAATTAGTTCTACGGTAGTTTTTGTTGTGAATTTAAAATAGGTTAAGGAATTCTACGGTAGTTTGTAGAGTGTTAAAATTTATTTCTACGGTAGAATTTTGTTGCAAGTTTGATTTAGAATAATTAGTTCTACGGTAGTTTGTAGAGTGTTAATATTTATTTCTACGGTAGAATTTTGTTGCAGTTAGTCAAATCAATAATTAATTCTACGGTAGTTTTTTGGTGTAAATTTAAAATAGGTTAAGGAATTCTACGGTAGTTTGTAGAGTGTTAATATTTATTTCTACGGTAGAATTTTGTTGCAAGTTTGATTTAGAATAATTAGTTCTACGGTAGTTTGTAGAGTGTTAA
>JBBSUQ010000217.1:0-4521 GCA_038234235.1 Flavobacteriales bacterium
GAATATATCATTATCAAGGTACAGTTACAGATACGGTTACTGGTTGTTCTAAATTTTATGATTTTCTATTTACACTTAACGAAAAAACTCCTCCATCTGTATTTGGTAATCCAAGTGATGGCATCATCTGCCCATATGATTCTGTTTTAATGACTATCAATTCAGGTTATATCACTTACGATTGGACAGGACCAAATGGTTTCAATTTATCAAATACAAATACCCACACTGATGACGATGCAGGTTTTTATTACTGTACCGTACTCGATAACGAAGGTTGCTATATGACTTCGCCTCCTTTTGAATTAAAAGAATTATCAACTCCTTACTTAGATGTAGAGCCAAGTAATATTCTTTGTGCTGGCGAAACTGCTAATATTCATGCAATTTTTATTGGGAATGGCACCGTGCAATGGATGAGCCCGATTACCAGCACAGCACCAACAATTACTGTTTCGCAAGCGGGTTGGTATGTTTGCAGTCTTCAGCAATGTGGTATAACAGCATTAGATAGTGTTGAAATTATTGATGGCACATTTTCTATCAGTATTTCAACGCCAGATTCTATACTATGTTTTCAAGAAAATACCGTTATTCAAGCTAACCCTACAAATTTATCTGGTTATGATTGGAGCAATGGCTCAGGTGGGAGTTTTGTCATTGCCGATGAACAAGGCAGTTATTCGGTAACAGCGACTAATAATTACGGCTGTGAGGCAACAAGCAATTCAATTTTTATTGATCAAATAGAGTTGTCCGTTGCACCTGATGATGTGGATACTTTTATTTGTTCGGCATCTGATGTTTACATAAACTTGGCGCCCAATACATTAAATTGGTACACCAGCGATACTTCTTTTCTACAAAATTCTCAGAATTATACACTCCTAAATATATCTCAAGATACAAGCATGCTCATTGCTTACAATGTTCCTGAATGTCAGCCTGTTTTTGGAACTGTAACAGTTAGCATGATTACTGCTTTACCGAATTTTACAATTTCAGGAAATTTCATAGCTTGTACTTCTGATAGTTTGGTGGCAAATGTTAATACCAGCAACGAAAATGTGGCTTGGTATCTTAATAATGTGCAGGTTGGTAGTCAAAATCAATTAAATTTAGTTTATGGATCAAATAATCCTTTTATAGATACACTCATGTGTGTAATTTCTAATTCCTGTTATTCCGATACGCTTTATCAGTCAATTGAATGGTTGTACGCCGATAGTGTTCAAATTTCTTCTGCAGATATTTCTCTTTGCGAAGGAGAAGATATGATTTTTACGGTAAATAGTAATTACCCAAATAATAACTGGTATGGCGATTTTGGAACCAGTAATTCTTCGACTTTTAACTTAAATAATATTCAAAATTCTGGCTCAGTTTATTTTCAAGGAGCTGATGCCAACGGATGTCTATCAAATATTGATACTGTAAATATTATAGTGCCAACCTTTAATTATACTTTAAGCAGCAACAGCATATCTGCCTGTAATGGAGATTCGGTTGTAATTTTCGTTACTACAACTGCAGACAGTGTGGTTTGGACAACACCTCAAACTACGGTAAATGATGATACACTTAGCTTTGTAATGTCACCACAAGATACAGGTTGGTATTATCTTTCACTTTACGATACTTTTGGTTGCAGCCACAGCGATTCTGTTTATGTAGGCAGTACTTTTATTATTGGAAATGATAGTATTTTTGGCGATACTGTTGCTTGTAGTTATGATAATATATTTCTACAAACTAATGCTTTGGGTAGTATTTCAACTTGGTATTGGCATGGAATTCCTTTTTCTGGACAAGATAATTTCACTGTAACTTTCGATGGCGACACGGTAGAACAGATCATGCTGGTGATAAATGCTCAATGTTATACAGATACACTTTATCAAACGGTATATTTTAATGTGCCTGCGGTTTTGGATATTACAATTGATTCATTAACTGCTTGTGGATCCGATATGTTGGTGTTTGGCCAAGGAAATAGTACTTTAGATATAAGTTGGTCGGGAGTTTTTGGTACTGAAAATGCCGATACTTTAAACATTTTGGCTTCAGATGCTGGGAGCTTGATTACTGTAAATGCAATTGATGCCAACGGTTGCCAAACCAATGATGATTATATAAATCTGATGATTCATACGATCGCTTATCAATTGACGAATAACGTTCAAAATTCTTGTGCGGGGGATACTGTAATTTTCAATTATACTTCTACATCAGTGCTTGATACTTCTTACTGGACAACGCCTAATGGAGCGGTTTCTGAAATTGATACAATAATAATTTCAGCAAATAGTGCCGGACTTTATACCCTTCATCAGATAGATACATTTGGCTGTCAATTTACAGATCAAATAACGATTATAAATCATGCCTTGCCAATTAATTCGTTATCTGAAGATACAATTGCTTGCTTAGGTGCTGAAATGTTACTAGATGCACCATCTGGTTTAACTCTAGAATGGAACCAGACAAACTCCTCGGGCAATTATACTGTTGAAAGCGACCAAACTTGGTATTTTTCCTTAGTAGATGCATTTGGCTGTTTTATTGAAGATTCGATTATAATTGATGAGGTAAATTGCGATGATTTGCTTCCAAACATAATTACGCCAAATGGCGATGGAATAAATGATTATTTAATTATTGATGAAGCTCCGTTATATCCGAACAATTATTTAATAATAGTAAATCGTTGGGGAGATGTAATTTACGAAGTATCAGGATACCAAAACAACTTCAATGGAGATGATGCGGTAGAGGGAACTTATTTTTACATTTTTTATAGATACGGTAGAGATAATCCAGAAACTAAAACAACTCAAACCTTGAATATAAGAAGGAATTAATGCACCGGATAAACCAAGAAATATTTTTCTACCGGGTTGCTGAGCGCATTGATGTTTAGGTTGTCAGAAGCTTTAGAAACATCAACAATTTCGCCGTTTTTTAGCAGTAAATTGATGTTGTCTTTGTTAGATGTGTAAGCGTTATTTCTCAAAACATCTGAGTAGATGAAGTATTTTAGCTCGTCTTCTTGCAGATCGTAATTTTGCCGCACCATTTCTTTTTCCAATTGAATTCTATCTTGTCCAAATGGAGTGGTTGAAATTTCTATTTTGAAAAGATTTCTGTTGACCAGTGAGCTTGACAAAAGGGATAAAACTTTATCATCATGGTGTTGCCAAACTTTTAAAGCTGAAAGAATATCAGAATCATCGAGTTGTGCAAAATTTTCTAAAGTATCGGGATTATTTTGAAAATCGCTTAAACCAATTTGATTTTGGAGAAAAAATGCCAGGGCGGGAGTAGAGAAAACCGAATCTCCGCGATGCACCAATTCTTTTGCCCGTCGCAAGGCATGAATGAGCATATTCTCGGCGGCAACAACTGTTTTATGTAAGTAAACTTGCCAATACATTATTCTTCTTGCAACAATAAACTTCTCTATAGAATAAATGCCTTTTTCTTCCACAACCAAATTTCCATTGTGCACATTCAACATTTCTATGATTCGATCGCTACCAATTATCCCTTCTGAAACGCCAGTATAGAAGCTGTCGCGATTGAGATAATCCATTCTATCCATGTCAAGTTGACTGGAAACCAATTGATGTAAAAATGCTTTGTCGTATTGGTTTTGGAAAATAGACAACGCTCTGTTGAGTTCATTTCCGAAAGTTTCACTTAATTTTTTAATAAAAAGTGCACTTATTTGTTCATGACTAACGCCGGATGCAATATCATATTCTAAAGCATGACTGAAAGGTCCGTGACCAATATCATGCAATAAAATGGCAATTAGAACTGCTCGTTCTTCTTCTTTGGTTATTTCGTGTCCCTTTCTGCGAATTACAGCAATGGCTTGTTGTGTTAAGTGCATTGCACCTAAAACATGGTGAAATCTTGTATGAAGGGCACCAGGATAAACCAAATGAGTTAAGCCTAATTGATTTATCCTCCGCAATCGTTGTATATATGGGTGCTCAATTAGGTCGAAAATAAAATCGTCTGGAATTGAAATGAAACCATAGACTGGATCATTAAATATTTTTTTCTTGTTGTTTTTTGATTTTCGTGTACTCGACATCAACTTAGTTTATCAGTAAGTATGCGCATTTCAATTACAGGTGAAATTCGTTCATAAAGTATACGATAGACCGCTTCAACAATTGGTATTTCTACTTGAAATTCTTTGTTCATTTCCATTACACATTTTGTAGCATAATAACCTTCTGCAATCATATCCATTTCAAGCTGTGCGGTTTTTACTGAATATCCTTTTCCAATCATAAAACCAAAAGTTCTGTTGCGAGAAAATTTTGAATAAGCTGTAACCAATAAATCTCCTAAATATGCGCTCGATTTTACATCACGGTGAATTGGACTTACTTCGTCAATAAAATTTTCTATTTCTTGAATAGCGTTAGAAATTAATACCGATTGAAAATTATCTCCATAACCCAAACCTGCACAAATACCTGATGCTAGAGCATATACATTTTTTAA
>JBBSUQ010000218.1:0-4506 GCA_038234235.1 Flavobacteriales bacterium
TATTTTGAAAAAGACGAAAATTACAAATCGCTTCCAGAAAAAGCGTATGATGTTTTGGCCAAAGGAGAAACATCGTTAGACGAGATATATGCTATATTATTAAATGTATAAAATGATTAAAAAAATTATTGTTGTATTAACCCTTTTTATTTTTTCTAATTCCCTTTTGGCTCAGCAAGATAGTAATGAATTAGGTCGAAAACTAGACGAGTTTTCAAAAATTAAACCTGGCATCAATGAAATAGTTAAAATTGATGTTTCGGGTTTGTCGTTATATGATTTAATTCTTGCAATTTCAGAAGAACATCAGCTGAATGTAAGTGTAGATAGTAATTTGAATACACCTGTTGTAAATAATTTTCATGATGTTACTGTAAAAGACATTTTCTTGTTTTTAGTTCAAAAATATGATTTGGAAGTTACTTTTATGAGTAATATTATCATTTTTAAAAAACGAATAGAAAAAAAGGTTATTGAAATAAAGCAACCCAAAGTTATTGATGTTAGTTACAATTCAGAAAATGGTTTTTTATCTGTTAAATTAGAAAATGATTCCTTGCCTAATGTTGCACAAGCTATTATTGATAAATCGGGTAAGAATATTGTTTTAGCACCAGATATTAAATTTTTAAAAGTGTCTTCTTACATTTTAAATCGTCCATTTGACCAAGTTATTGAAATGATGGCTAAGTCGAATGATTTAATTGCTACTAAAGATGAAAATGGGTTTTATTATTTAGAGAAAAGCACCTTGCCAAAAGAAGTCAATACAACTGCCGGAAACAATAGAAATAATACTAAAAACAGATCAAAACCAGCATCAGGTTCAGAAGGATTTTATGACATTGAAGTGGATAATCAAGGTTTTTTAACCGTAAGAGCAAATGTAGCAGACGCAACCGATTTGTTAATTGAGGCTGCCGAAAAATTAAATATAAATTACTTTATTTACAACAAACCTGAAAATGAAAAAACATCACTTTTAGCTAATAAAATTACTTATGACGATTTATTAAATCATGTTTTTAAAGGCAAAAAATACACGTACAAAAATCAAGATGGGTATTATATTATAGGTGATCAATCTACTGAAGGTTTGCGCTCTACGGAAATTATTCCTTTAGAGAATCGTTCTATCGAATCGGTTTTACAATCGTTACCAAAAATATTTAGTGATAAAGTTGAAATTAAAGAATTTATCGAATTGAACTCTTTGATAGTTTCGGGTTCAAAATCAACGATTGAAGAATTAAAATTATATGTAAAACAAATCGATAAAGTGGTGCCATTGGTACAAATTGAAGTGATTATTGTGCAATATAATAAATCTTATGATATTCAAACGGGTTTAAAAGCTGGACTAGATAAAATCAATAAAGCTCAAACTAGCGGTGTTCTTTTTCCTACTACAGATGTTTCTCTAGGAAGTTCTTCTATCAATAATTTAATTGATGCTTTTAATGGTTTAGGATTTATCAAACTAGGAAAAGTGACCGATGCTTTTTATTTAAATTTACAAGTATTGGAAAACAATTCGATTATTAAAATAGAATCAACTCCTAAAATTGCAACATTAAGTGGACATGAAGCTACTCTATCCATCGGGGAAACCAATTATTATTTTGAGCAAAGCAACCGTATTTTAAATAACAATTTAGGAAATGGTGGAGATATTTTACAATCGGGAACTTGGAAACCTACAGAAGCAAATTTGGCAGTAAAAATAAAGCCTTTTGTTTCAACTGATGAGAATGTAACCTTGAGTATTAATGTAGAGAAAAGTTCGTTTTTAGGTAGAGCAGGTGAAAACGCACCACCAGGAAAAGCAACCCAACAATTTGAATCTTTAGTAAGAGTTCGTAACAATGAAATGGTTTTATTAGGAGGTTTAGACGAATTAAAAAGAGAAAATTCTGGCACAGGTGTTCCTTTATTATCTAGAATTCCAATTTTAAAATGGTTTTTCAGTAGTAAGAAGAAAGCAAAAGGAAATTCGAAATTGCATATTTTTATTAAACCAACAATAATTTATTAATGGTTACTATACTTTCTAAAATATTCAAAATCAATCGTATTCAGGTTGTCGGAATCTTTCAGGATTTGGATAGCCAAAAATATGCGTTGCTTACCTTTAAAAAGTCAAAAGGGAAATTGGATATTATTGAAAATAAAACCTGCTTAACTACTGATGCACTTTTTGAAAATATTGACTTAAAATTACCTGTTATCTTATGTGTTGATGGAAAAGGTGTTTTGAATAAGAAGATTGATAGTGCTAATGAAACGGATATTGCTTGGCAAAAAAACATTGACTTTACTTCTATTTATTATACAAGCTACACCTTAAAAAATGATACTTTCATGAGTTTTTGTAGAAAAAATGTAGTTGACGAATGGTTAACAGTGTTTGAAAGTAAAAAAGCGCAGATAATTGATATTTATGTTGGTTCCTTTCTTTCCGTTTTATTGTCGGAAAATTTGAATTTAAGCACAATTACTTCTGGAAATTTAAGTTTAGAATTGGAACAAAATGTGTTGGTTAATTTTACCAAATTAGACGTTGTTTCCGATAAGAATTACACAATTACAGCAACTTCGCTAACTAATTACTCCTTGCCTTCATATGGTGTTGGTTTGCATTATTTTGTTCAAAATGAATCCGTTTCAAAATCGGAATGGAAAACAAATTTAATGGACGAAGTTGTGTATCGAAAAGCTTTTTCAACCTTTGGATTAATTATGATTGTTGGTTTTTTGATAACACTACTAACAAGTTATTTAGCGATTCAGCATTTCGGCTCAAAAAATGCAGAATTAAACATTCAAAATGTCTATTCTAATAAAGCTTATCAGCAAATTGTAACATTGGAAAACCAAAAGAAAGATAAAGAAAAAATCATTCAAGATTCTGGTTTTTTATCAGACAAATTCTTGTCTTTTTATTCCTATGAAATCATAAAATCTGTACCTAATTCTATTTCGTTAAACGAATTAAATATAGCTCCATTGCAAAAAGTTGTGAAACATAATGAAAAAGTTGAAATTACTCCCGGAACAATTTTCGTAAAAGGATTAACAATAAATGAAGAGGAATTTAATAATTGGCTAAGAAATCTAAAAAAATTTGATTGGATAGCCAAATTTGAAATAGAAAGTCTAAAAAAAGACAAGAAAAACAATACCCAATTTAGTTTAAAAATTCTCATTAAATAATGTTTGAACAGTACACATACAAACAAAAATGCATTGCTTTATTAGCAATCTTCTTTATGCTGTCTTATACTGCTTACAAACGTTCTTTTAAAAACTTAATTGAAGTAATTAAAGAGAATAAAGAACTTACTAATCTTTCAAATGATATTGCCAGTAAAGCTAAAAGCTTAGACGTTTTATCTATGGAAATTGCGAGTTATGATAAATATTTAGGTGACCAAAATGTAGCACGAGATGTTGTACAACAAGAAATTATAGCTTTTGCAACCCAACACGAAGGTATTTCTATAAATGATCTACAAGCAATCCATAAATTTGATGGTGAAAATTATAATATTTATACAAACCAGTTAGATATTACAGGAAACATTAATAGTCTATTAAAATTAGGTTATGATTTTGAAACCCAATTTAGCTATTCAAGAGTTGTAAGCGGTAATTATTACACTGTAAAAAAGAATAATAGTAATGAAACTTTACATTTAAAAATACTGTTTCAGAATTATGAAATGAAATCAAAAAAGTAATAAATAAAATATGAAAATAATAAATAAAATACTGCTAACTGCATTAGTAATCATAAGTTTTTCTTGTGAGGATATTTTAGAAAAAGATATCACTAACGATATAGTTCAAATTGATTATCCAACAGAAGGAGTTACGGTTGAAAGTAATGTAACGACATTTCAATGGAATTCCTTAAAAGGTGCAAAGGATTATAGGGTTCAAGTTTATAGGGACAACCAATTGAGAATTTTTGACACGTTAGTAAATACAAATACTATTACTTTGCCATTATTGCAAGGTACTTATCAATGGAGAGTGAGAGGTGAGAACGCAGGTTATCAGTCAACTTATTCTTTTCCTATTACCTTTAATGTGCAGGAATCAGATGATTTAAGCAATCAACAAGTTGTTTTGTCAGCTCCATCAAGTTCTTTTGCAACTAATCAAAACACTGTAACCCTTTCATGGAATGGTTTAACAGCTGCAGATCATTATAAAGTTGAAGTAACGAACGTAACCTCTGGAAATATTGTTTTCACTCAAGATAACGTTACAACTACAAACGTAATTTTAAATAACGCAAACATAACAGCTGATGGACAATATACTTGGAAAGTAAAAGCATTTAATACTTTAACTACAACAGAAACCCAATTTTCTTCAAGAAGTTTTTTAGTGGATACAGTAGCTCCTAATCAGCCACAAAATAGTTTACCTGCTAATAATGCAACATTAACAGTTAATCAAACAGCTAATTTTAGTTGGACAATTTCAACCGATTCTGGA
>JBBSUQ010000219.1:0-4433 GCA_038234235.1 Flavobacteriales bacterium
AGTTCTTTTGCGCTGACCGTCTTTTTTCTTTGAGGAATTATTATAGGTATTTAAATATTCATCAAAAAGTTCTAAATATTGAGTTACTAAGGAAGAATTGAGTTCCGAACGCAAAAAAGATTCTACAATCTTCTTACCTTCAGTACTTTCAATTACTTCATCTTCATTAGAGTCTGGCAATTCATCAACCTTTGCGATTATTGCAAAGAGTTGCATTAAGGCTCTAAGAATTCTTTCACTCATGCGCAGTCAATAAAATTGAGAATTTATTAAATTCTACTAAAATTAATTCTTTTTGAAACCAATAAGCATTACAGTACAACCCGTAACTTTTTTATCCATATCCAATTCGGTTTCAATTGTAACCGGAATTGTTTTAGGAACTTTAATATCCCAATATGGAGAATTTTTGTAATTGCGATTTGTGAAAAGTATATTTCCTTGTAAATCGCGAATTGTAAAAATTACGTAATCATCTTCTTTTCCAGCACTGTTAACAATTCTGTAAGTAGAACCACCATAAAAAGTTGTTCTAAATTCTGACTTATCTCTATCTAAAAAGGCAGTGTAAACTTGTCCATCAGAAACAAAATTTCCTGGGGCCTTAGTTCCATTAAGGTATGATTCACAAACCTTCACCAAACCTTCACAATCTTGAGAATAAGAAATCTGACTTGTTCCTAAAATTGCTATAAATGCTATAATTATCTTTTTCATAATGTTAATTCTTATTCAGTAATTTTTTTACGTATTGAAGTTATTAATGAGCGAATCTCGTTCAATACATTTGTATCAACTTTGATTTCCATTTTGTGATTTAATGTTGTAAGTTTTTTAGCTTCGTTTGTTGATGGCTCAATAAATTCATAATTGATCATAACTTTATCAAACTGAATTTTTAAAGTTTGCATGTCGCTTATTAATTCAGCGTTCGCTTTGTCCTTATTATATTCTTCTAAAATTTCAATAATACTTTTTAAAGTTTGTTGTTGTTCACCAATTCTTTCAACAATTTTCGGATTATTTGATGCTTGATTTAACTCACAAGCAAAATAAAGTGATTCAATCCATCCACCTGTAAGAATTAAAGCTGAAGTATTTTTGCGATCGTTATTTTTCAAGAAATCATCTGATTTTCTAAAAGCTTGAGATACAATTAACATCATTGAATCTTGATTGGCTGAATTTTTTTCAAAACGGGTCATGAAATTTTTATCGAATGCACCTTCTAAACCCAATTTGTTTGTCAATTTTTCAACTGTAGCCAAATATTTCAGTGATGTGCTATTTTGTTTGTATAAAGCAGCATAACCTAAATCAGTTCCATAAATTCCTAAATTTAAAGCCTGACGCATTTCTGTAGTATATAAATCTATATTATCAACATTATTTAATAGATCCTCATTAAAAGGCACATTGCTTTCTTTAATCAACAAAGCTGTTTGTAAAGGAGAAGGAATACTGAAAACTTTTCCGTCGAAACTTGTGTTCATTGAAGCATCTGGGTCGTTTATTTCCTCATCAATTGTAGGCTTATCCTTCGGTTTTTCGTCTGTGCATGCCGTTAAAACTATTGTAAACATTAGTAAAGAGGGCAAAAATGTCTTATTTAATTTCATTTGTAGTTACTTTGAATTTGTTCTTTTGTAGGCTAAAATAACAATTTTTATTATTTCCAATACAATATTAAAAAGAATGTTGAAAAATCTTAAAAATATTACTTTTACAAAAATAGAAAATTTATGATACATTCGAGACCAAGAAGGAACAGAAATTCGCAAGTAATTAGAAATATGGTTGAAGAGACCCATCTTTCGGTTTCCAACTTAATTTATCCACTTTTTTTGGTAGATGGAAAAAATAAAAAAGAAGAAATAGCTTCATTGCCTTTTAATTTTCGATGGTCATTAGATTTATTATTAAAAGAAATCGAAGAGTGCATGAATTTGGGTTTACAATCTTTCGACTTATTTCCTGCCGTTGACGAAAAATGGAAAAATGCCAGTGCAAGTTATTCGTTTGCTTCAGATAATTTCTATTTAAATGCAATCGCTGAAATAAAAAAACACTTTCCTGAATGTAATTTAATGAGCGATGTGGCAATGGATCCATATTCATCTGACGGACATGATGGCGTTTTGCACAACGGAAAAATTGATAACGACAAAACACTTCCTATTTTAGCGAGAATGGCTGTGGCGCAAGCTCAGGCTGGTGTGGATATTATTGGTCCTTCAGATATGATGGATGGCCGTGTGGCAGCTATCAGAAATGAACTAGATTCTTATGATTATCAACACGTTTTAATAATGTCTTACACCGCTAAATATGCAAGTGCTTTTTACGGACCTTTTAGAGAAGCATTAAATAGTGCTCCAAAATTTGGCGATAAAAAAACTTATCAAATGAATCCGGCAAATAAAAAAGAAGCATTGCGTGAAGCTCGGTTAGATTTTGAAGAAGGAGCAGATATGCTAATGGTAAAACCTGCTTTGGCTTATTTGGATATTGTTGCTTTATTAGAACAGAATTTCGATATTCCAATTACAGCATACAATGTAAGTGGCGAGTGTGCCATGGTTTATGCAGCGGCAGAAAAAGGTTGGATAAATTATGAACTGGCAATACAAGAAATTTTATTGAGTATAAAAAGGGCTGGTGCAAGTGGAATTTTAAGCTATTTTGCTAAAGATTTTGCTAAAATTCAATCGTAACTTTCTAAAAGTCCTTCAATTTTTTTGATTTTTGAAAAAACTTTTGCTAATTTTATACTAATCTTATGGAAGAATTTGATTTTTATCCGGAAAAACCGCAATTAGCAGAGAAAGTGCAACGAAATAATATCGCGGTTACAATTTTCTCAATTGTTCTTTTCATTTTGACATTTGTCATTTTCTTTGGCAGTGAATTAAATTTTATCGTTTACCTTGTTGTTGTTATTCTTTTTCATGAGTTAGGACATTTTTTGATGATGAAATTATTTAAATATCAAAATGTAAGAATGTTATTTGTACCTCTAATGGGAGCTTTTGTGCAAGGTGAAAAACATAAATACCGCCAAAAGCAAAGTTTTTTAGTAGTGCTGGCGGGTCCAGTACCTGGCATTGTACTCGGACTTATTTTACTTTATTTAGGGAATAAAAATCAGTCTGAAATATTGGTTACTGGTTCACTCCTGTTCTTATTTATTAATATGTTAAACCTCGTTCCACTTGATCCGTTAGATGGTGGCCAATTATTAAAACTACTGATTTCAAAAGGTCAGGAGAAATTTCAATTAATTCTTTCTTTAATTTCTTCTTTGATTTTAATTGCCTTAGGTTATTATATTGACAGTTGGTTAATGATTGGTTTTGGATTTATTTTGGGGATTAGAGTGAGAGGATTACAGAAAAGTTACCACACTCACAAAGAATTAAATGAAAACGAAGTAAATTATAAAAAGACCTACAAGCGTTTAACAAACAGAGAATTTAGTAAAATAAAAGAAATATTGTTGAGTAGAACTCCAGCATTAAGAATGTTTATAGATCAAGTAGGTTCAGATGAATCAGATCCTATTCTTGCTTCGCAGGTAAACAATGTTTTGATAACACCAACTGTGCGCGATGCATCTTTATTAACGCGATTTCTTGTTATTGCGGTTTGGATTTTAGCATTGGTTTTACCTATTTGGTTTTCTATGCAATTAGATTTGAAATGGTACTATGATGCTTTATAAAATTGGAGAAAAAGTAAGTTTTTTGTACGAAAAAGGCGGCGGAATTATTCGAAAAATCGACGATCAAAAAATGTACTGGATTGAAGATGAAACTTCATTTGAACGGCCTTTTAAAATTGAAGAAATTGCGAAAATCCATAAAGAAAATTACGACTTAGACCAATTTGATGATTCGTACATTGCTGAAGATGAATCTTTACTTCAACAAAGACATTTCGTAAAACATGAAAATGCAACTGGACGCAGAAAAGCAATAGAAGTTTGGGAGATTGACCTACACATTGAAGAATTGGTAGAAAGCCATGCATCCATGAGCAATCATGATATTTTGCAAAAACAAATGAGCGAATTTCGTAATTTTTACAAAAAAGCCAATTCAAAATTAATTCGAAAACTCATTATAATTCATGGAGTAGGAGAAGGGGTTTTAAAATCTGAAATTAGGGATTATTTAAGTAAAAGTGACAATGTGGAATGCCACGATGCAGATTTTAGAGAATACGGTAAAGGAGCTACAGAGATTTTGATACATTATAATGTATAACAACGTAGGGTCACCATGACCATACGTTGGCATGCCATGACCCTACGTTGCAACAATTAAAACCCATCAGGAATCCTTTCTAAAACTGTGCACATCGTTGTGGTTTTCTTCAATTTGATCTTTAATTTTTTTAATTGCTTTAGTTAGCAAGAATAAATCGGGAGGTGC
>JBBSUQ010000220.1:0-4398 GCA_038234235.1 Flavobacteriales bacterium
ACCAAAACTGTTAGTTTTAGTCTAATTGAATTAGAATCACGTTTTATGCTTATTATTTTTCCTATAAATATCAATTCTGCTTGATTATAAATGGAATCGTTTAATCTCGGGTTTGATAAACAAGTACAACTAATTGTATACTTTGAAAAAAGAAATAAAAGCAGAAAAGAAAATAATTTTAACAATTTCATCATTTTAAAGTTTATAAATTTCGTAATTATATTCTCTCCATCACCCTAAAACCGATCTATCAAATCATCGTCTTTCATATCTGTGTCTTCTTGGTTGGGATTGTAAAAGAAGGAAAGTCCTGAGATAAGTGTGCCTCCGCAAATTAAGTAAAAGGTGTAAGGCCAATGCATGATTCTTCCAATAAGTCCTAAAAAAAGTACAACTGATCCAATCCAAAATAATATGTTATAACTTGGTTTGTTCTTAGAAACAGAAAATGCTACGATATTGAAAATTAGCCCAAAACCACCGAAAATAATAAATAATGTCAGCGCGACATTTCTCGAAATAATTCCGAAACCAATATCTGTAAATAAAAATAGGGCACAAATAAATGCCAAACCAAAAGACAAGGACGCTATTCTCTTATAATACATACGTTACAATTTTAAGAATAATAACTCAATAAAGTTTTATTAGACAGTAATCTTTTTAAAGTAAAGTCCTTTGCTCGAATGCAAGCTTTCAATGGTTTAAAACCTAAAGCCAAATATGCAGTGAACGCCGATGAAAAAATACAACCTGAACCATGTTTACCGGATTTGGAAATTTGTGAGGGTTTAATTGTAAATGCTTTTGAGTTTTTTATAAATTGATCTGAGCCTAAATTTTCGCTATGTCCACCTTTCAAAATAACCCCAATTTTAAATTCTGAGCTGATTGTGTTTACATCTTGATTCCCAAATAAAATTTCTAGTTCAATAGAATTGGGTGTAATATAATCTATCTTCTCCAAAATTGAATTAAGATTGCTTTTAAATCTCTCATTCTCTAAATTATTTGGAGCACTAGCTTTTAAAACAGGATCCCAAATAATAAGTGCTTTTGGTATTTTTTCTTCAATAATCTTTAAAACTCTAAGCAGAACTTCACCGTTTTCAATTAACCCGATTTTTATTGAATCAAATTTATATTGGCTAACTAAATATAAAAGTTGCTTTTCAATAACCTCAGGACTTATCCATTCTACAGAATCAAATTTATTTTCTGTTTGAATAGAATTACAAGTCAGAATGCTCATTCCCGTAACTTTCAACTTTTCAAAGGTTTTAATATCAGCCAAAATACCCGCACCTCCTGATGGATCAAAACCGGCAATTGATAAACAAAATGGTCTTTGTTTAGACATGGGTTAACAACTCTTTAAATGAATTAATCGGATTTTGTGAATTCCAAACAGCGCCCAAAAATGCAAAATTTTCAAATCCTTTTTCTTGTGCACTTTTTATATTGTTGGCGTTAATTCCACCCAAGGCAACAGCTTTTAATTTATCTTCTGTATTCCAATCGTTTATATTCCATTCTTGAGCAGGATAATCTTTCTTTGAAATGCTATCAAAAACCGGTGAACAGAAAAAATATTCTAAATTCTCACTTTCAATTTCATCTCCTAAATGGTAAGATTTTGAAGTAATTTTCAGCGGAGTTTCACTGATCTTGCCACTTTTTAGATGAACTCCCTTTAAATTAAATTCGTTCATTAATTCATAGTTTTGATGAATGACAACTCGTTTTAAATTTTCATCGGCAATCTGCTTCAAATATTTTCTTCCAACTTCAATATCGCTTTCAGGCTTTCTTAAATGGTAATAAAAATTTGAATTAAAAGTCAACATCTCATTAACCATGGAAATTTCATTTTCAATATTTTCCGCAGGTGAAATAAGTATGATCACATTTTTGCTGTTTCGGGCGACAAATAAACATCAGCTCCTTTTTTTACAAATTCTTTCGATTTACTTTCCATGCCTTCTTTCAAAGCTTCTTCTTCTGATAATCCTTGCTTTCTTGCATATTCTCTTACATCTTGTGTAATTTTCATTGAGCAAAAATGTGGACCACACATGGAGCAGAAATGAGCCACTTTTGCATTGTCAGATGGCAATGTTTCATCGTGGTATTCTCGAGCAGTATCAGGGTCTAAAGATAAATTAAATTGATCTTCCCAACGGAATTCGAAACGTGCTTTACTCAAAGCATTGTCTCTGTGTTGCGCTCCTGGATGTCCTTTTGCCAAATCTGCTGCATGAGCTGCAAGTTTATAAGTGATCACTCCATCTTTCACATCTTTTTTGTTTGGCAAACCGAGATGTTCTTTCGGGGTAACGTAGCACAACATGGCACAACCAAACCAACCAATCATTGCAGCTCCAATCCCAGAAGTTATATGGTCATAACCTGGTGCAATATCCGTAGTTAAAGGACCAAGTGTATAAAATGGTGCTTCGTGACATTCACGCAATTGCTTGTCCATATTTTCTTTAATCATGTGCATTGGAACGTGACCTGGACCTTCTACCATAACTTGAACATCGTGCTTCCATGCAATTTTTGTCAGCTCGCCCAATGTTTCCAATTCTGCAAATTGTGCTTCATCGTTTGCATCGGCAATACTTCCAGGACGTAAGCCATCTCCCAAAGAAAATGCAACGTCATACGCTTTCATTATTTCACAAATGTCTTCAAAATGGGTGTAAAGGAAATTTTCTTTGTGGTGTGATAAACACCATTTTGCCATAATGGATCCACCTCTTGATACAATTCCTGTTAATCTTTTGGCTGTCATTGGCACATATCTTAATAAAACGCCAGCATGAATTGTGAAATAGTCTACGCCTTGTTCAGCCTGCTCAATCAACGTATCTTTAAAAATTTCCCAAGTTAAATCTTCTGCTTTGCCGTTTACTTTTTCAAGCGCCTGATAAATTGGAACAGTACCAATTGGAACAGGAGAATTTCTTAAAATCCATTCTCGTGTTTCGTGGATATTTTTACCAGTTGAAAGATCCATAATCGTATCGGCACCCCAACGACAAGCCCAAACTGCTTTTTCTACTTCTTCTTCAATAGATGAACTTACAGCCGAATTACCAATATTGGCATTTATTTTAACTAAGAAATTTCGACCAATAATCATCGGTTCGCTTTCTGGATGATTGATGTTGTTAGGAATAATAGCCCTTCCCAAAGCGACTTCTTCTCTTACAAATTCTGGAGTAATTTTATTTTTAGGAGTATTTGCTCCAAAATTTTCACCCGGATGTTGCGGACAAATGTGTTTAATATCTTCTATTTTTTGATTTTCGCGAATCGCAATGTATTCCATTTCTGGAGTAATTATTCCTTGTTTGGCATAATAAAGTTGACTCACATTTTTGCCTTCTTTTGCACGCATTGGTTTTGCGAGATGCTCAAAACGCAAATCATCCAATTTTTTATCGGCTAATCTTTGTTTACCGTATTCTGAAGAAATCTCAGGAAGTTCTTCAACATCATTTCGATCTAAAATCCATTGTTTTCTCAACTTCGGAATACCGAATTTCAAATCAATTTCAATCGAAGGATCTGTGTATGGACCAGAAGTATCATAAACTGTAACTGGCAAATTGGTTTCTTTTTTAAATTCACCTTCACTAAAAACAGCTTGCGATTCTGTTAAACTGATTTCTCGCATAGCTACGGAAATATCATGCAGTTCACCTTTTACATATATTTTTTTAGAAGCAGTAAAGGGCTTTCTGCTTATTGTTGAATCTGTTGGAGTTGTTTCTTTTTTCATATAGATTTTTATCCGCCGGCGCTTGCCGTTATTACTAATATTTTATCGTTTTCTTTGATTGGTGTTTCAGCCCATTTGGTTTTTAAAATCACGAAATCGTTTATAGCTACCGCAATTCCTGTCTTGTCAGCAAGATTTTTATCAAGCAATAGTTTTTCGAGAGTCAAACTATTGGTGTTTTCCGAAATATCATTGAAAAATACTTGCATCTTTTATTTAAATATGAGATGCCTCAATAAACGTAGAATTAACTTTTCCTTCCGTCGGGCTCAACCGCATCAAGTTCAAAGGGTAATTCTCAGTCTAAAAGACACCCCTAAAGTTCTGTAAAGATAATAAAATTTATTGCACCAAAATAGCACATAATTAGTTTAATGAAATGAGCTTGTTATTCATGAAAAAAGGCTGCTTCAAAATGAAACAGCCTTTGAATATAAATATGATATATCTTACAATACAACCACTTTTTTAACTGTTGATGCATCACCTGATTTGATTTCAAGCATGTAATATGCTGCTGCCAAACCTGAAGTGTTTCCAATTGTTTCAGTAACTTGTGAATTACCAGCTGCAACTGTTTTAGTTGAAATAATATTTCCTTGAAGATC
>JBBSUQ010000221.1:0-4364 GCA_038234235.1 Flavobacteriales bacterium
CGGATTATATGGAATGCTCAAACCTTTGGATTTAATGTATCCTTACCGCCTGGAAATGGGTACAAAAGTTAAAATGACGGCAAAAGTCGAGAATTTATATCAGTTTTGGACTAAAGAATTGAGTAATAATCTTAAAAATGAATTAAAAAATAAGGAAACAATTTTAAACTTAGCATCTCAAGAATATTTTAAAGTTATTGATTCTAAAGTTTTAAAAGCACAAATCATTACACCTCAATTTAAAGAATATAAGAACGGAGAATTGAAAGTAATTGCCATATTTGCCAAACATGCGCGAGGAGAAATGGCGAGATATTGCTGTGAAAATAATATTCAAAATCCTGAAGATTTGAAAACTTACAATGTCGACTCTTACAAATTTTTAGCTGGTGAATCTGATGATACCAATTGGGTTTTTGCGAGATAAACATTTTTTTTTCAGTAGTTAACAAAGTTTATACAAAAAACAGTAAATAGATTAGTCAAAATATTTATTTTTAGCAAAACAAAAAACAGAATATGAAAAATCACGTAATTGGCGTTTATCATTCATACAAAGAGTCAAATGACATTGTAGCACACCTTGTAGAAGATGGCTTTGAGAGAAATAAACTTTCAGTAATAGGAAGAGCTGAAGAAATAAATGGTGACATGCATTTCTCATCAAATGAAAACTCATCTCATGCCGCTCCGGTCGCAATTGGAACATCCGTTGGAACGATAGCCGGCTTATTAACAGGAATTGGTCTATTTGCTATTCCGGGTCTTGGTTTTATGTTTGGCGCTGGTGCATTAGTCGGCGCAATTGCAGGATTCGATTTTGGATTAATTGCTGGTGGAGCAGTTTCAATTGTTTCAGGTATTACAGATGAAGAACACGATTTGTCAATAGATGAACATCTTAAAACAAATCACGTTGCAGTTTTATACAGCGGTGAAAGAAAAGATGAAGTAAAAGAAAGAATGAAAAATTACCACGCCATCGATGTTTATTGATAAGTAGTAAATATATTAGAATTTAAAAAGCATCTATTTTTAGATGCTTTTTTTGTTTTATGACATTTTAAATTGTCGTATAGATTAATGTCTTTTCTAAATTTTTCAAATTTATAAAAGTGTTTTTTTTGTTTTTCAAGCGAGTTCGAACTTTAGGTTCGACTCGATGAAAAACTGGTGACCTCCTCAGAATTAAAGATCCTTCGTCGGTACGTGCAGTGGATTAAAACACCTTTCTAAATTTTTCAAATTTATAAAAGTGTTTTTTTTGTTTTTCAAGCGAGTTCGAACTTTAGGTTCGACTCGATGAAAAACAAAAAAAAACACCCTCTCTCAAAAAATGAGAGAGGGTGTTTTAATCAGAGTGACCTCGTCAGGATTCAAACCTGAAACCTCCTGAGCCGTAATCAGGTGCGCTATTCAGTTGCGCCACGAGGCCATTTTTTGCGCCAGACTTGTGCCTTTTGCGCTTGCAAAGATAGTCAAAGTATTTTTCTTGACAAATATCTTTGCAATTTATTCAATAACTGCTGATATTCCTCGATCGGTTAAACCGGTACACATTGGCAATAATTCTTCATAAGTTCCCATCTTAACTTGGCATTTTCCTTTAAAATGAATAATATGAGTACATTGCTCTGCCTGCTCGGTTTCGTGCTTACAAACTTTAATTAATGATTCTATAACATGGTCGAAGGTGTTGTAATCGTCGTTGTATATTAACAAATCCCTCTGCCCTATTAATTCCTCTACTGCTAATACTGTTTCCTGCGTTTCTGTCATATTGGTAATTTTTGATACTGCAAAGTTCGACTATTTAAGGCAATTTCCCAAAAATTATTTGTCTATTTCGTCAGATTTCTCTTTAAGATTGTAAAATAACAGTCTCTGTTTTATCTCAACCATTTCATTCTCACTAAGATTCCACACTTGTAACTCCAATCCGGCTGGAACAATCTTCCAAATTTTATTTATGTTAAGCCTTAGCAAATAATCGTTCAAATCACCATTTATTACCTTTCCTTCTTGTTCAAAAACTAAACTATTGTCATTGTTCTGTTCTGATTTCTCCAACATGCTTTGCTCAAAACTCAAATCTAGTAATGAAACATCTGGCATGTCATTTTCTTTATATGGAATTGAATATATTGAAGAATCTGCTTCACGGTAAACAAATGTTCCTTGCTTGTTCAAATTCTCCATTAAATCTCTTGGGTATTCCGGATATTTTTGTTCAGAAACCAATTGATATCTAATCTCATTTTTATTTAAAAGCAATGCCGGATTTTCTTTTTCTTTTGCTATTTGAATTTCTTCTGCTCTTTTAATTTCTAAATTGATCGGATTTATAGGTTTCTCATTCAAATCTTCTAAAATTCCATCCCCTTTTTCAGCTATAAGCTTGTTTGCTTCTCCAACTGTCAAACGTTTTCCTTGATAATATGCTACAATAAATGCGTCACTTATTCCTCTGGCAATTGCGTCTTGTCTTTTAGGCTGAGCATCCGATGCAGATAAAAATATCCCCGATGAATAACGAATTTGACCATTGTCCAATCTGTTTGTAACCAACGGTTGAATATTTTTTAATTGTCCTGCACCAACAGGTTTATTATAAACTCCAATTTGTACGGTAAAAAATAAACCTTTTCTATCTTCAACTGCGTCCGCTGGAGCTGCTCCGGGAGCTTTGTTATAAGATGAAGCCGTAATTTCTGGTTTTACCACAGTTGTTTGAACGCCTAAAGTAACCGCAGTATTATTACTGGCTTCCATTACTATTTGGTCTGTTCGTTGGGCGATACATTCTCCGCTCGACTGCAATCTTCTTGCCTCTGCTATAGAAATTCTTTGTCCATCACAATAGGCAACTAAAAACGCATCTGAATATCCAAGATCTCTAATATCAAGCCTTGCTTTATTCGCTACGCTTTCAGTTCCGAAGTAACCAGCCATGTAACGCGTAATTCCATTTGCCAATTTTTCACCAGAAACAGGATTAAATTCACTAAAAGTACTTTCAGGAATTGGTCGGGAAAACGCTCCAATTTGAACTCTAAATACCAAACCTGAAGGATTTTTTACATCAACTGCAATCGGAGTCGGACTAAGATTGGTTACTGTTTTTTCCGAAATTTTAATTCCTTCAAGCGGCAAGGCCATCAAATTTATTGGAGCCACATAGCTAGAAACAGTGTCTACTCCCCTACTTAATAAATTTTCTATCTGAGCTGATTTTCCAGAATTTTTTATTTCATTTTGAACCACTGTTTGATTTTGTGAAAGTTCTGTTCGTAATGAAATAATTTTAGTTTCATTCGCTTTTAAATTTTGAATATCACTTTGGTTTGGTTCAATATTATTAGCAATATTTTTCTGAATTTCTTTTCGAATTACATCATTTTTATTCTCTAAAGACTTAATCTCTGCTTCGGTTTTAATTATTTTATCATAATCCGATTTTATGCTCTTGTATTCTTTAGATTCTGCAATTTCAATCTCTTCTTTGTATTCAATTTTGGTTTCTTTCGCATCCTGATTTAAGGTACTTGCGCTAATACTTTTCTCTTTTTGAATTTCAATCTGTGTCAATTTTGATTTCTCTTCAGCAATCAAATTATCTAGTAATTCAATTTCTTTCTGAATTTCAACTTTTTGCTTGGTTGGAGCAGTATTTAATTCTTTTATTTTTCTGTCACGCTCAAACTCTAATTCTCCAATACTAATAGTTCCCTTACGGTAATTTTTCTCTAAATCATTTGCAGTAAGCAAAACCACGTCATTTTCCTTTTCAAGTTGGGCAATTTTTTCGTTTTGAACAGCTTCTTGTATTTTGATATTGTTTTGTTTTTGCAAAGCAAGCGCTTCTTCCAGTAAATAATTTTTAGATTCATTGTCTTTAGTATTGTTTGCTTGTTTCTGCAATTCAACTACCTTTTGATTCGTTATTTCATTTTGAAGTTTAGTTGTTTCATTTTGAGAATTCAGTTCACTTATTCGAGTTTGATTTTCAACTTTCTCAATTTCAATATTTTCTTTTAAAACTTCAGTGGTTCTTGTAGATTTTTGTTCTTGAACTTTATCTAATTCTTTGTTTAAAGATTTTTGCTCGGACTTATTTTCACTCGCAATAATTTTATTTTGTAAGTCATTTTCTTTATTTGACAAACGATTAATTTCTGAATCACCACTAAAATTCTGATTAGTTGTATTATTAACCAAAACTTCTTGCTCCAGTTCTCCCAAGCTTATTGAAAATGCCTGTTTTTTATTCTCAGCCAGTATTTTTTCTTCCTGAAGTTTCTCAATTTTTTGTTCGTCAGAATTGCTGCTTTTTGTTTCGTTTTGAATTTCTGTATTCAATTTAG
>JBBSUQ010000222.1:0-4316 GCA_038234235.1 Flavobacteriales bacterium
CATTCCTTCTTTTTGAAGAATTACGACTGCAATATCTTTTTTAATTCCAATAGTCACATCATCATCAGTATGAACTTTATAATCGCCAACTTTTGCAAAGCTGTAGCCATTTTGCTGAAGAGAAGTAATTAGAGAATCTTCATTTTTCACATCCAGAAATAAATAAGTAGAAGAACTGTTTTTATCAGATGTAATAGGACCTTGCAAGGCAAAATATATTGGCGATTTCTCTTCAATCCCACTTCTAAATTCTTTTAATTGACCGGAAATTAAAGCTTTTATTTTAGATTCTTTTGTATAGTTCGTCTTGTTAATGATTGCATTAATATCCAAAGCACCAAACATTACAATTGAATCATTATTTTTAAGAAATGCCGAAACGTATTCGTTTATTTCGCGCTGGTTTTGGTCTTTTCCACAAGAAGAAATTATAAAAATCCCTAAAAGAGCCAGCATTGTTAGTTTTATTGAAATTTTCATTAGACTTTATTTGTATTTTGCACTCAAAAATAAGGATTAATTTTCGTTTAAATAATCCCTAACAAAATTTAACTGATATATGCATTTTGTAGAACCTTTTTATGGATGGCGAGATTTATACATTGCTTCTGAAGATTCAAATTCTCCATTCTATAATAGAGAATACAGCGAGTTTGAATTTTCGAATAAAGTTTACAACTATTACGTGCACCCACAATGGGATGACATGGGTTCTGAAACCTTGTTTTTGAAAATTATTTACATAGATTACGACGAAAAATATGCAATTATTGAATTTATAGGAGAATGGAATGACGCCATTGAGAACGATATTATGACTTTGAAAAGAGATATTATTGACGAACTTACTCCTTTTGAAATTGATAAATTTCTTTTAATTGGAGAGAATGTGCTGAATTTTCATTTTTCTGATGATAGTTATTACGAAGAATGGTTTGAGGAATTGGAAGATGGTTGGATAGCAATGATAAATTTTCATGACCATGTAATACGAGAGTTTACACGTTACAATTTAGACCAATATTTTTTGGTAGGTGGAGAATTAGAAGAAATTGAATGGCGCACCTATTTGCCGGAACAATTATTTGAAAAAGTGAATAAATTGGTTAAAAGAAGACTTGGATAAGAAATAAATTAATTGAAATTTTTCTACTTTAATCTTACCATCGTATGAGAAATCGAAAAAACAAATTCGGGAATAAATTAAAATCGATTTAATACCAATTTCTCAATAAACAACTTTCTTAGAAACAGTATTGTTTCCAATCACAAAATGCACAAAATAAGTTCCGTTGATTAGTGAATTTTTAGATATTATTTTACCTTGAATACCATTTGTTGTTTTATCATTGTAAAACGAAATAGGAACAATTCTACCTTCCATATCTAACATAACAATTTCCAAGTTTTCTTCAGATGCCTGATTTATTTTAAAAATAAGTTCTTTATCCTTATTAAAATAAACATTTACAAAGTCGCCCAAGGTTTTGCTTTCAATGCCTGCAGTAGAATTAAATGGGTGTTGAGATAAATAAATTTGATCTCCAGTGTCAGAACCATTGTTGTTTGTATTGTTGGTAGACATATAAAATATCACAGCACCTTGATCTGTAGCTGGAGCTTGCCATTGAAATTCCCAATAAGGTGTAGCTCCAGAGGTTGAAGTTCCTTTATGATTTGCATATTCTCTAGAGCTTCCTGTATTTTTTAATGTATTTGTAAGCGCGGTAATTGTACCGACGAAGGTATTGGAGCTGTTAAGCACTGTGGCCTGAAATCCTTTTTTGCTCGTGGTCAAATTCATATTCGTACGCACTTTGTATATAACCCCAGGAGTATAGTTAAAAACTGTATCCACTCCGTCAACAAGAACTAATTCGTTTATACCAGCGCCTGCCAATACGGAACCCGAATGACAGGAAGTACAATTAGATTCACCAGGTGCGCCTGTTCTACTCGCGGGAGCACCAGAAGAAAATAAAGTCTTCTCGTATAATGAAACGTGAGGAGAAGATAATTTTGACCAAAAACTAAAACCGCAAAATGCGATGGCAGCTATAAGTAAGGGAAGTGCAATTTTCATTTTTTATTTTTAATTATCTAATTTTCCTTGTATAATCCACTGCTCTACTTTAGCGATTGTGGTATCTGCCAATTTAGGAGAAAACTGAGGCATTTGAATTACCCCCGGTTCGTGTTTAATAGCTTTTAAAATAATTGTAGAATTTGTGCTTATTTGCGTATAGTTAAGTAACACGTAACCACCAGATCCTGCGGAATTGTGGCAACCACTAACGGCACAATTTTGTTGAATTATTGGGTGAACTTCTCCACTAAAACTTATAGTATCTACAAAAACTGGCGGCGGAGGTTGAACTACAGTAATTTGAGGTGTTTTATCTTTTGAACACGATGAATAAATTAAAACTGTAAGTAAACAAAGGCCTAAAATTGCAAATCTGATAGTATTTCTTTTTGCTGTTTTCATTTGTTAAAGATATTAAATTAAATTCGGATATTATTTACAATTTTAATTTGTAATTTCTTGAAATACAAAATCCTATCCTGAATGCACCGTCAAGCCAATTTGTATCTGTGTTCGTTATAAATTGTGTTTCTCCTATGCCTGTTGCATTTGCTATTAAGAAATGAAAATTATGACCGTTAGTCTGATATTCAATTGCAAAAGACAAGCTGTTTTGTCTGAAATCTCTAATTGGTGCGTTGCTAAATACATGATAATATTCAGCCAACAATCCCCATTTTTTTGAAAGTTTTAAATTTAAATTTACTCCAACTGCAAAAACTCCATTTTCATCATCGTTGCCCACATAGTTCCTCCAAACATAAGTCGGATTAAAACCAATTGATCCTCTTTCTGTTAGTTTTCTAGCTATCAAAATTTGAGAAGAATAAGCCAATCGATGGTACCATTCCGGGAATGCCGAAATCTGAAATGTATCGGTGATTTTAGTCATGTAAGTATATGACATTGTTCCCAACGCAGAAATTGAAACCGGAATTCCTTTTTCTTTGTTTTGCGTGCAAATTTTATATTTAAAAAGCCCATCTAAAAGTGAACGGTATGGTATTCCATTTCCCTTACTTCTGCCCACTCCTATCATAGCGTTTTTAAAAACACCATATTCAAAAGCAAAACGGATATCTGCGGCATTGTCAAAACCAAAAGCTGTTTGTACACCGCCGAAATCTCCTGCAAAATCACCAAATCTGTGTTCAATACGGTATTGAAACTCATTTTTATCTAGTATTTCTACTGAATGTCCATTAACAACTCTAGTTGATAGATAGGTTTCAGAAACCGGTTGTGCCAAACAAGTCAACGAAATAAAAACAAAAGCAAGGATTAAAAATTTGTTCGTCATATTTAATTTTTCAATGATTTAATATAAGCAACCAAGTCATTAATTTGGTCATCGCTCATTTTTTCCTTAGTATATAAAGGCATATACTGCGGTCTACCCGTTTTCGGATAAGTTCCGTGTCTAATTATTTGATACAAACTATATTCATTATAAGTTGCAATATTTCTTAGAAACATACCTGCAGAGAGCTTGTTATCACTTAAATCTAAGTAAGTTACTCTATTTCCACCATGGCAATAGAGACAACTTTTGTCGTAAAGCATTTTGCCATTTTCAGTGTTTCCACCTTCACCGTATTTTCTATCTTTTGTAGGTAAAGTTGGTAAAAATGTAGCAGGATAATCTGGTCGAATTAAACTATCAATTCGTCTTGCCAAATTTTGCTTTTCTTCAGCATCCAATTGCTGATATTTCATTATATTTTTCTTATCGTTTAAACCAATTGGTAAATCTTTAATTTTTAATTCGTTGGCCTTAAAATAATGCATTATGGCATTTAATTCCCATTCTTCTAAATATCTTCCAGATGAACAATATTTAGAACAAAGTTGTACGGCATTCGCAAGCGTATCACGAGAATTTATAACCAAATCTCCGTATTTTTTAAAATAGTCCCCGTTGTAAAATGTCTTTCTGTTGTAAATTCCCCAGAGGGTAGATGCTGGTAAAAAAGGCATATTGTTTTTCACTGCATATTCTAGTCTTTTTTCTGGTGAATTTTCCATTTCATTGGCAAACTCTCGTTTGAGTGAATGACAATCTGTACAAACAAAATTTATAGAAATTCTTTTACCTTCATGGCCTTTATAATCTGCCTTTCCGTTAATAATTAATTGGTAGCCAGCTTCTACCAGTTCTAAATCAGAATCAGATAAATTATGTTCTGACGGCGTTTGGTTTAAATTTATTAGAACCTCCGATACATTAAGG
>JBBSUQ010000223.1:0-4238 GCA_038234235.1 Flavobacteriales bacterium
AACTATCTGACCATTGCTGTTTAAAATAGAAACTGAAACAATTTCCTCCGAATTATTTGAACTTATTTGTAAAACATCCGTCGCTGGATTGGGATAAATACTGAAATTTGATGAATTAATTGTGCTTTCTATTGATGCTGTTCCTCCTCCACTCGCTGGTGAAAATCTGTAAATTGTTCCGTTTGGAGTTACGCCATTTATTGTTTCTATGTTAGAATCGTCGGCACTAATCAATGTGGGAGAAGTTGCATTTCCACTTAGTTGCACTCCATTACCGACAATGGTAAAAGTGTTAAAATCAAATTGAGGAAAAAATGCAACAACTGGTCCGGGCTGACCATAAAAATCTAAATCTGGTTGTGTAACTAAACTCGGCCCAAAATGAATTTCCATTATGTTTGAACCTTCATATAGCCAAAATTGTAGATTAATGAGATCTGTAGAAATATCGTCATCCATTACATCTTCATAAAAACCAGCGTTTTTCCATTCAATTTTCAAAATTCTACTTCCAAAATTTCCAGATAATTGATAAGAAACGGGCGATTGACTTGGTTCGGTTCCAGTGGAACTTGATGTATAACCACGATCTATCATTTCTACACTATAAGGAACCAGCATTGGGGAAGTTCCTGTACTCGAAGTATCTGAAGTTAACAAACCGCCACTGCCCAAGTAAATATAGAGTTTGTTGATAGGCATATTATAATATTGAAATGTAAATGCGATTGGAATTTCAAATTGTGGATAGCTCCAAACCAAACCATTGTTGAGAGAAGTGCTATTAGTAAGATCCGTGTAAGTTCCCGAGAGAAGTGTAAAATTATAAGATTGAGATTGCACATTCATTACAAGTGCACAAAATGTGGCAATAAGTAAATTTTTTGTTTTCATAAATTTAGAGTTTTAGTATTGGTTATTAATAAATTGCGTTTCGACATTGAATTGCAAATATTGAGTTAAACTACGAATTTTTTATGACAGAACCAAAATATTATTCTGGCAAAATTTGAAATTATTATTTAAAATATGAATTTCCAATCCCTAATTAACCCCAACAATAACGATTTTTTGACGACCGATTTGGTAGTTTTAGAGATGCCTATCTTTTTCAATTCGGACAAGGCAAATTTAATGTCTCGCAACTGATCGCACCAAATAATGTGGGTTGGTAAAATTGTCGCAATAATGGTTCTGGTTTTCTTGTCAATTAAATTCAAAATACTCTCTTTACCTCCAATATCGGTTGTGTTTGTAATAACTTCATACTCCAATTCTTCCTGTGTTACATAAATATATTTTACAGTTTTATAATATAGATTTGTAACGCCGATATTTATCAGTTTTTCATCTAAATCAATTCTAACAAGGTATTTAAATTTCGAATTATTTGTGAAAATTATGATATTATAAATAAGAACTGCCAAAATGCACAGCGATATCTGCACTTCTGGATGCGTAAATAAAAACTGTATAATTTGAATTCCAAAACTATCAGAATCTCTTGAATGCGTTCTTGCCGAAAGCATCATTGGTCCAAAAAACAAAAGCGCAAAAGTCCCAGTAAAACCCAAAACAGATTTCAGCAAATGTTCCCAAACAATATGACTTGAATTTGTTGGTTTTTTAATTTTTAGGATGTTTTGCAACGCTGCTATTTTTAGTAAAGATGATAAATAAAATTAACCCCAAAGTAATTAGCCCAGTAAAAACAAAACCCCATTGAAATTTAAAATCATCAGTGAAATAGAAAAAACCTATTAAAAAAGGAAAACCATATAAAACGAATTCAGCCAAACTTATATTAATTGCAAGATGTTTTGGATTTGAAAATTTGGTAATAGTAGAATGAATAATTGGCATAATGTGCACCTCTGATAATACTAGAAAAAAGATTGAAATTATATAAATAAAAAGTTGGCTTTCTGCTGGAAACATGTTGACTGATGCTAAACATACGAAAGTAATGGTAGCAAATAAAAAACCTAAGTTTAATTTAAAAAATTGAGAATAATATAAATAACGCCAAACAATTATTGCAATTATGCAAATTGGAAAGGAAACATAAGAACTCATAACGTTCCATAAACTTAAGGGAATTGTTAAATTGTACAAACTGTGAATATCGCTTTGAAAATTTAGAAAACGATTTGTACAGATGTCATACAAAATCCAAAAAATACCGACGAATAAAACAAAGAAAATTATCTTTTTAAATCTTACTGAAATTGTTTCTTTTTGGTATTCAATTGCGACCTTTGTTCTTGTTTTAGAAAAAATTAATGGAAGCAATGAACTCAACATGAGCATTCCTGCTACAAAAAAACCAATTGACCAACCAAATTTTTCAGCGATTATACTGACAAACAAAACTCCACAAAATGAACCAATATTGGCGGCTAAATAAAGGATAGAAAAACCAGAGTCTAATAACTTTGTCCGATCTAAGTACACCTTACCAAAAGCAGCATAAATATTCGTTGCATAGAGTCCGTTGCCAAGACAAATAAGCGTGAGTCCGGTATACAAACCGTAATTATTTGCAACAAATAAACTGAAAATTCCCAAGATTTGTAAAATACCACCGAAAATTGTCGCTTTTTTACTCCCAAGAATTAAATCGCCGAGAATAGCTCCTAAAATCTTAGAGAAAATAAAAGCAGTAATAAAATAACCTAAAATATTCATCATTTCTTGTTCTGAAAGAAATCTGCTTTTATCCTGTATAAAACTGATTACAAAAACTGTTCGGAAGCCATAATATGCTGAACGCTCCAACATTCGGGAAAGACTGTAAGTAAATGTTTCGGAAGTATGTTTTAGGTTATTAATCATTTCCATTTTTTTGTTTTTGTTATTTACTTTCTGTTGTTTTTATCTTACCGACATAGCTTTCAGATTTCAGTTCTTTTAATGTAAACATTCCATTTTGAGATAATGTAATTTCATTCCAAGTTGAATCGATTACAGATTTTTCTGTCCTAAAACCTGAGTCATCATATTGAGAACCTTCAATTGTGCTCACTTTGAAATCATTTAGCCAATATGCTTTTTGCTCACCACCCCAGCCACCATCGGCACCATAATATGCCAAAGGTGAAATATCTATAAGGGAATCTTTTACGGTTGAAAAGGTTGCAGCATAAATAATTTTACAACAAATTTCATCTGTGTGTAAGAAAGTGAGCAAATAGAAATTTTCATACATTCTACCTTGGTAATAATAGAACGATTCTGGATAATCGCTTTCAAATTCGAATGGAAAATCTACATTCATTTTCCTTTTTGCAAAGTATTTATTTAAAAATTCTTTTGAGAACGTTTTTAAGGTTCCCAAATCAATATCTTCTGCACTCAGTTTTTTATCGAAATTGGCGTTTTGCGATTGACTCGTTTCGAATTGTAAATATTTCTGAAAATCATACACGATTTGGTTCACTGCGGAATCTTTCTTTTCCGTTGGATTTTGATTTTCAGTCAAATTTTCATTCTCAAGCTCCTCAATTTTAATAGATTCTCTGCAAGAAACGGAAATTAAAAAAATTCCAAAAACACTTATTATTTTATACATTAGAAACAATTTACAGTAAGGTTTGCTTGCCCTGGTTATGGTTAAAGATAAATTAAAATTATTATTGTGATTGAATATATTAATATTTCGTGGTGAAACAATAATATATTAGCCGGAAATCAAAAGGGGAAATTTTGCCTTCGAGAACCTCAAACAACATTTAAACCTAAGTCAACATTTAAAGAGCCTCAACCAACAATTAAGAGCCTCAGCGATTCAATAAACGATTCTTTTCGTAAAAGCCGGAAGGCATACATTTCGACTTACTTCGACTTCGCTCAGTGGCCGCCGCTCAGTGGCCGCAGTGACCACCACCGTTTTTCGTCTTGACTCTAAAAGTCTTTCAAAGCATCAAAACCTTCTCCGTCTCCACTATCTTTCCATTCACTACCAAGCTCAAAAAATACTCGCCTTGGGCTAAGTTTTGTTGGATAGAATAGTTGCTATTGCTGCTGGTAATTTTGTAAGTGCGCACCAGTTTGCCTTGGGCATCTGCAAGTTGAAGTTGTGTGTTTTCTACAGCTACATTGCCCACAAATACTGTAATGATGTTGCCTGAAACTACTGGGTTTGGGTAAATGCTAAGCAAAGAACCATCTCCTACAGAACCACTTGTATCTTCTGCGGCTTTAATTTCTATACTAAAGTTAATGGTATCATTTCTACC
>JBBSUQ010000224.1:0-4129 GCA_038234235.1 Flavobacteriales bacterium
AATCGGTACCAGATTGCTCTTGTATTATTTTGAAAAGTGTTGGCAGTGGAAAAAGATTGTCTTTTATGATATGAACGTTACTCACAAAATGTAAAACTTTTGTTTGAGCACCGCCGCTACAATGAACCATGCCGTTGATTTCACTTCTGTATTTCTCAAGTATTTTTTTAATAATTGGAGCGTAAGTTCGGGTTGGAGAGAGCACAAGTTTGCCAGCATTTAAGGGTGAATCATCTACTAAATCTGTTAGTTTCATCTTGCCAGAATACACCAATTCTTCTGGTATTGAAGCGTCGTAACTTTCTGGAAACTCATGAGCTAAATCATTATAAAAAACATCATGCCGTGCGCTTGTGAGTCCGTTACTTCCCATTCCGCCATTGTATTGATGCTCGTAACTTGCTTGTCCGAATGACGCCAATCCCACAATTACATTGCCATCTTTTATATTATGATTTGATATTACGTCTTTGCGTTTCATACGACAAACTACTGTAGAATCTACAATGATTGTCCGCACCAAATCTCCAAGATCTGCAGTTTCTCCACCTGTGGATGTTATTCCAATTCCGTGATTTCGAAGTTCTTCGAGTATTTCTTCAGTCCCATTAATAATTGCCGAAATAACCGAACCTGGTATTAGGCTTTTATTTCGACCAATAGTTGATGAAAGTAAAATATTGTCTGTTGCACCAACGCAAAGTAAATCATCGAGATTCATTATTAGTGCATCTTGAGCTATTCCTTTCCACACAGAAATATCACCAGTTGATTTCCAATAAATATAAGCCAAAGAAGATTTTGTACCGGCACCATCGGCATGCATAACGATACAATGATCTTCAGAACCAGTAAGATAATCGGGAACAATTTTACAAAATGCTTGAGGAAACAATCCTTTATCTACATTTTTAATTGCACGGTGAACATCTTCTTTTCCGGCAGAAACGCCTCGCAAATTATACCTTGTGTCTGACATGGACAATATTTTTGATTTTGCAAAAGTACTAATTTTTGAAGGTTTTTATGCTTGAATTTTAAAATCTAATTTAGAAAGGTACCAGTTTGTTAAACTAAAAACTGACCAAATTAGTACTTTAGGTATATCTGTAGAATAATATTGATTAAAAATTAAAATAATTTTATATATTTGTTCTTATAAAATAATTTACCATGAAGAACAAACTAAAATTTCTCGGGAGACCGTGTTGTTCCTGTAACAAAATGTTAATAGGATACCGAATTACGAAACGATATTGTGACCCAGACTGTAAATATGCCTTTCATAAAATGGCTAATTTGCAAATCCACCCTATAATTTTCAAAGGACTTTTAAAGTACAAAAGACGCAATGTGCATTTGGTCGAATTATTAATGGGACCAGATTGTGAGCTAATGTGGGCGAGTCTTGATCAATTGGAAAAGAAAGGATTTCGATTAAATAAATGTATGAAGCAAAATCGCATACGTAAGTCGCGATTTGGGTCAAGTAAGACAATTTATTTCATATCAGATTATAGAATTATTAAGATTGGGAACAAGTTGTTGATTCAAAGATTTAAAGATAAAATGAAAAAGGTTCAACGAGAAATTATTTTCCAAGAGAGCACACATGAACGCTATTTGCATGATCCGCATTTTAAGAATTATGGAATGGATAAAACTTTTGAATATGAGAGATTATTTGAAAGTGAAAAGGTGAATTTTGGATTAGAGGAAGTGCGAAAACTGGATCAAATATTTGAAAAATTTGGAGTTTGGAGGATGTAGCTTTTACGGTAAAATAGAATTTAAGTAATTGTAAATTAAATATTTAATGTCTGTCTGAATTTTTAAATACCCCAATAAAAAGACAAAAGTCAAATTTAAACAAACAAAAATTAATTTTCAACCAAATAATTCTATAAAACGTATGATTTACGTCTCAAAACCGTAAAATATTCAGACCAAAACCAACTAAAAAACGCTCGAAATAACTCGAGATGGAATTTTAATGCCTATTATTTAAAATTATTTAGTTCAGATTCCAATTAACGATGACTTCAGGTACCGATAGCTTTCGAAAAGCAATTGTCAAAATATAAAAATCCAAAGCAAAAAAAGGAACCGACATTTGACTTTTTACAACATTACTGAAACATCCTTACAATCTAATTTTCCAAACTGATGTTCCAATCATCTCCCAAAACAAGTTTGCCTGATTCTGAATTGCTATTTCCAGGCATAGAGAAACCCGTTATTTTGATAGTTTTCCCTTTTTGAATCAGAGATAAAATCTGACTTTCATTAAGTTTTTTATTCAATATAATAAAAGGAATTTTAAATCCACAAATTTTGAAGTTAGAACAACCAACGGCAGTTTTTCCCTTCATTAATTTATTGGATTTGCATTTCGGACAATCCAAATTTTCAATTTCAACTATTGCCTTTGGTACTTTTTGAGATTTTGGCTTGACCGTTTTTGGGCTTTCTTCTTGGTGGAGAATTTGAATGGGGCGGTGGGTATTAAAAATCACATCATCCGTTAATTCTCTAACCATCACAAAAAGTTCTTTCTTAAAAACCTCTAATTGATATTCTCCTTTTTCAATGAGTCGTATTTTTTTTTCCCAGTCTCCAGTGAGTTCGGCACTCTTAAGTAATTCACTTTGAATAGTGTCTATCAATGCAACACCAGTAGTTGTGGCATATAGGTTTTTTCTTTTCTTCTCCATATATTTTCTACGGAAAAGCGTTTCAATTATATTTGCTCTTGTTGAAGGTCGGCCGATACCATTATCTTTTAAAAGTTCTCGCATTTCTTCATCTTCAACCTGCTTGCCCGCAGTTTCCATTGCTCTCAAGAGTGTAGCTTCAGTAAAAGGTTTTGGTGGTGTCGTTTTCCCTTGATGAATATGAGGTTCATGCGGACCAGTTTCTCCTTCTTTAAACTCGGGCATCACTTTTTCTTCATCTGTTTTTTTGACTTTATCATTGACATAAATTTCTCGCCAACCTAAAGATAATATTTGTTTTCCACTGGCTTTGAATTCTAAATCTCCCACTTTGGCCAAAACAGTGGTATTGCTCACCACACATTCTGGATAAAATACGGCTATAAATCTTTTGCAAATTAGATCGTAAATTTGCTGTTCTGCTGGCGTAATTCCCGAAGCTTGAACCCCTGTAGGAATTATGGCATGGTGATCCGTAACTTTTTTATCATCGAAAACTATTTTACTTTTAGGTATAGGAGCTGAAAGTAAAGTATCTGTAAATCTTTTATAATAAGTTAGATTTTTGAGAATTCCAGGAACTTTCGGATGAATATCTTCTGTTAAATAAGTAGTGTCAACTCTCGGATAAGTCACGATTTTCTTTTCATATAAACCTTGAATCAGTTTCAATGTTTCATCCGCTGAAAACGCAAATTTTCTATTCGCATCAACCTGTAAAGAAGTAAGATCATACAACCTCGGGTTTCCTTCCTTACCTTCTTTTTGCTCAAATGAAGTAATTTCTAAGTTTTTTTCTTTTAAATATTCAAGGCCTTTTTCTGCTTTTTCTGCAGTTTTTAGTCGGTCAATTTGACAAAGAAATTCGGTTTCTCTATAAATTGTTTTAAGTTCCCAATAAACATCAATAACGAAAGCATCAATTTCTTTTTGGCGTGCAACTATCATTGCCAAAGTTGGTGTTTGCACCCTTCCGATGGAAAGCATTACTTTGCCTTGTCCAAATTTTTTGGTAAAAAGTCTTGTCGCATTTATGCCCAGCATCCAGTCTCCAATTGCCCTGGCACTTCCGGCAGCGTAAAGATTCTCATATTTTTTGGCATCCTGCAATTTTTCAAATCCTTCGCGAATGGCTTCTTCTGTTAAAGAAGATATCCAAAGTCTTTTCATTGGGACTTTACAACCAGCTTTGAGCAAAACCCATCTTTGTATGAGTTCACCTTCCTGCCCAGCATCACCACAATTTATAACTTCATCACAGGCGGCGACCAAATTTTTTATAACCTCAAATTGTCGTTGAACTCCTTGATCTTTAATGACTTTTATACCGAAGGTTTTTGGAATAATTGGCAAATCCTCAAGTTTCCAATATTTCCAATTTTCATTGTAATCTTCAGGTTCTTTTAAAGTACATA
>JBBSUQ010000225.1:0-4070 GCA_038234235.1 Flavobacteriales bacterium
AAATATATTATTCTACAAAGGGAACTATTGAGTAAATGATTGTTGGCATCAATTAGCATGTTTTTGCCAACAATACTACCAGGCTCCACAAAGTGCATGAGTGTTGCAGCTTCATCATGTAAAGGTTCTACAAAATATGCTCTAAGGAGAATATAGAGAAATAGAAAAGAAAATAATATGTAACTAAATACTCTGTAAAAATCGGATGAATATCGTGTAAAAAAATTCATATTTTACAATATTATAAAATTTAAACAGATGCTTTTCATTTTTTTTGAATCTTCATAATTTCCAAACATCCATCGTTAACTTTTACATTTGTTCTTTGCGGATTCCAAATATACATTCTTATTTCCTTTTCTTCGGGAATCAATTTGCCAAAAATATAATTCACATTCATTTCGAATTCGGTTTTTTGACCATGAGACCACCGTTCATCCCAGGCATAATACCTTACAGCGTTGCCAGAACTATCAAAAGTACTTATTACTGCGTTGAGATTTCTACTTTTACCCATTATTTTAAATTTGGCGCTCAAAGAAATTTGCAAAACATATTCTCGGAGGGAATCTGGAATTGTAACTCCCTTAATATTCAAGAATTCTTCATTTGATGTTTCAATTTTAAATTTTTCCTTGAAAATCGTTGTTTTAATAAAAGGAGTTTTTGATATAAATGCTAAATAGTTGTTCTGCGGATCGTACGCTAAAGTGTCATAATCTTTCAAATACTTTTTAAATACTGATTCTTGATTTGACTTGGTAATTAAAACATCAGCCCAAAGATTAAAACTATTTGTTGTTTGAATACTGTTTTCTATTTTATAATTTCTTTCATTGTATGCCCAAGTTATCTCCATGTACGGATAAGTTGAAAGGGTTGAATATTTATCGAGATTTTCCTTTATCTTATTATGAAAATTGGCTAACATTCTTTCTTCCTTCCCAAAAACGGAGGTTGTTAAACTGAGATTATAAATTAAGGTAATAGGAAAATACAAGAAGGACAAAGATAAAATTAATCGATATTTGAATTTGTTTATTAAAAATGCAAACATCAACAATGCAAACAAAACCAAATGAATAGCAACTCTATCTTGTGGATAATTAACATCCATAAACTTTGCTAGAAAAAATATACCAATAACATTGCCGAATAAAAACCATGCGAATGTGGTGCTTTCTTCTTTAAAGAATTTTTTTGATTTTAATTTGACCCACTGATAAATTAGATATATGGTAAGGCTAAGTCCAAATAACAATGCTATATATTTGAGCCAATTTGCATCGTAAAAAAGAATATATTTAGACAATGATTTTCCGGTTACTCGCCAAAAACCATTTAAACTGCCATAGTACAAGGCTCCACTTTCTCTAAGCATACTTGAAAATGAGATTGCTGGAAGCAACAAAATATATACTGCGATATGTAACGAAATTATTTGCCAAAAATAAATCCATTTAGAATCTAATAAATAAAGAAAATAATACATTAAAAGCAATAACATTAGTAGAAAAGCAGTAGGAATGAGACTTAAATTTGCATAAATGGCCAATAAGATAAATACATGAGCGCCAATAAAATTTGCTAGTTTTTGATTGTGTACTGTTTTAATTATGAAACACATTGACATTGCTAAAAACCCGAATGACAAACCATAACCTCTGCACATTGCAAAATACTCTAAAATGAAAGGAATAGTGGAAATCCCTAACAAGAAAATAATTTTTAGATTCGAGTTTTTAAGATAATTTAAAATACGGTATAGTGCATAAAAATAAAGTGCAAAAGCCAAGACATTTGGCAATCTGAGTAAAAATAAATTATCCCCAAATGTATTATATATCCACGTACAAATAGCACTGTTAAGTAAATGATTATTTGCATCTAGGACTACATTTTCTCCATAGTAGATTCCCGGTTCCACGTAATGGAGCAAAGTTGCAATTTCATCGTGCATCGGAGATACAAAATAAGCTCTGAGTAGAATGTAAACGAATAAAAAAGAAAACAGAATGGTTGAAAACAATCTGTAATTATTTTGAGAATTTTGGTTTAGGAGTTCCAAAAAATTATTTGCTTCTTACAGTTCTTTGCTCTATTCGTTTTTCGAACTTTTCTCCTTTAAATATTCTTTGAACAAAAATTCCGGGAGTGTGTATTTCATTTGGATCCAACTCACCTGCTTCAACTAAAATCTCAACTTCGGCAATGGTTGTTTTTCCTGCCATTGCCATTAATGGATTAAAATTTCTAGCCGTAGCTTTGTAAATTAAATTTCCTTCGGTATCGCCTTTCCAAGCTTTAACAATTGCAAAATCAGCAGTGAGTGCGCTTTCTAAAATGTGTGGTTTTCCGTTAAATTCTCGTACTTCTTTACCCTCAGCAACTTCAGTTCCGAATCCTGCGGGTGTAAAAAATGCTGGAATTCCTGCGCCACCTGCTCGGCAACGTTCAGCTAAACTACCTTGTGGTATCAAATCCACTTCCAATTCACCAGACAGCATTTGTCTTTCAAACTCGGCATTTTCACCCACGTAAGAACTAATCATTTTTTTGATTTGCTTTTTTTGCAGCAACAATCCCAATCCAAAATCATCAACTCCGGCATTGTTTGAAATGCAAGTTAATCCTGAAATTTCTTTTTTAACCAATTCTGCTATTGAATTTTCTGGAATACCACAAAGCCCGAAACCTCCGAGCATTAACGTCATATTGTTTTCAATTCCTTTTGTTGCTTCCTCAGCATTTGCGACTACTTTATTCATTACAAAAATGGATTTGGTCCGTTAGCGTTTAATAAATCATCCCCCGAACAAGAAAATTGCTCTGGATCGTAATTAAGAGGTACAGGGAAATCTTCTTTGGATATTTTTATACTTGGATCGGCATATACCTTATTCATAAAATAGCCATAAATTGGCAAACCCGTATTGGCTCCTTGACCGAGATTAGTAGATCTAAACCGAATAGACATTTCTTCTGCACCTACCCAAACTCCAGTAACTAAATCTGGTGTTAATCCCATAAACCAACCGTCGGCATTGTTTTGGGTAGTTCCAGTTTTTCCTGCCATGGGTACTTTTATGTTTCCATAAGGTCTGTTGTATCTCAAACGAGAGGCAGTACCTCCATTTACTACACCTTTCATCATGTTCAAAACACAATATGCAACATCCGGATTCATAACTTCTTTTAGGTACGGATCTGCACTGTAAATTACATTACCTTGTCGGTCTTCTATGCGCAAAATGGCAGTTGGTCTTGTATAAATGCCATCGTTAACCAACATAGATTGTGCACCTACCATTTCCAACAAAGACAAACTCATAATTCCCAAACACATTGCTGGCACTTCGTCTTCAGCTCGTAGTTTTATATCCATGTTGGCCAATAATGCCGAAATATTTTTAGGTCCGGCATAGCCTCCCATTTTTGACATTACTGCAACTGTTGTAGGGTTTGACGAACCTGCCAAGCCTCCTGCCACAGTACCTTGAGCTGTGCCACCTGGGCACCAACGCCCAGTTATGTTTCCGTGCCCGTCTTCTAAGTTTACACAATAAGATCCTGATGGAAAACTCGTACAAGGTTTCACTACTCGCATTGCAATTGCAGTTCCGTAAACGAAAGGTTTAATAGTAGATCCTACTTGTCTTCTTCCAGTTCCTACATGGTCATAGGCAAAATTATCAAAATCAGCACCGCCCACCCAAGCTTTCACAAAACCCGTGTGTGGATCAATACTCAGTAAGCCCGCATGTAAAAAAGATTTGTAATATCTAATTGAATCATTTGGAGATAGAATAGTATCAATTTCGCCTTTCCATGAAAATACTGACATTGCTTGGGGCTCATCAAATATTTTTAAAATTTCATTCTCTTCTAAACCTTCATTTTTAAGAGCAGCATATCTTTCAGTTCCTTTTCTAGCTACACGCATATTTTTAGCATATTGCTCGTCGCTTATGCTGTTGGTGTAAGGATAATTTTTAAGACTTTTGTTGTTTTTGTCAAAGGCTGCCTGCAATTCTTTTTTCAAATGTTCTTGTAAAGCCCACTCGGCATAT
>JBBSUQ010000226.1:0-4066 GCA_038234235.1 Flavobacteriales bacterium
GGAACATAAACGATATTTATGGAGGAATCAGAACCACCATAAGCCAGTGGCATGAGGTACAACTTCTCCAAGGTTTTTTCATTAAACAATTTCAATGCTTTTTCGTTGCTGTCGATGTCAGTAAAATCTCGAATTGGCGATTTTTTCTTTTTGTTTTTGAAGATGTCTAAAAATCCCATAAATTATAAATCTTATTGTTGGTGAATTTACGAACGAAAATAGGTAAAATTTAGTAGCAATCCCATCAATTCAAATGAACTTTGCTATCCACAGCAGCATGAAAATTCTTAACTGAATTAGCGATGCCTTTTCCTCTGAGCCAAAAATTTAAAAATTGCATAGAGGAAAACATTGCAAATGGCACGATTGCCAAAAGAATATCGAATGATAAAAATAGACTAATTGTAATGTGAATTAGAAAGACGCTTAATAGAAAAAAAATGGATAGTGTTTTAAAATTCTTTATTGATTTTAAATTAAAATTAATCAGATCATTACAAGTTTCTTTGCTTATTAATCTGTGTTTAAATTTTGATTTATCTTGATTCATTTTCTTAATTACCGATTGAAATTTTGAAGTGAATATTGAAACTACAATTATGTATAAAATAATAGATATGAATGTCAAAATCATTGCAGGATTGAATATGAAATCTTTTGTCATTTTATGGATTTTTTAAATTTTGCTTTTGTGTAACGGAGTATAAGATAAGCTTAATTTTTGTTTCAGCTGAATCTTTGTTAAGCGATTTTCTGAATTTAATCCTCTCGATTTTTACGGAAAAAAACATAAAAATTATAAGAAAAATGAGTATAGCGCAAAGTCTCAAAATCAAATTGACGAACATGATAAAGAATGTCACAATTTTGTATTATTGTTTAATACTAATCATTGCAGGTGGAGGATTTGGAAATTTATATTGTGATTTTGGATCACCCATCTTTAAAACAGTCACACAATCTAAATCATCAAAGGCTTTTTTATGCTGATAACCACCAAGATTAATACATTCTACAAGATCAATACATGCTTCTTCGCTTTTGCCTTGCGTATAATAAACTCTTGCTCTGTAATAATAGCCCAGAAAATCAGTTGGATTTATTGAAATTGCTTTACTAAAGTTTAAAACGCTTGAATCTAAATTTTTCTGAAGTGCATTTATAGCTCCTAGAGTGAAATACACTTCCACATATTCTGGATTTCTTGTTTCAAATTTCTCCAATACTATTTTTGCTGCTTCCAATTTATTCTGATCATAAAGTGAAGTTCCTACTTTCAGCATAATTAAAGAGTCATTTGGAACCATTTTAAGAAACTTAATATAATCCACTTCAGCTTGCGCTGGCTTATTCATTCGATGCAATGACAGACCTCTATATTTATATGCTTCAACTTTTAATGGATCTAATCTCAGTGCTTCATTTAAAGATATCAACGCCAAATCAAATTCTTGCGTAAAATAATAGTTTCCGCCAAGTTGTAAATAACATTCAGCCGAATCAGGATATTCATCCAAAGCCTTGTAAATAATTTCATTTGCCTCCTCATGTTTTCCCTCTTGAATTAAAACACTTGCCTCGGTCATGTAAATTTCGTAATTCGTTTGTGCAGTCGATAAAAAGCATTGTAAAACGAATAGAATTAGAATGGTATTTTTCATTTTTTTTTTACGAATTTACACCTTTTTGTCATTCAATAATTATTTCCGAACAATTTTGACTGTCCAATATTTTTCATTCGTAACTATTTGCAAGAAATATATTTCTTCTTTTAATTCGGATAAATTATCTATCAAACCATTTGCGCTATTTCCTTTTAAGACAGTTTGCCCCATAACATTTAAAATGCTAAAGTCAAACGCTTCCTCAACACCTTTCACAAAGATTGAGGATGTAAATGGATTTGGAAAAACAGATATATTATTTTCTTGAATTTCATCTATTCCAGCAAATTCTAATTGCGCACCATAACTTCCTGCATATTCTACAGAACAGTCAAAATAAACATTAAATTTCCAATATCTTCTGTACATACATCCTGAGTAACAATCTCCCCATGCGTAAGAATAAATCAATTCCACATGATCGTTGTACACCGAATCTTCTATTTCATTTCCATCAATCGAAAAGCCATTATTTTCAGTAAAATAAACACCAGGTATTACACTGAATGTTGAACCTAATGCTGAAATATTATAATTGTCATTTGAGCTGAAAACAACGACATGATAATAAAAACTGTTTCCGAAATTAGAATAACTGCCAAGGTTAAGATTATAATCCGTAATTATATCATCCACTTGTGAATTGCCTGTAGGTATAATTCCCATTTTTAATTGTTGCATCCATGGAAAGGTTGAATCTGCTGCAACAATCAATGAATTCATTGACGGATAAGGAAATGAATGAATGTCAAATGTTGAAATCACAGTATCTCTAGCCGGTAGTGACGTAGAATTGTAAACTGCTATCAACGCATTCATTATTGTATCTGAATGTAATTGTGGAATCACCACACTGTCTTTATAAGCTAAATTTTGGCGGAAAATCTTTCTCAATGCCAGTCTATCTGCATCATTTTTATATAAAGCTTTGATACTATCTGGAGCGTTGCAGGAAGAATTAACTATTTGAGAAAAGACGAACTTATTGGAAGATAAAACCAATATAATAAGGATGATATTTTTCATAAAAATAATTTTTTATTGAATCAAAAATTGTTTAATTATCTGGTTAAGAACTTATTTTAGTAATCAAATATAGTGTTTTTTTTTGTTTTTCTTAGTTTTATATTCAATGATTATTTCAATCATTTTCATTATAATTTTAACTGTGCAAGATTTATCATTCGTAAATATTAGCAAGACATTGAGCTTTTAAAATCTATTTGACACTTTTTTAACTTCAGATAATTATTAAAGAAATTGAAATAATGCTGATGACTCAAATCATTGTACCAGAATGAATCAACAATGTCACTTTAGCACCTTTTATAAATGTTTCTAAATCTGTGTTTTTGTCGGCTTCATTATTTGTGACTTCGAGTAAATAAATTAAATCTCCAATATACATCGATTGACTAAAACAAACATGCAGTTTAAACCTTTTTTGGGTTGTCTTTCGTTTTTTAAATGTCAATTCTTCAAAATAATTTATAGAAAGAAATGGTCCGCTCCAACCCATAAAATTTGATTTAATTTCCTTTCCATTTTCGACATTTATCGTTTTAATTGTTGACGATGGCGGCAAACAATCAGGATTTTTCAAACAATAAAATGAATAATTTGATAATAGTCCTGAGATAAAGATTTTTTTATATTTTATCGCGTTGCCAAATAAAAAAATGCTCACGGTATCATATTGAATAAATATTGCGTCTTGTAATGTGTCAGGACGAATGACGCCAGAATAATTATCGTTTACAGAATCTCTTAATTTTAAAAGGAAAAAAGATTCGTCATTATAAGCTGTCTGTTTTTCGTAATCTTTATAACTTCTGTACCAGTATTTTTCATCATTAGCGGCTTCATTTCGTACCAGTTTGTAAGAACAAGAGTACGAAATGATAAAAACAACAAATGCCATAAAAACTCGATTTCCGTAATTCATATTCCTGTTTTTCTTTTAAACTTAACAATAACAAAGTAACCTAAAGTATTAGCAATTTAACAATCAAATTTTATTAATGAGTCATCAACTTTATGCCCAAATTAAACTTCGGAAACTCTGGAAAATTTCCCAAGACAAAATCAAAGGGTCTGTATTCGGCAAACAATTGGAAGGTTTGAGAACCTATATTGGCGTATAATCTTACATCCGTATATTGGTGAATAAAACTTTTTACTTCTTTGGTTTTAGGATCGAAACGGGTTATTTGTTTAAAATACAATGGCAAATTATATTTGGCTCCAATATCAAAGAAAATGCAAGCTGGATTGATATCAGGCTTCTGTTGGTTGCCAGTCGAAAATCTAAATTTAATGTCAAAATTACCAGATAAATAAGAATAATATTGCCGCTTTATTTCTTTTTGATCTACGGTATTTAATGAGTTATTATATCTTAC
>JBBSUQ010000227.1:0-4054 GCA_038234235.1 Flavobacteriales bacterium
AAGCTTTTGTTGCAAAGCAATTGCCTTATCCCAGGTAGCTAGTATTTTTGCTATTTTTTGTTGCTCTGGAAGTGGTGGTAACGTGATCTTTACATTTTTTAGACTACTCGAATAAATATGAACTACAGAATGTCCTTGTCCTAATTTAAAAGTTTGTTTTTTAAAATCATCATTATTAAACAAATAACCTAAATAATGCGCATCTTCGGAATTTGGTCTTAATATTATAATATCGCCACCAGCATAAGCTTCATCGTCTTTAATATAAGCCACACATTTCCCAATGTCTTCTAATGTTTCTCCAGAACCAGCAAAAAGCAAATCGTTTTTATAAATTCGCTCACTATTATTAGCAGATTCGTCATTGATAAACGATTTGAATTCTTCAACAAAATAATTGTACTCGGAATATATTTGACCATAGCGAATGCAAGGCTTTCCTTTTTCAACAATTTCAGCCTTAGTAATTCCTTTCCCTTTAGAAAAAGCACCAATTTGAGCAAGTGATTTTATTTGCCAACCTTGTGGCAGTGTATTGTTGTTTTTAGTCATGGTTATTCTTTTTTCTTTTTAGGGATTGCAATTTTTTTCACTTCCTTGTCAAAGTCAGAAATATAATCTTGATCTTGTTTTACACGGTATATTTCAAATTCATTTAATGCTTTTATTTTGGCTCTTTCTGCACTTATTTTTCCTTTGTCTTCTAAAATTGGATACGAAGAGAGTTCTAAGAAATTATTTAAAAACCCTGCCCATTGTTCCATGGTTGTAGGGATTTGTCTTTGGGCTCTATTTTCTGCCAAGTCTAAATAAGCAGAAACGATTTGATTTAGTTCCTTAATGGGTTTTTCTTCTAGATAATTTTTAGCAGTTGTAACATCTGTTTTTAAAACTTTTCCTTCTGGGGCTTGTTTCCAAGTTTTTAGACCCATAAAAGGTTTTTTAGCGTCGGCATTTTTATGAATAATTTCGGCTGCCGTTTGTCCCGTTATTGCCCAATGCAATTTGTTTTGCACTTTGGCATAAAAACCCTTCGTTGTAGGTGCTTTTACATTATAATCTGAAGCAGTGGCATATATATCGGTTATTTTTTGGTATAATCTTCTTTCCGAGGTACGGATTTCTCTAATTCTTTCCAGTAATTCTTCAAAATGGTCTTTTCCAAAAACGCCTCCTTGTTTTAAACGTTCATCATCAATTACAAATCCTTTAATAATAAACTCTTTCAAAACATTAGTTGCCCAAATTCTAAACTGTGTAGCTTTAAAAGAGTTTACTCTGTATCCTACAGCAATAACAACATCAAGATTATAAACTTGTGTTAGATAGGATTTACCATCTAGTGCAGTTATTCGAATTTTTCGAATAACTGCATATTTATTGAGTTCTTCTGTATCAAAAATTTGTTGTAAATGGTAGTTTATGGTACTTACTTCAATATCAAAAAGTGCTGCCATTTGTTTCTGGGTAACCCAAAAAGTTTCACCATCATAAGAGAGATCAATTCGAGTATTACCTTGTGGCGTAGTATAGAATAATAAATTTCCTTCTTGCCGAAAATGAACAAGTTCAATTTTTTTTTCATTGTCCTTAAAATATTCTAAACCTTCTATAACCATAGGCTTTGCTTGATCTGCTTTTTGTGTAATCATAGAACATGCAAGACGAGACAATTTCACACTTTCCATTTTTCTTTCTGCACCCGATCCAATGGGAACCATCTCGAGGTAATCCTCAAAATGGTCTTCTATAGGATGATTAGTGTTTGAACACGCTTCTTTAGCCCTTTCAATTACTGGTAAAAAGTATCTGAATTCTGAATATTCAAGGATTTTAGATAATTTTCTTGCTCCCCAAAATTCATTGCCATTTTCATCAATAGACTTTATCTGTTCAAAAACCGTGTTGTTGATATTATTTCTTTCACTATTCATTTTTCACTATTTTTTAATAGATGATTTAATATCTTCTAAAAGCTTTTTAGTCAGTTTTTTGACTACTATTTTAATTTCATCGGCAGTTAAAGCTTCGGAATAAAGTTTCTTCAAAAGGATGTTATTATCTGATTGACTATTGGTGTCGTTGATGATGTAATAATACTGTTGAAACATCACCCAAATGTTGGTATATTGGCTGAACGTATTTGTGCCATCGTGAATGAAACCATTGTAATTAATATTTATCCTTAAATCGTCAATTCTCTTATATTTTGGTTCTTCCCCATAAATATCTTCCACCGAATTTGATTTTACTTCGTATAAATTTTCAAAAAATTCATCTAAATATTCTAAACCTCTGTTAGAGGACCGATTACTTTCTGCTGAAGATTGAATTTTTTTCTCGACAAACATCTCATCAAATTTTCTTGTTTTTTCAATGAGGTGTTCAAATAATTTTCGATATGAATTGTCGTAAAGTTCTTTAATAATTTCATTAGATTTTGCAAGTACTTTATCGTATTTAGCTTTTAATTGTCTTTTAAGAATTTCTAATTCCTTTTCAAAATCATCCTCGTCTTCAATTTCTTTACCTTGTATCACATCCAATACTAGTTGTTCGGAGCGTTCAACTAATCCAGCCACATATAGATAAAAAGCTTCCTTATTACCACCGTAACTTTGTATGTCACTAATAAAATTGTAGTAAATAGAACGTTCGTCCTTTGTAATCCAAAAAGGAGTATAACCCAATGCAATTAAGATTAGATTGGTCAAAATACGGGCTGTTCTTCCGTTACCGTCATAGAATGGGTGAATTTCTAAGTATTCTAGATGAAACTGTAAAGCTACATCAATAGGATGAGGAGCATTTTTACTTTTTGACATTATGGCATCAATTGCCTCATTTGTTTTATTTAATAAATCATGCATTCTTTCAGGCACTAATTCCCAATCTACAAAAGTGTATTTTTCGCCTTTATGATTGAAAATTTCATTATTCTCTGGTTTCCAGATTCCAATTTTCTTCTTTCTTTCAGGATCTTCTTCGTGTATAATTCCTAAATGAATATCTTTAATTCTTCTTTCAGAAAGACGTTGTTCACCGTTACCAATTTTAAGAATATTAGAAATTATTTCATCGTGGCCTTTCATTTCAAGAACATCTTTGATTGGTTTTTGATGTACATCTAAATTTCCCACCATTACACTGCGTGTTTCTTCAATGGTAAGGGTGTTTCCTTCCATACTGTTGGAGTTGAAATTCCATTCTAAACGAAACTTGTTGTTAATTTTGTTTAGTTGTTCTTTTGTTAATTTTCCATTTTGAACTATTTTTTCTTTAATAGTATCAATTTTATTTTTTAAGCTTATGTATTTCATATGTAGATAATTATTGTTTTTTTATTTGTCATATGGTATCGCTTTATCTTCATTGGTGTTTGCTTGCGCAAACTTTTTGTTAATGGCGATTTCATAGTTACTATTTTTTAAAGTCCTAATTCTTCTAAATATTGTTCCATTTCTTTTCTAACTTCCGCTAGTTCCCCTTCCAATGATTTGATTTCTTGTTTTACTTTTACTAAATCAATTGGTGCTTCTTCTTCGAAAGTATCTACATATCTAGGAATATTAAGATTGAAATCGTTTGCTTTTATTTCTTTCAAAGACACTACATTGCTGTACTTATCTATTGTTTCAAAGTTTTGATATGCTTTGATGATTTTCTGAATGTCTTCTTCTCTTAGTTTATTTTGTTTTTTACCGTCTTGGTATTCTTTACTGGCATCAATGAATAAAACGTCTTTTGTTTTTTTAGCTTTATTAAAAATCAATATTGCTGCAGGAATACCTGTACCGAAAAATAAGTTGCTTGGCAAACCTATAACAGCTTCAAGAAGATTTTCTTCAATTAATTTTTGACGAATTTTACCTTCGGCACTTCCTCTAAATAATACACCGTGAGGCACAATTACACCAATTCTTCCATCGGGCAGTGTAGTATCAATCATGTGTAATATGAAGGCATAGTCTCCTTTGCTCTTTGGAGGGGTGCCTCTAAGAAATCTTTGAAAACGGTCGGTTTCGGCATTTTCAGCGCCCCATTTATCCAAACT
>JBBSUQ010000228.1:0-4052 GCA_038234235.1 Flavobacteriales bacterium
AGATTATATGACTTTAAATTTTTCCGTAACCAATGGGTAATTCAAGTATTTCAAGTGGAAGTGTTAAAAATTTCACTTTGGTGTCAATTAAAACTAATGAATGTTCTTGAAGACAAAATCACAATAAAAGAAGGTTTGCAAAATTTTGGAATGAAAGAACTTAAAGTATTGGAAAAACCATCTGTCACTCAAGGTGAAGATTATATACAAGCATTTTTGATTTGGAATGTTTTAGTAAATAAATCAAAAGACACCCTGTTTTTTTCAACAGGTTTCATGCCTGAAAATGGTGGTTACCTTGATTATGTTTTACCAGAAGAGGTAAAAGCTTTTGATACTCAACCCAATATAAATTTATTTATTTTAAAAAACAAAAAGTGCCACAAAATTTTAAAATCGGAGATAAATAGGTTTTATGTGCATGAGTGAGGTCATATTGCAAGCTTTGTAATGAAGTAAAGAGGAACAATGTGGAAAATTCAAAAATCATCGATTAGATGAAAAAATTATTTAAGGTTTTATTGATAATGTTAATTGTATTTATTGCGAGTAATATTTTTTGGTTGAATTTACCTTTTTCAATTAAAAGAAGCTCCGACATAAAACTTGGTGAAGCAATTATCAGAAATATAGAAAGTTACCAAAGTAAAAATGGCCTACCTGATAATACTGATTGGAATACGTTGAAAAAATTAGGTTTTAAAGACGAAAATGAATTTTCAAGACCTCCATTTAGAAAACTTGATAAAAAAAGTTTTGAATTAATATATGTAGAAGGCTTTGATGGACCGTATTTAATGTGGAATTTAAAAGAAAGAATATGGTAAGAAGGATATTGAACATTTAAAAATAAAATCGTACATTTAACCTTGTTAAAATGCTTAAAGTAAGAATTTTAAAGAATTGAGAATTTCATCTAATATTAAACTGCAATGAAGAATTTATTGATCTTACCAATATTACTCTTTTTAGCATATTCTTGTAAAAAAGAAGAATCAGTTCCCAACCAAGAATGTTCGGTTTGTAATGAATATTGGATTCATTCACATTATGCTTATTTCAAGGGATTTGTGAGTGATTCGATTACTGGCGCAGCTTTAAACGGATATAAAATTCATATTCTTGGGCCAAAGGATAATTATAGTGCGATAAATGATGGAACATATAAACTTTTTGCATATTGGTTTGAAGGCAAGCAATCTTATAAAAAACCATATCAAGTTTCAATTGAGATTACTGATTCTTTAAATCAAATAATTAAAAAAACAAAATTCAACGGAAACTTATTGGTTGAGAACGAAACAGTTATAATTGATTTTCAGGTTGCGCTTTAGCATGTAAATTAGTCGCAAATCAGTTTTCAAAAAAACATTCAAATACTCTAGGAAAGATCATTGTAGTTTACGGTTTAAAAAACAAATTTATCTGCTCGCACAATTCCTTAATCTCTCGAAAATTGTTACCAGCATGTATCGAAATTCGCAAGCAAATATCCTCCACTTTCACTGTGGGTGGCAAAATAGACTTAATACCAAAATTTTGAGATTGCAACTTAGTCTCCAACGCTTTGCACTTTTCAATATCACCAATTTTAATTATTTGAATGGGCGAATTGACTTCTGATTTACTGTCTAAATTTAATTTATCTCTGAAAAATGCAATGTTTTTTTGCAGCTTAATTTGCTTTTTAAATAACTTTTTATGAAATACTGCAGATTGAATTTCCTTAAAAAAAGTCAAACTGGGCGCAGTTGTATAAATAAACGGTCGTGAAAAATTGATAAGATAGTTTCTTAATGCTTTTGATCCTAAAATTATTGCGCCATGTTTGCCATAAGCTTTGCCAAACGTTACAATTCTTGCGAATACTTTTTCTTGGAGATTAAAAGCGTGTACCAATCCTCTGCCTTGCTCTCCAAAAACCCCGCAAGCATGAGCTTCATCTACAATAAAATACGCACCATATTTCTCGCATAGTTGAGAAATTTTTCCGAGAGGCGCCATGTCACCATGCATACTGAACAAACTTTCGGTGACAACATAAATAATTCTTTCGTTTAAATTGTCTGCCGAAAGGCAATATTTTTTAAGCTTTTGCTCTAAATCTTCTAAACTATTGTGTTCAAAACCAAAAGATTTTGCCAAACCCAGGCGTAAACCATCGCGGATACTTGCGTGTATGTGTTGATCGTACAATACAATATCCTCTTTCTCCGGAACACTTGAGAAAAAACCTAAATTGGCAATGTAACCAGAATTGTAAACCAGCGAACTTTCTGCAACATAAAAATCAGCTAATTCAGTTTCTATTTGTTCTTTCTTAATAGAATTTCCAGCAATTAACCTCGAACTTGTCTGTTCACAAATTACAACTTTCTTGTTTAACTTAAACTTTAAACTTAAATAGTTATTAGATTGGAAATCAATGTTTTTTGTAAAATCAGAAAGGGAACGTAATGTCCCCTCCTGTTTCCTTTTATTTAATTTTTCTTGAAGTTTATTTTTCAATTATTCCGCAGTTACGGTAGAAACTTTTCTAGGTTCAAAAGAATTAGATTTTGTACCTTTCTCTCTGGCATCGACCAATTGTTTTTCTCTTTCAATAGTCTTGCGTTTTTTCTCTTCAATAATTTCATCAGGATTGCTAACAGGTTTCTCACCATCAGCATAGGCTTTTTTAGGTATCAATCCAAGAATCTCAAACATAGCTTTATCTTCATTAAACTCTGGATTTGGAGTCGTAAGTAGCTTATCTCCGGCAAAAATTGAACTTGCACCTGCCATAAAACACAAAGCTTGTCCTTCCATATTCATTTTAGTTCTACCAGCAGAAAGTCTCACAACAGATTCTGGAAAAGCAATTCTTGTTGTGGCAACCATTCTTATCATTTCCCATTGTTCAATTGGCTTTTGCTCTGCCATCGGCGTCCCTTCCACCGCAACCAAAGCATTTATCGGAATAGATTCTGGCGGCACTGGCATTTGCATATATGACCAAAGCAAACCAATTCTATCTTCAACCGCTTCTCCCATCCCAATTATTCCGCCTGAGCAAACACTTAATCCAGCTTTTCTAGCATTGTCAATAGTTTCTAGTCTATCTTCGTATTCTCTTGTAGAAATTATGTCGGTATAATATTCTTTTGAAGTATCAAGATTATGGTTGTAAGCAAAAAGTCCAGCGTTTTTCAATCTTTTAGCTTGATTTTCGTTTAACATTCCGAGTGTGCAGCAAACTTCCATATCAAGATCATTCACAGCTTGCACCATTTCTACAACCTTGTCAAAATCGCTATTGTCGCGCACATTTCTCCACGCAGCTCCCATACAAAGTCTAGACGAACCATTTTCTTTGGCATTTTTAGCTTGTTCAACGACTGATGATACACTCATTAATTTTTGTGCCTCAACATCCGTGTGGTAACGGGCAGCTTGGGGGCAATAACCACAATCTTCCGGGCATCCACCAGTTTTTATACTCAAAAGAGAAGACATTTGCACCTCTCTCGGATTGTGATATTTTCTATGTACAGTTGCTGCCTCAAAAACCAGTTCTAGCAAAGGTTTGTTGTACAGTTCCAATAATTTTTCTCTTGAATCGTATTCAGGATTTACCTTCATATAAAAAATAGTTTACCTGCAAATATAAAGTTTTAGGGTGAAATATAAAATAAATTTCTGGGCGTGTTTCTGTAAATAAAGATCGTGCCTCACTTTATTTACAGAGAACCAGGCTTTCCACTGTAGTCCATCAATCCGCAAAAAAAGCGAATTAATGGAGCTGCCGTTGCAATCCTTCACGCGGTTTTAACTAAAGATGCTATTTACAGGACAAGAATAATGATTTTACATATAGTTATCTTTATGTAATCTGAGTGGTCATTCTACGGTAAAATTCCAACGACAATTAACCGTTGTAAACGATTAAAAAAAAATGATTTAACTTAGAAATCTCGAAGAAATTAACCGTTGTAAACGATTAAAAAAATTTGATCCAACGTAAAATTCCAACAAAAACTAACCGTTGTAAACGATTAAAAAAATTTTGATTC
>JBBSUQ010000229.1:0-4034 GCA_038234235.1 Flavobacteriales bacterium
CTGCCATAGTTTCAGTGCGCTTTTTAAATGTTTAATAATGGAAAAAGCAAAAATCGGAATTTTAGGTTGCGGGTGGTTGGGTCTTCCATTGGCAGAAAGATTGATACAGAATAATTTTCAAGTGCGCGGCACCACAACATCCGCAGATAAAATTGAAGTTCTTGAAAACTTGGGTGTCTCGCCTTTTATAGTCGTGTTGAACGAAAAAAGTATTGACGGAAATATCGAAGAATTTTTAAAGAATATTGATTTGCTAATAATTGATATTCCGCCAAAACTTAGAACCATAAATCCAGAGAATTTTGTAGGCAAAATGAAATTGCTTATCCCTATTGTCGAAAACTCTAGTGTTCAAAAGTTGATTTTCGTTAGTTCAACTTCGGTTTTCTCAGATGATGCCGGCGATGTTGACGAAGATTCTATTCCAAAACCTGACAGTGATTCTGGAAATCAATTGTTGGAAGTTGAGAAAATGCTGCAGAAAAGTAAATCTTTTGAAACCACAATTTTGCGTTTTGGAGGTTTGATAGGTGATGACAGAAATCCCGCCAAAACCCTTTCGGGAAAAACAAATGTCTCAAATCCAGATGCGCCAGTTAATCTCATCCATTTGAAAGATTGCATTTCAATTATGGAATTTATCATAAAGAAAAATATTTTTCAAAAAATAATTCATGGGGTTCATCCATCACATCCACCTAAAGCTGAATATTATATCCAAAAATGTCTTTCCTTAAATATTCCACCTCCGGAATTTAGATTTTCTTCCTCAAAGGTTAATAAGATTGTTGCATCGAATTTGGAGAGGGATTTTCGGTTTCTGTTTCATAACGACATTTAAATTAATTTGATTACTTAAATGTCGATTGTGTGTATATCTATTCCAAGTATTATAATACTCAATGACATCCTTAACATAAAGTTAATGTTAACATTCTTTTTAGGAAGTTATATACTCTATCTTTGAAAAGCATTCACAATTATTTAACCATTGTTAATGCTAATAATTATAAACATATAACATTCTTTATTAAAAATGAAAAAATTACACATGCATCCGCTATTGGTTTTTCTTGCTTTTTTAGCACTAGGCTCGTGCCAAAACGAAAATTTTCAAAATGAAAATGTGCAAGAACATTTCTCCTCCGATGTCAAGATGCGATATGTCAGTTATGCAGACCTACTTAACAATCGGAAATTTACTGACGAAGCTAAAGATGCTATATCAAAAAACTTTCCTGTAGGCTCTACAAACAAAGATTTGTTTACTAATTACTTCGGTGTATACATCGATACTACAAAAATTGTAGAAATAATTCGAGGAGGTGATTTGACTCTTACAATGCATGTCCAAAGTTATTCACAAAGCGATACTAAGCACAATCTAGTACTCTATTCGAAAAATTGTGTTGATAGCTTCATTCCATTTATTGCCGCATATAGACAAGAAGATCTTGCCGTGATGGAGGCGGCAGGTCATATTGAAGACACGAAACCAACTTCGATAATGGATCTCGAAACTGACTCAAAACTTGTAGCGGGTCCTTGTGCTACATCCGTTACACATACAGTACATTTGTGTAGAGATGCCAATGGAAACACACAAATGGACAATGGAGATCTAGGTAATGGCTGCGTAGGAACCCCCTGGGATGAAACCTATACCGTTTGGACTATAGATCTTAATTGCATGGGCGGCGGTGGAGGTGGAGCTGGAAATCCGCCGTCCAATTTCGGCGGAAACGGATTTTATAATACTGGTGTTCATGGAGGATCTTTTCCAAATATCAACACAAATTATGTTTCGTGCTCAGACTGTTTAGAGATGACGGAAGAATTGGCAGATTTTATTACTAATCTGAGTTCTGGGGAACTCATTGGGTGGAACGATCTAAGCTTTCCATCGCAACGAACAATTGTAAATTATTTAGAAGCGAATAATTATACGTCAAATGTGGTCGCATTGGTCAAGAAGATAATTCTGGCTGTGGCTCAAAATTACACTATCTATGGGTATAATTTTGAAAGTCAGACAATATCAGCGGAATTTGTTAGCAATATTCTTTATCCAGAACTAGATGATGTCTCGGACGAAGATACTGAAGAAAATGGACCTGACTGTGAAAGTTTTAATTTCGTTCAAACTGGTCAAAATTGGCAAGAAGCAGCATTAACTAATATTCACTTTAATATCATAATACTAGGTCCAAATGGGCTTGGAGCATTTTTAGTACCATTTCCAACCGCCACTTTATTTGGCTGCAAAATAAATCCGCCTGCCCCCAATCCTTCCATCACGCCCGGTAGAGCTGGCTATCTTTCGGCACAAGCATTACTTATGTCTATGAATCAGACTATTAATAAGTATAAAGGGCGAAAAATACCTCCAATGATGATTGATACATATTTTCAGGAAAAAGCTAAAAAAAATCACGCAGATAAGACGAAAGGTGGTATAATTAATTTTAATGCCTCATCCTATTCAGTGGTGCCCACACCATACCAAACAAACTTTTTAGGGATTGGAAATTGTAATTGAATGCAAGAAATATATTTAAATATCGCAGGTCTTTTTTATCCTAAAAGTGTTGACTCATATTCGCAGCGAGAGCAGTATTTGAAATCTCCAGAATTCAAAAGACTTGTGATCTTTAATAACCGGTTTAAAACTAATGGAAGTTCTGAAAAAATAGTTTCCACGTTTTCCGCTTCCAACGTAATCTTCTCTGACAAACAATCAATTATTTCTATGGATAGATGTCTGACATTGGAACATCACATCTATGAAAAATCAATGGTTTATGAAATAAAAGTAAATATCAGCTACATTTTCCCTGTTTTCTGTATTGAAGCATCTGAAATTACTGTTGATGCAGAAACACTTGAGTGGAAAAGTTTTAAACCCATACAACTTAAAATGCTCGGTGCAAAATATTCTGAAAAAATTGAAAAAATTGTAAATGTTCTAGAGAATCAACTTCATCTTAATGCTTTTCCAAAAGAGTTCTCGAAGATTATTTTGCCTAGAGTTAGTTTCGAAAGTATTCTTAGCGGAAAATTTACACTGTACAATGCTTTTTTTAAAAATGACAAGCCATGAATTTCTTGAAATATTTTATGATCGCAATAGGTGTAATCGCATTGATTTTATACTTTAATTCAGATTTAATGCTCACATTAAACTTTTATGATACATATTATGTTATAAGTTATTTTTACGTTTCCCTTATTTTTTTCATCTCCAGCATCTTCATATATTTGTTAAAGAGAAGATCGAAATTTACCAAATAGTCACACGATTGTCTGGTGCCACATACATTTTATCTCCCGGCTTGATGTCGAATGCTTCGTAGAAGGTAGCAACATTCTGCAATGGTACATAAGCACGATACATTCCTGGCGAGTGCGGATCAGTTTTTACTTGATTTTTGATCGCTTCGTCACGCATTTTGGTTCTCCAGACCGTTGCCCACGAAATAAAGAATCTCTGTTCTGGCGTAAAACCGTCAATGTTTGCAGGTCTTCCATTTTCTTTTAAATAAAGTTGAAGTCCATCATAAGCAGCGTTAACACCGCCAAGATCTCCAATATTTTCGCCAAGTGTAAATTTACCATCAACGAAAGTACCTTTTACCGGCTCAAGCAAACTGTATTGATCTGCCAAAGCACCCGTAAGCGCCGCAAATTGCTTTTGATCTGTTTCTGACCACCAATCTACAAGATTTCCATCGGCATCATATCGCGCTCCAGAATCATCAAAACCATGAGAAATTTCATGTCCGATAACTGCGCCGATTCCGCCATAATTCACAGCTTCATCTGCATTGTAATCGTAAAATGGAGGTTGCAAAATTGCTGCTGGAAATACAATTTCGTTGTACGAAGGATTGTAGTAAGCATTCACGGTCTGTGGCGACATTCCCCATTCGGTCTTATCTACCGGTTTGTTTATTTTGGCATAATTCTCAGCTGTACGCCATTTTGCAAGGCGCTGAACATTTTCAAAATAGCTTCCGCCCTCTTTTGTATCCAAC
>JBBSUQ010000230.1:0-4027 GCA_038234235.1 Flavobacteriales bacterium
AAATGTAAGATTTATCGGTGGCTTTCCTAACGGGATTTGTTGGGAAGAAATATCTAATTTGAATGTAAGAATTATCGGTGGCTTTCCTAACGGGATTTGATGGGAAGAAATATCTAATTTGAATGTAAGAATTATCGGTGGCTTTCCTAACGGGATTTGATGGGAAGAAATAACTTATTTAAATGGAAGAATTATCCTTTCTTTATTTCCCAAACTGCTTCAAATGATGGTCCAAGTGTTTGTAAAACATATTGTTCCATTCATTTTTATTCAGTTTGCCAAATGCATGAGACTCTTTGTTATCAAAAAACTGTTCTCCGTGTTCCTGCGTTTGTTTCAAATGATCAATTAATCTTTGTTTTTCTAAACCAAAATCTTTACTGGAAATCATTTTAAATTCTGGGGCAGTCGGACTACTTTTTTTATACGGTTTATCGCTTACCACAATTTTCTTTACAAAGGTATTGAGCATCCATTTTTTAAATCCTTTGGGTTTTGCGTGCTTGTCAGTATACAAATACTCATAAGTAACATTGCAATGTGCCAACATTTGATCGGCTGTCATTTTTCCCCAATTTGGCTTGTTAGTTGGCTCTAGCGTATTAATTCTTTCAATTACCTCATCGGTAACTTCCTTTTGAAAAATATTTTTTATTTCGCTCATGAATGTAGTTTAATGTATAAATTTATAATTATTCGGTGAAATTAAACATCACTGCTTATAAACCTCAACCAACATTGTCGATTTCAATAAATCACTTGGAGCAACCACGCTTTCTTCATAAGGAATATTATCTCCGTATCTTTCTTGTAAGGTTTTCTGAACCAAGGGAGATGTCAAATCAAAATCTTGTAGTTCTCTAGTCGGACATAAATCTATATTAATTTCATGATAGGCTTTCCAAATCAATTCTGAACAATACATTTCGCTATCGCTCCATTGGAAAGTTATGTCGTAGTTTTTATTAATTTGAGAACTCGCATATTTGCGCATTATACCTGCTAAACTGTCATTGAGTTTTTCAGAATCTTTTAAGCGATAAACAACATATTGATTTTTATAACCTCTGGAAATAAAATTATCTAACGAAATAATAGAAACTGGTTGCACAGCTTCAGCTACGTAAGGTTTGCCGTTGTCATCTAAAAACACAATTCCACAATGGGTATAATCTGAATGTGTAGCAGCAGATATGGCTTTACATTGGCTTGATTGACCATTTTGAAATAAGATATCACCCGCTTCAAATTGAAATACTTTCTTTTCTTTTGATGGTTTATTACTGCAGTTGACTCCAGTATTAAATACTAAAACCAATAGCCAAAATAATTTAAATAGTTGCTGTTTTTTCATGTAAGTAATTTTTATGAACTGAAAGATACAAATTTTCATACAAAGGAAGAATTTTACTCAACTGAAATTTTTTGGCATTTTCATGTGCGTTTTTCTTAAAAGTTTCTAAAATCAATGGATCGCCCAAAATTTTAATTGCATTGATAGCCATATCTTCAACATCGCCAACCGAACTCATATATCCTGAAAACCCATGCTTGTTAACTTCGGGCAAACCGCCTGTATTTGTACTTACAACTGGAACACCAACAGCCATAGCTTCTAAAGCTGCCAGACCAAAACTTTCGGTTTCTGAAGGAAGAATAAATAAATCTGACAATCTCAAAACCTCCTCAGTATCTCTCAATTTTCCTAAGAAAACTACTCTATCACAAAGACTTAGCTCTCTACAAAGTTTCTCCAAACTGCTTCTTTGGGGACCATCGCCAACTAACAATAATACAGCTGGAATTTGGGCATTAACTTTTGCAAAAACCTTCATTACATCTTTTACCCTTTTCACTTTTCTAAAATTGGAAACGTGACAAATAATTTTTTCAGATTTTTTAGCGTATATTTTTCTTTTTTCTTTATTTACTTCTGGCAAGATGTCTTTTACTTCAATGAAATTAGGGATTACTAATATTTCTCTTTTGGTTTCAAAGTGCATGTAAGTATCATTCTTTAAACTTTCCGAAACTGCAGTTACAGCATTCGATTTATTAATACAAAATGTAATAACGGGTTCGAATGACGCATCTTTTCCTACCAAAGTAATATCGGTTCCATGTAAAGTAGTTATAAATGGAATTCTTATTCCCTGCGATTCTAAAATTTGCTGGGCCAAATAAGCCGCACTTGCATGGGGTATGGCATAATGTACATGGAGTAAATCTAATTTCTCATATTTCACAACATCTACCATTTTACTTGTTAATTCGGTTTCGTAAGGTTGATATTCAAATAGTGGATAATCGCTGACCGCGACTTCGTGGTAAAAAATATTTTCCCTAAAACTACCGAGCCTAACTGGCTGTGAATAGGTTATAAAATGAATTTCATGGCCTTTTTTAGCCAATGCTTTTCCTAATTCTGTTGCTACTACTCCGCTCCCGCCAAATGTTGGGTACAAAACAATTCCTATTTTCATTTAAAATTTTTATTTGCCTTTTAAAGCTTTGTAAATAACTTCTTGTATTTGTGTTCTAATTCCTTGATTCACAATTTTCCAATTCTCTGCATCAGGATAAACTCTGTTTGATAAAAACACATAATTAATATCGTAAACCGGATCAGCCCAGGCAATTGTTCCCGTAAATCCTGTGTGTCCGAAACTTTTTAAAGAAACCAATGAACTTGTTGGTCCGCCAGATAAGTTCGTTACGGGTTTGTCAAATCCAATTCCTCTTCTGTTGCCAGGACAAAACTGACAAGCAGTATAATTTGCAACAACTTCTGGACTTAAATATTGAATGCCACCATATTGTCCTTTGTTTAATAACATTTGAAAGAAGGAAGCCAAATCTGTAGCATTGCAAAATATTCCGGCATGTCCGCCAACTCCGCCCAACATTGCAGCTCCCTGATCGTGCACGTAACCTTGAATTTGTTGATGTCTAAAAATCTTGTCGTTTTCAGTAGGAACAATTTCTGAAAGTGGAAATCTTCTCAACGGATTATAGCCCATTGTTCTTAATCCCATAGAGGCATAAAGTGAACCAAGGTAATCTTGATAGTCTTGTTGCGTAATTTTCTCGACAATTTTTTTGATGAAGTAATAGCCCAAATCAGAATATAAATACTTTTTAGGTCCTAGTGGTGAACTGACAATTTTGGCGTACATGCTGTCAACAAAATCTGCGCGCATAAACATTTGTGGCGCTACTTCCAAGGGAAATTCTTTAGAGTAAGTTTTAGCATAGATACTGCGATCAATTTCACCATTTACCAAAGTTTTTGTGTAAAATGGAATCCAAGCTTTTAGTCCTGCTTGGTGGGTCAACATATCTTTCAATTTTATATTGGCATAAGGCGTTTCACCCACAACTTCTGGAATATAATCTCTTAAATATTTATCGGTAGAAAACTTACCTTCTGATTCTAATTTCATAATGGCAAAAGTAGAAGCTGCTACTTTCGTTATGGAAGCAATATCATATAAATCATAATTTCTCACTGGAGTTTTAGCGCCATAAGTATGATTGCCAAATGATTTCTGATAAATTATCACACCTTTATATGCAACCACTATTTGGCAACCCGGATAAGCTCCATCCGCAATTCCTTTCAATGCAATGGCATCAATTTCTTTTAATTTGGTTTCAGAAACTCCGAAATAATCAGGATTTTCAAATCTTAAACGACCGGTGTTTTTGGTTTCCAAACCATATTCTCTTTTGTAATTTTCATTTAAAGTGATTGGTAATTTTCCTTTAATTGGCAAAGCTCCAAATAACATTTGACTAACGCGCTCTTGCAATAATGGATGATTTTCATAAGCCACAACTATCGAAGAAAATTTAGAATTATCGAAATTATTTGTCATTAATGGATTACCAAAAACCACCAAACTCACCTTTGAATTTTCTGGTAATTTTTTGATGAATTCTTTAAGTTTTTCTGGCAATGCAAAATCATTGGCTGAACGTACACTTTTTGCGTGAATGGTCACAATTGTTCTCTGAATTTTAGCTT
>JBBSUQ010000231.1:0-3958 GCA_038234235.1 Flavobacteriales bacterium
CTCCAATGCCTAAATTTTTACTGATATAATGTTGCACCGAGCTAAATAATTCAGTAAATCTTTCATACATTTTATCAAAATGAGCGCTCAGTGCACTAATTTGCATACTCACTAATAATATCAAACCTGTTAAGAAAGCAAATAACATTAATACAGGTAACAAGGTTGCTAGCCAATGAGGAACATTTTTCTTCTCTAACCAGCGAGAAATTGGCATTACCATAAGTGCAAAAGTACCAGCAAGTGCAATTGGAATTAAAAAGAAGCGTCCAACATAAGCAATGGTGAAACCCAGTGCAATAATTATTAATACCAATGCGATTTTTAGAATATTTCTCATGTTATAATTTGTCTGTAGATTTGATAACAAACCTAGTGAAATTTTGTTTTGCTTGGTTCAAAAAAAAGCGACACAAAAATCTTACATTTGATATGTAAAAAATAGTCTAAACTTTGATTTTTAGGATTTAGATCATTCGTTTGATTTCGATATTTAATCACAAAAATCAGGTTGATGACGAAAATTAAAGTTTAGACTATTTTTTATTTCAGCAAAGCGCGCCAAGGATTGTAGCGTCATCCTTTTGCGAGTTACGAGCAAAAGATATAGCGGAAAGCCTGACTCTCTAATGTTTTTAGAATGAATATTTTTTAAACACATTGAACTTTAAGAAAAACATTAGGAAGGGCGCCCAAAAGAAATAACGTTTAAAAATTATATAATGCCTGTATTAAATGAGAAATCTACGTTGTTTTAAACAAGAAATTGAACTGAATATTTGCTACCTGTTTCAACCTCTCCCCTTTTATTAATACCTTTACAAACTTTTTAATATCATAAATATAAACATAGCATGCAACTGTGGAATACTTATAATAAAGAGGAATTGCTTGTGCGGTTGAAAGAATCTAAACAACAGTACATGACAATTTCGTTTTATATATATCATATAATTGAAAATCCGACGCTTTTTAGAGATTTCTTATTCTTTAATTTTTCGCAAATATCTGTTCTTGGGCGAGTTTATGTAGCACATGAAGGAATTAACGCTCAAGTTGGTGTGCCGATTTCGCAGTTTGAACTTTTTAGAGAATTTCTTGATTCTGTGAGTTTTCTGCAAGATTTGCGGCTGAATATTGCTGTTGATGAATCGGAAGCGGAGTTTCCTTTTTTGAAATTGAAGATAAAGGTGCGCAACAAAATTTTAGCCGACGGTTTGAATGATAAAGATTTTGATGTTACAGACAAAGGAACGCATCTCAACGCCAAAGAATTTAATGAACTTACTAGTAAAGAAGGTACTATTTTAATAGATTTTAGAAATCATTATGAGAGTGAAGTCGGACATTTTAAGGGCGCCATTTTGCCTGATGTAGATACTTTCCGAGATTCATTACCACTTATTGAAGATGAAATTTTAAAGGGACAAGAAGATAAAAACATTGTAATGTATTGCACTGGCGGAATACGCTGCGAAAAAGCATCTGCTTGGTTTAAACACAAAGGATTTAAAAACGTGCACCAGCTAGAAGGCGGAATTATAAAATATGCCAACGATTGCAAGGCTGAAGGTTTAGAAAATAAATTTATTGGTAAGAACTTTGTATTTGACGAACGCCGTGGTGAGCGCATAACGGACGATATTGTTTCTGTTTGTCACCAATGTGGCTCGCCGGCAGACACGCATACGAACTGCGCCAATGAGGCTTGCCACTTATTATTTATACAGTGTGAAAAATGTGCAAAATCTTTATCATCTTGTTGCTCAACTGAATGCCAAGATATTGCTGCTTTGCCAATTGAAACCCAACGCGAAATGAGAAAAGGTTTGCAAGCATCTAATAAGATTTTTAAAAAAGGCAGATCTGAAATTTTGAAATATAAATGTTAATGGTTAATGGATAATTTTCAATTGTTAATTGTTACTTGTTAATTGTTAACGGATAAATGTTACTTAAAAACATGAAAGAAAATATTGTAAAAAATAAAAGTTTTGATTTCGCTGTTTGATGGTGGAATTGTATAAAACATTAGTCGAGCGAAGAGAATTTGTTATGTCTAAACAATTACTCAGAAGCAGAACATCAGTCGGCGTCATGGTGCGTGAGGCTGAGCGTGCACAATCTAAAGCCGATTTTATTCATAAATTGGCAATTGTACAAAAGGAAATGAATGAATCTATTTATTGGTTGGAATTATTGTACACGACCAAATATATAACTGATGTAGAATTTAAAAATTTTGAAAAAGGTGCCATAGAAGTTATGAAAATTATTACAAGTATTATTAAATCCACCAAATTGTCCTTGAAAAAATAACTTTTAATTGTAAATTATTAACTGAAATTCGTCGGAAAGGATTTAACTAAAGACAGATCGATTACAGCTAACACAAATTAATAATTCACAAATTGATAATTGATAATTAACAATTAATAATTACTTTTACAGCGATGGACAAACAAGTAATACTTAATTCCAAACATGTAGAATTAACTATTAATAGACTTTGTTTCCAATTAATTGAAAATCATTCAGATTTCTCGAATTCAGTAATAATAGGTTTACAGCCTCGCGGAGTTAACGTTGCTTATAGAATTCAAAAACATTTAGAGAAAATTTTAGAGAAAGAAATAATTTGTGGCAATCTCGACATTACTTTTTACCGTGATGATTTTAGAAGACGCGAAAAACCTTTGGTGCCCAGTGCAACTAATATAGATTTTGTAATAGAAAACAAACGCATTATTTTAGTAGATGATGTGCTTTATACAGGTAGAACTATTCGTTCTGGTTTAGATGCGTTGCTAAGTTTTGGTAGACCGCAATCTGTAGAACTGCTTTGCATGATAGACAGAAGGTTTAAAAGACATTTGCCCATACAAGCCGATTATGTTGGAAAAACGATAGATACCCTAAATTCAGAACGGGTTTCTGTTGAATGGAAAGAAATTGAAGGAGAAGATAAGGTAATAATGTATAATCAAGATACAAATGGATAATTTAAGTGTAGAACATCTTACAGGGATCAAAAATCTTACGAGTGAAGATATTCAACTTATTTTTAAAACTGCCGATAGTTTCAAAGAAGTAATTAACCGCCCAATCAAAAAAGTGCCTTCACTTAGAGATATTACAATTGCAAATTTATTTTTTGAAAATTCTACTAGAACCAAACTTTCTTTTGAATTGGCAGAAAAAAGACTTTCAGCAGATATTGTAAATTTTAGTGCTTCAGGATCTTCAGTAAAAAAAGGAGAAACTTTAATTGATACTGTAAACAATATTTTAGCAATGAAAGTGGACATGGTTGTGATGCGACATCCTAACCCTGGAGCTGCAAAGTTTTTATCTGAAAGAATAAATGCAAAGGTCGTAAACGCTGGCGATGGCACGCATGAACATCCAACACAAGCACTATTGGACGCCTACAGTATTCGTGAAAAACACGGTGATTTAAAAGGTAAAAAAGTTGCAATCGTAGGAGATATTCTCCATTCTCGAGTTGCACTTTCAAATATATATTGCCTGCAAAAGTTGGGTGCAGAAGTTATGGTTTGTGGACCAACCACTTTAATACCTAAATTCATAAATACCTTAGGTGTAAAAGTTGAGCACAATTTAATAGCGGCCTTAGAATGGTGTGATGTCGCAAATATGTTAAGAATACAGCTCGAAAGACAGGACATAAAATATTTTCCATCTCTCAGAGAATATACAATGCAGTATGGTTTAACGAAAACTATATTAAATAATTTGTCAAAAAAAATTACGGTGATGCATCCTGGCCCAATTAACAGAGGTGTTGAAATCTCTAGTGATGTGGCAGATAGTGACCAATCTATCATACTTCAACAGGTAGAAAATGGGGTTGCAATTCGCATGGCAGTAATTTATTTATTGGCTGCACAAATTGAACGTAAGTAATTTTTGTTATTTTTGAATTCGGGACATACAA
>JBBSUQ010000232.1:0-3936 GCA_038234235.1 Flavobacteriales bacterium
AGATTTGAGTTCCCGTTTTCAGTTTCCAGTAGGGTCATAGCATGCCATGACCCTACGGCATGCCATGACCCTACGGCATGACCCGTATACAATCATTATTAACCACCCTACCTCAATAAGGTAACATTACCTTTGATAATATTTTCTTGATTATCCACACAAGTTACTTTCAAATAATAATCATAGGTATCTGGATCCATTTGCTTGCCTTTATAAGTCCCATCCCAACCAATAGTTCTGTCTGTAGATTCAAAAACCATTTCACCCCAACGGTCAAAAACTCTAAATAACATTTCTTGAATAACGTTGCCCCTTACATACAAAACATCATTTTCTCCATCTGCGTTTGGCGTGAAACCACTCGGTATAAACAAATATGGATCTGCACATTCATATTCAAAACTTTTCACAAATACACTTGCCGACTTGGTACAAATACCGTCAGATATAAATACTACAAAAGTTGTAGAAGTATTTATTGTTGCATTTGTTTGCTGTGACGTCGGAGAACTTACCAAATTACTTGGTGTCCATAAATAACTGTATCCTGATGGTTGCGCAGTTAATACTACTGTTGAACCACTTGCAACCAATGTATCTGATGCTATTGCCTGCAGTAAAACTGGATTTATATTGCTCACCAGCACGAAAATACTGTCTTGGACGATACAGCCACTGCCATCGTCTGCTGTTATATAAATATATGAACTCACTGGTGGACTAGCCGTAACTGTGCTATTGGTATTTGGACCCACAATAGATGAGGCAGGTGACCAAGTGTAATTAAAATTTATTAGAGGATTTGTATTTGTTACAGATAATGTAGCCAAATCTCCTACACAAATTGAATCTCCTAAACTTAAACTTAACGAACTACTTACAAAACTTACCACAACCGAATCTATCCGGTCACATCCATCATTGGAAACTTTAACATAATAAGTTGTGTTGCCCGAAGGTGTAATAGTAAGTGTACTATCAGAAATACTGGTGTTAAGAGTATCTGGGAAGGTTATAGATTCTGACCAAACAAAACTATTTGCTGTTCCATTGCTGTTCGCGACTAAAGTTATTGAATTTGGTACACATAAAAATATATCGGGACCAACTGAAAGTTGCAGAGAATCATAAACATTTATAGTGATTGATGCAGTATCTGTAAGCAAACAAACGCTATCTGTCACATATAAAAATACTTGATAAGTTCCTGGCGTGTCATAAATAATTGTAGGTTCAAATATTTGTGATGTTGTATCTCCATTTCCAAAATCCCAAAGATATGAATCTCCAGTTGTAGAGAAATTATCGAGGGTTACAGAAAAATCTACACAACCAATTGTATTATTGGCCGTAAATTCTGCTTTAGGTATCAGTTCAAAATCAAATTTAAAAACAATATTGTTGCAATTACTGCTCAAGTTATTTGCAGACCATGCTCCTGGAGATGTTGGAAAATCAGAAAATCCGCCACAACCACCACAAACAGATTGGTAAACTACACCATTTTTATCGAACCGCGAAGTACCACCATCAACATGTTCTCCAGCTTGGTTTCCACCCAAATAAGTACCGTATAAAATATTGTTAAAAGTTCTCTCTAAAACAAAAAGGTAAAAATCAAATCCATTGGGCGAAGTAGCTTGGAAAGCATTAGCAGTTGTTGGCATTCCATTTAAAGGAGAAGATTGTAATATATTTGCTCCCCAACCAGAAACATAAATATTGCCACAAATATCAACTAAAAATGCTGAAGGAGAAATATTAATATTGCCAGATCCATTCCCAAAAACTGTGCTATTGATATTTGTTGTCATTGTAGGATCGAGTTTTATAATAAACTGAGCAGAACCTGGATTACTGTAGGCTGCATTTACAACTGGAAAAAATCCGCCTTGAGATTGACCAATCAAATAAATATTATCAAATCGATCAATTTCTACAAAATAAGTTTGATCATAACTCGGTGTACCAATATAACTTGTTTTCACAAGACTTAATCCATCAGGCGTTAATTTAGAAACATATCCATCTGCTTTTCCACCACTGTATGTGTTTTGATAACTTGCGCCAACACCGGGCAAATCATTAGAAACAGTACCTCCCGCAAAAACTATGTTGTAACTAGAATCAATCTTAACGGAGTAGCAAGCATCATTCTGTGTGCCACCAAAATAACTTGACCATTGAAGGGAAGATAAATTATTGGAAAGTTTAAATATTACGCCATCTTGCTGACCGTTTAATGTATTATCAAAAGCATTTGCTGTAGGAAAATTTGAAGATCTTGTGCAAGAAGCAACAATACAATTTCCTAATGTATCTAACATGATTTCTCCCCTAAATTGATCTCCATAATTTGAGGTTAATGAATCATACGCCGCAGCTGTACTGTAATTTCCAGCAGTAACTTTGTAATTTACACCATCATTGGCACTTCCGCCCATATACGTTGAGCCTAGTAAATTTTGACCATTGGCAGAAATTTTAGCCACATAAATATCTGTTCCCTGATTGGTAAAATACACGCCATTTTGAAGAAAATTTAAATTGCTAGCTCCACCTCCATGTGTTGCCTGGTATCCGCCTTGAATTGGAAAATCAATACTTGAGGTAGCGCCAAAGAAATAAAGGTTATTACTTTTATCACATATTAAACTGTGCACTGTTTCCGTACCATTGTTGCCATCTCCGCCGCCCATAAAAGTTGTCCAAAGCATGGTTGTTCCGTCTGGTGAATATTTTGAAATAAAAACATCTGTTATTCCATAAGTCGGATTATTGGCTACTGTAAAATTAGAATTTACATCATAAGCCGTATTATCTGGAGTAGGATAAGCATTCCCGAAAATAGTTCCTCCTGTATAAGCTGTACCATCATAGCCATAAGTTGCGGTCATTCCAAAATTGTCGGTTACTGAGCCACTGTAGGTTGCAAAGATTAAGACAGGATCAATTACTAACTCAATATTTTTATCATAATTTCCTAATACAAAACCTACTTGATTATTGTCAATTTTAAATTGAGCATCCACTTTTACAATTTTTCCGTTTTTTACTTGATAGCAATAAGGTTTTTGTTCCATTATAATTCCAAGTCGGGTTTTAATTATCAAATTTCCATCTTTATCAATTGTCAGTTTTTCATTTCCGGCGAATTCTAATTTTATTACAGAAGGATCAATTTTCGGAGCAACATGAAATTCATATTTCAACTGATTTGAATTTTCAATTAATTTCAAATCTATCCCATTGTAAAATTCATGCATGGTTGCTTCACCGTAACCCCTAACCTCCGAAGTCCAATTCTGTTTAACATTTCCAATCATATAATTGTAATATTCTTTGGAGGTATAAGATTTAGTAATATTGGTAACTATGTTTGAACCAGGAAAATTTAAATGCACTACTGTTTGTTCAATTTTAGGCTCAGGATTTTCTAAAACTCCAGTGTGTACATCATGTACCTGCGAATAATCTGCTAAATGAAATACAAATTTTTGCTGTTGTATCCAAAGATTGCCTCCCTGAAATTTCGATTGAAACAAAACATTGGGATCCCACTGACCTTTGTTTTCAATGAAAGAATAAAAAATACTGTGCTCATGCACAATTTCCTGACACTTAGCAGAAAATGTTAAAATTGTAAGTAGAATTATTATGCCAAATTGTTTCATAAGTATGCAAGAAAAACAGAGCAAAATACAAAAAATTATTAACATGGAAAAAAATATCTGAAATTGAAAAATAAAACATGGCTGAATGCAATGAAAATCTTAATTTCGTAACAATCTCTATTAAATGAATAAAATTACATCTCTTTTTAATATAAAATATCCAATTATTCAAGCTGGAATGATATGGTGCAGTGGCTGGGAACTTGCCTCCGCCGTTTCTAATGCCGGCGGATTGGGCATAATTGGCTCCGGATCCATGTAT
>JBBSUQ010000233.1:0-3928 GCA_038234235.1 Flavobacteriales bacterium
AATTGAAACTTCGACTTCAATCGAAAAGAAATAAATAATTTTAAACCTGATTGTTTTGCGTTTGTTTTTGCGTTTACTTTTGAAAAATAAATGTCTTTGAAATATTCACAGCAAAGATTTAATCGAATTATTTATGCTGAAAACAATAAGAATCCCCACTATTTGAAACGCAATGTTGACATCTATTGCCAGTGCTTTTAGCAGTTCCTTTACATTGACCAAAACGACTAGTTAAAACTTCTTTAGCACTAGTTTCATTAGCAACTTTTTGAAAATTTACCGAACTCCCAATAAATAATGTTGCCGAAAGCAAATGGACAACATTGTTTTAAAAATTAATTTTTGCATAATACGAGTTTTTTAAATTAATAAATTGAACCTTAGAAACACTTAATTCGAATTATTATAGAAGTAACAGATTTTTTGAAATATTCTTTTTAAAATTGTAAAAAATGACCGATAGTAAGTTTTAAAATTGTGGTGAGAGAAAATTAAATTCAGTTAATTTCAAAATTTCCAACCTCTATATTTGCAAAATAAAATTTAATCTCTATCTTTGCCCTCCCAATCCTGAAATGATTCTGGAGGGGGATATTTTAATAACAAACAAAAAAGTAGCTATATGTACGCAATAGTAGAGATAGCAGGGCAGCAGTTTAAAGTGCAAAAAGATCAAAAGATTTATGTGCACCGTTTAAATGCCAAAGCAGGAGACGTGGTTGAGTTCGACCGTGTACTTTTGTCAGGCGACGGAGACAAAATCAGTATTGGCGCCCCGGCTATAAGTGGAGCTTTAGTAAAAGCAGAAGTTCTTGATCACGTTAAAGGTGATAAAGTAATTGTATTCCACAAGAAAAGAAGAAAAGGATATAGAAAGAAAAATGGCCATCGCCAAAGCTTTACTTCTATTAAAATCACAGGTATTAGTCTTTAATTGCTACACTTTGTAGTTTAAAACAAAATATAATGGCACATAAAAAAGGAGTAGGTAGTTCGAAAAATGGTCGTGAATCAGAGTCAAAACGTTTAGGTGTTAAGATTTTTGGTGGTCAAGCAGCAATTGCTGGAAACATCATCGTTCGCCAAAGAGGTACAGCACATCACCCAGGTGACAATGTAGGAATTGGAAAAGACCACACATTGTACGCTTTAGTTGATGGATTAGTAGTATTTCGCAAAAAGAAAAACAACCGTTCATTCGTTTCAGTTGCAGCAGCAGCAATAACGGAGGCATAGTAAAATAAAATTCATTAGAATTGAAAGGAGAAATATTTAATGTTTCTCCTTTTTTTGTGGGCGAAAGTTTTATTCTCATTTTGTATAACAACAAAGGCACTTTAAAGAGATTTGATATAAATTTATTATTTTCTTCATATAAATTTTAATGACTTCAAAATATTGTTTATCAATAATTAAACTGTGCTTTTGTTTACAGTAACATGCTTACTGTAAACAAAATAAATAAACGTTGAAAATTCGAGCAAAAATTATTGGAATTTTAAAGAAAAAAGGAGCAACTTCTGTAGATGATTTGACAAAAGAACTTTCTATTTCGCGACAGTATGCCCACAAATTGGTGAAAGACCTTGTAGATACTGAAGAGATTCTCAAAATTGGAACGGCTCCTCATGTTTACTATTCACTAAAGCAAGCAAATGAAAATCTTGATGAAAAAGACTCAATAATTTCTTATAAAGAGGAAGCATTTCTCAATAATCATTTTATGCTTGTTGATGCTTTGGGAAATCGGCTTTCAGGCTTAAAAGCTATGCAATATTGGTGTGAAAATCAAAATCTTCCACTAAACAAAACCATTTCGGAATTTATCGAAACCAGAAAAATACCTGGCTTTTTACAATGGTGAACACCTTATAAATGGTCTCCAAAAACTAAATTCCACAAAAGGAATTGGTGAAATTGGCGTAGATGAATTGTATTATCTTGATTTTTACGCCATAGAAAGATTTGGCAAAACTCGTTTGGGTTGTTTGATGCACTATGCAAAACAAGGGCAAAATAAAAAATTGATGAAAATAATTGGTGATGATATTAAAAATCGCATGTGCCATTTTGTTAAAAGTCATAAAGTTGATGCCATTTTGTACGTTCCACCAACAATACAAAGGAAATTGCAGATAATGGATGTTTTGGAAAATGAACTACAAATCGACTTACCAAAAATCAATATTAAAAAAGTCAGCAATGAAATTACAATTCCCCAAAAGGCACTTTCTAAACTATTTGAACGCGTTGCCAACGCAAAACATACATTCATAGTCCCAGATCAAAAAAAGTTCGACACAGTTTTAATTATTGACGATGCAGTAGAAAGTGGGGCAACCATCAACGAAATAGCCCTAAAACTCCGTGAGAAAAACATTGCAAAACACATAATTGGAATTTCCGTAACAGGAAGTTATAAAGGTTTTGAGGTGATATCTGAATTGTGAACAGTTGAATCAATTTGTCATTAACTTTTATGATTACACACATTTTTAATTTAACTTTGCGCCCTCAATTTATTACTTGTCATGTTAGAAATTAGTCGCATTAGAATAGAAAAAGATACAATCATTAATTCTTTGAAAAAAAGAAATTTTGATGCCCAAGCACCTATTGAAGAAATTTTGAAAATTGACCAAGATTGGCGATCTACAAAAACAGAATTGGAAAATATTGCGGCAGAATTAAATGTTCTTTCTAAAAATATTGGCGACTTATTTAAACAAGGAAAAAGCGACGAAGCAAACAAGGCAAAAGAGCAAACAACCGAATTAAAAGAAAAAGAAGCGACACTGAAAACTCAAACGGAAAGTTTGGAATCTCGCATTACCAATTTATTATATCAAATTCCTAACGTGCCAAATGATTTGGTTAAAGCTGGAAAAAGTGAATTAGACAACGAAATAGTTTTTGAACAAGGAACAGAGCCGAAATTTAATTTTACTCCACTTCCTCATTGGGATATTTGCAAAAAATTTAATTTAATTGATTTTGAATTGGGTGTGAAAATTACAGGAGCAGGTTTTCCTGTTTACCGTGGAAAAGGAGCGAAATTACAAAGAGCTTTGATTAATTTCTTTTTGGCAGAAGCCTCTAATGCTGGATATGAAGAAGTTATGCCGCCACTTGTTGTAAATGAAGCAAGTGGTTATGGTACAGGACAATTGCCCGACAAAGAAGGTCAGATGTACTATATTAAAGAAGATGATTTATACATGATTCCAACTTCTGAAGTTCCATTAACGAACTTATACAGAGATGTACTTTTGCCAAACGATAAATTCTCAATAAAAATGACGGCATACACGCCATGTTTTAGAAGAGAAGCCGGATCTTACGGAAAAGATGTACGCGGACTCAACAGATTGCACCAGTTTGACAAAGTAGAAATCGTAAGAATAGAACATCCCGACAATACGGAAAAAGCCTTGGAAGAAATGATTGAACACGTGAAAGGTTTGTTAGAAAAACTTGGTTTACAATACCGTATTTTAAGATTGTGCGGTGGTGATTCCGGATTTACCTCAGCTTTGACTTATGATTTTGAAGTCTATTCTGCCGCCCAAGACAAGTGGTTGGAAGTTAGTTCTGTTTCTCGCTTCGATACTTTCCAAGCAAATAGATTAAAACTCAGATTCAAAAACGAAGACAAGAAAACTCAATTGTGTCATACGCTCAACGGCAGTGCTTTGGCGCTACCAAGAATTGTTGCGGCTTTACTGGAAAATCACCAAACAGAAAACGGTGTAAATATTCCTGAGGTTTTACATGCTTATGCAGGGTTTAGTACGATTGATTGAGGTTTAAGGAATTTTAAAAAAGCTCATCGTACCACCCTCCCTGCCCTCCTTCAAGGGAGGAGAAAATCGTATTTCAATCTCCTCCCTCGAGGGAGGATTAAGGAGGGTGGCAAGCGAAAGTCGGA
>JBBSUQ010000234.1:0-3848 GCA_038234235.1 Flavobacteriales bacterium
AAATATAGAATGAGCTGTTTGTAATGCTGTGTACATAATTGTTTGTTTTAATGTTATTGTAACAAAGATAAGAAATAAAAAAAACCGTTTAACAAAAAGTTGTTAAACGGTTTATGAAATTGTTTTTGTTTGTATTAAAACTGATATCTAATTGTAAAATTCCAAGTTCTACCAAAACCGAAGAACACCTGGTTAGCATCAGCTACACCATTATACAATCTATCGTTAGAAGCATAAGTTCCTGCTGAAGGATTTGAATTATTTACATTATCATCAGCAAATATATTGGTTCTTGCCTCAGCAATATAAATCTCGTTTAAAACGTTGTTCATGTTGAATCTAAGATTTACCGACTTATCTCTATCTTTACCAACTAGCATTTTATAAGAAATACCAGCATCCATTAAACCATAATTTGGTAATTCAAGAGCCCCTTTATTATCTTCTACTGTGAAATTTGCTGGATTAATATCTGCATACAATTTATCAACAAATCTATAATTTGCATCTACATTAAGACCTTTTAGCACTTCATATCTTGCTCCAAAAGAAGCAGTTGTTTGAGCAGCATCACCAACTTTTACTCCATCTAAATATAACGTTTGACCAGTACCAATAATTTGATTGTTTACATCAAATCTATTAGCGGTTACATTACCTTTATAGTCCCAATTACCCATTGAGAACATTGCATTAAGATCTAATTTTGCCATTGGCTTAGCGTTCAATTCAAGTTCAACACCTGAGTGAATTTCTGTAATTCCAGCAAAATCGAAGTAACCTCCTTGATTATTAACATCGTTATCTCCTCTTCTTTGATATCTATCTTTCCAAGACGTATAATAAACATTTAATTTAGCATTAAAATATGGAGAACTAAAACCATAACCTGCTTCTAAACCTAATATCTTTTCATTTGTTAAATTTTCATTTAACTTTGATTGGTTATTTGGATAAACCGCATTAAAAAAAGGCTGTTTAGAATAATATCCTGAATTAAAGAAAACATTATTTCTTTCGTCAATATTATAATTTGCTCCACCTTTAATATTACCTCCTAATATTGCTTCGAAATCAGTTTTATATAAATCATCCGATTCTAAGTAGGTAAAAGTATCTTCTCTACTATAACTTTGTTGAGAAACTGCTCCTTGAACAAATGCAGATAATTTATCAGTTGAATATTCTAATTGAGTAAAAGCACCCAACCATCTTACATAACCATTATTGTTATATTCAATTTTTTCTTGATTTTTAATGTTTGTAATAGGATTCCAACTAGGAGTAGCTGCATATGTTTCATACAATACTCTATTTGGGTTGTTGATGTCTCTATTATCCAAATAACCATCAGCTCCTAATCTATCATTTATATTTCTAAAATGATAACCTGTATAAGTTCTAGCGTCAACACCAAAATCTAAAGTTAACTCTTCCGTAAGTTTAGTATTTAAGTTGATTACTCCACCATACCAGTCATGAGAATTAATAGATGCTCTTCTTGTAAAACCTGTAGATCTACTTGTTATGTACTGACCATCAGCATTAGGTGCAAGTGGTGCTCCTAGAGTAGTTGTACTGTTGCCACTTGGAAATGAATAAGTTCCTGTATTATAAGCTGCAAAATCATCAAAAGGAACTAAGCCATTTGCAGTTTTAAAAGCGAACGGACTTTTACCAATGTTTCCTGTTCCTCCTCCGCGACCCCATGAACCATAAAGAACTGTAGTCAATTTCATTTTATCATTAATCTTATAATCCCAGTTTAATGAAGCTACTGGTTTATGATAGAAATTTCTTACCCATGAATATTCTTGACCATTTAAGTAACCCCAATCTGAGTTATATCTAATATTTGGCGTTTTGTTTGCTGGATCTCCATATTTAATATAAGTTTGAATTGTATTTGCAAAACTTCTTTGGTTGTGCCATTGTGGTGCACCAGTAAATGTAAATTGGAAATTATGCTTTTCATTTAATTCATAACCAAAAGCTATAAAATAATTGTGCCCTTCAAAATTTGTACCATCAGCAAACATATTTCCTTGTGTTCTTGATAATAAAACAGATGCTGAAAGACCATTTTCCATTTTACCTGTTGAATAAGAAGCTTGTGTTTTTAAATAATTATCATTTGCAACACCTAAAGAAATTACTCCACCTTGCTTCATTTCTGAAGTTCTTGTAATAACATTAATTGTTCCTCCTACAGAAGAAATAGCTAATTTAGAAGAACCCAAACCTCTTTGCACTTGCATTGCAGAAGTAACGTCAGATAAACCTGCCCAGTTACTCCAGTATACAGCCCCATTTTCCATGTCATTAACAGGAACCCCGTTAATCATGACAGCTATATTTCTCTGATCAAATCCACGAATATTAATTCTTGAATCTCCAAAACCACCACCTGCTTTTGTAGCATATACAGAAGGCGTATTTACTAAAATTTCAGGAAATTCTTGATTTCCTAATTTTTCTTGAATCTCAGCAGCTTTTATTGTTGAAGAAGCTACTGGGGTTTTTCTGTCCTTAGCAACATCAATTACTCCTTTACCAATTAAAACAACTGATTCTAATTGATTTTCATTTCCTTTTAGTGAAATATTACCTAAATTAGTTGTTCCATTAAACGAAACGGTAACAGGTTGAAATCCTACATAAGATATTACAATTTCTCCTGAAGTCGCAGTTGTAGTAAATTCAAATTTACCATCAAAACCAGAAGTTGATCCTTCTTTAGTACCTTTTACAAAAATACTTGCACCAGGTAAAGGATCGTTGTAATCGCCATCAACAACTATTCCTGTTATTTTTGATTGCGAAAAAATGGTTTGAGTTGCTATTAAAAAGAACCCAAAAAGCATTAATTTTTTAAAAACTTTCATTTGATGTTATTTTTTTTGCAAAATTGCTACAACTAAATGATATGAATGTTAATTTAATGTTAACATTTTTATAATTTACAATTTATGATAGATCTTAAATTCTTGCCTGCGAACTGTTTCACTTTGTCAGTGTGGTTATTAGTTTAAATTTACGAATAATTTATTATGCAATAAAGGCTGTGCGAAGTCTCCCGACTTCGTACCCGTTACTATATCTCATTACAACTTTATTAGTTTCAATATTCATTATATTTGGTAAAATTATTCAAATTTAAAACATCCACAATAGGAATATCTGCTTTTTCGATTTTCAATAATCCAGAATCTGAAACATAATTACTAGCACTGGAATAGATATAATGAGATGTTTTCTCGACAATACCAGCACGAACAGGATTATGATGAATATAATCTAATTTTGACCACATAAATCTTTTACTGTAAATTTCTTCAGGATGATTACCATATTGCCAGAATTGATAATTTATGTTTCTTGAATGACTTTTAGTTGCTAATTTAAAACGCTCCAACATCCATTCTTTTCTGCTTTCAGGCTCTCTTTTTATTTTATCTAAAATTGTTTTTGCTGTAAATTTCTTGAAATCTCGTAACAAATCTGATAATTTACCATCGTTCGATTGTACTATCATATGTATATGATTGCTCATAATGACAAACCCATACAAAAACATTGCCTTTTCTCTAATGCAAAAATCCAAACATTCTACAACTACATCTTTATAACTTTTTCTCGTAAAAACATCAACCCAATCTACAACAGTCACTGTTATAAAATGAGGCAAAGTTTGGTTGTTTATTTTACCCGCTGCGCAAAGTCTCCTGACTTTGAGCTAAATTATAAAAAATCATTGACTTAAATATTTTATAAATGAAGATTCTTTTAAAACATCTACTTTTGGTATTTCTGCTAATTCAACTGAAACTAATCCTTCCTTATTTATG
>JBBSUQ010000235.1:0-3750 GCA_038234235.1 Flavobacteriales bacterium
AAAACCTGCAAAAGTCATTTGAGCAGCATTTCCACCCAAACCATGTAAAACAAAAACAACAGGTAAATTTTCTGAAGCTTGGTAATTAACTGGAAGATAGACATAATAGTGTCTCGAAGTTGATCCGATGGTTACATTATATTCTGTCTGTTGAGCAAAATATGCCGAAGAACAAGTAATAAAAAGTGCAAGTAAGATATTTTTCATAGTTTTTTTTTAAGCAAATCTACAAAATTTCATCTAAAAATACAATTAGGGTAAAAATTGTGTATTTGTAATTCGATTTACATATTAGAATTCATTATCCTAATTCAAAATTAAAAAGTAAATCTCACGTGAATAAAGATTTAAATTTTGTTAAAGAACATTCCTTGTATCATATTTAATGTTTCTTTGTCATAAATACACATACATTTAAAAAATTCATTTAAAAACTCAAAAATCATGAACATTATATCAAAATCTATAAAAGCAGGAATCTTTATGTTTGTCTGCATTACCGCATGGTTTTTCGTCATGAAGCTTTTTGGTTGGGAGCAAATACAAGGATTAAGATTTGTAAATGTAATTTTCGCTGTACTTTTTACCAATATGGTAGCAAAAAGCAATGCGCATGAGGTTGAAGACATTGGATATGTTAGAAACTTCGGAATGTTGTTAATGGTGAATATCGTTGCTGTTGCTTTATCAGTAATAGGATTTTATATTTATACAAATTTTCTGGATCCAGCGAGTCTTGAAGAAATTGAAAAAGGATTTTTCTGGGGTAATAATTTATCACCTTTAGAAATTTCTGCAGCTTTGTTATTGGAGGGTGCAGCTGGTGGTTTGATCATTTCTTTTACGCTTATGCAGTATTGGAAAGACCGCAGAAAAAAAATTCACCACAACAATTCTGTAAATTCATAATTTAATAATACCCCCATTATAAAAGAAATTGCTAATTTCAATGCCATGAAATGGATTATTGGAATTAGCTTTTTTATTTTCATCCTAAGTAGTTGTCAACTCAATGGTAAGCAAGAAGAAAAATTGCACAAAGATTTGTTGGCGTATTTGAATGCACGCAATAACCACAAAATACTTTCTTTTGTGTCTTTTCAAGCGCCTTGTTTAATTGAAAAATATAAAAATCAAGGAGATTCAGTTTTTCAAACGAGGTATAATTTAGCCGAAAATCCGAAATACAATTCTCAACTAGACAACCATATTTTAAGGGGAATTGAAAAAGACAACGAACTTATTCAGGTTAAATACCGAATGGATTTCAATAAAAACACAGACGAATTTGTTGACCTTGTCAATGTGTTTATTTATGCAATTTCTACCAATAAAGGTGAAAGTTGGTATTTTATGGAAGAGGAAGAATACAATGACAAAAGTCTTTGTCCAGACTTGAAACGTTTATTTAAAGATTAAATTAAAAATTAATAACCCGCATTACTATATTTAAAATGAATAAATTACTATTTCTCTTACTATTTCTACTTCCCGTTCTAATTTCAAATTATGGCAATGCTCAGGGCTTGTATCCAACCGGCGCTGCATCTATTGGAATGGCGAATGCATCTGTAAACAATGAAGACGTTTGGGCTTATCACAACAATCCTGGGGCATTGGGTTATATTACGCAAACCACGGTAGGTGTTAGTTACCAAAATCGGTTTGCATCTTCTGCAATACAATCTCAGAGTTTGGCATTTGCTTACAAACTTAAAACCGGCGCACTTTCTTTTGGAGCAAATAATTTCGGCAATACAAATTTAAAAGTTTACAAAGCAGGTTTGGGTTACAGCATGAAATTGGATGAAAAACTTTCGGCTGGTGTTCAATTAAATTATCAAGGCATAAGATTGCCTACTTATTATGGATCTAAAAATACCTTAACAGCTGAATTTGGATTTTTGGCTAAAATTAATGCAAGTTGGAAATTTGGTTTTAGTGTTTTCAATATTGGCAGAGCAAAACTCTCCACTTACGAAGATGATAGACTCAGCACTAATTTTAGAATTGGCACAACTTACAATCCTTCCAATAAATTAGCATTCACAGTAGAAGCCGACAAAGAGATTGATTATAAAATTAGATTTAAAGGAGGAATGCAATACGAGGCTTTTGAAAATTTTTATGTAAGAACAGGTGTCGCCAATAATCCTATAGAAATATCTGTTGGTTTCGGTTATAAATTTCATAATTTTCAATTGGACATTGCGTCGGCATACCATCAACTACTCGGTTTTTCTCCCGCACTTTCTTTCAATTATTTATTCGATAAAAAATAAAGATGCTAAGATATTCCATTTTAATAATTCTATTTTTTTCCTTTCAAAATCTTTGGGCGCAAGATCGAAATACCATAATTCAGCAAAGAGTAGAATTTATTGCGGAACAAAGTGAAAATGAAGAAATTGATTTAACCAATCTTTTTGACGATCTTAATTATTTTTATGACCATCCGTTGAATCTAAATTCTGCCAAATATGAAGATATACAAGACCTTAATTTGCTTACAGATTTACAAATAAATAATTTATTAAACCACATTAGTCAGTTCGGTAAACTTTTGAGCATTTACGAATTGCAAACATTAAAATACTGGGATTTAATTACAATACAACTCGTTTTACCTTTCGTGAGAGTTGATGATAAATTAGATCAGTTACATGTCGGACTAAAAGAAGCATTGAAACAAGGAAAATTTGAAGCTTATTTTCGCTATCAAACAACTCCTGAAAATAAAAAGGGTTATAATGATGTTCCAGATTCTGTTCTGGCGTCAAGCAATACTTATTATCAAGGAAATGCCGATCGTTATTACACAAGATTGAGATATTCTTACCGAACAAATTTAAGTGTTGGAGTTACCGCAGAAAAAGATCCAGGTGAAGCATTTTTAAACGGTTCAAAAAAAGGATTTGATTTCTATTCAGCACACGCATTTTACAAAGGAGGAAAATATATAAAATCGGTTGCACTTGGAGATTATCAAGTACAAATTGGGCAGGGGCTCAATCTTTGGTCGGGTTATGCATTTCAGAAAACTGCAGATCCTTCTTTAGTAAAAAAGAGTGCCAATTCGTTAAAACCTTACACTTCGGTTGATGAAAACAGATTTTTAAGAGGAGCTGGTGTTGATTTGGGTTACAAAAATTTTTCACTTACTTCTTTCGCATCTATAAAAAATGCCGATGCAACTATTGTTACAGATTCACTTTTAGAAGAACTAGAATTTGTGTCGAGTATTAATCTTACTGGTTTTCACAGAACAAATTCAGAAATAGCAAGAAAAAATGCCTTGCAGGAAAGAATAATTGGAAGCAACCTTCGCTACACAAAACGGAATTTGCACATTGGTTTGGCAGGTGTTTATCAAGGATACAATCAAGCATATTCCAAAACAATTTATCCTTACAATCAATTTGATTTCAGAGGAAAATCTACCGTTACAACAAGTTTAGATTACAATTATGTGTTTCAGAACATTAATCTTTTTGGTGAAGTTTCGCGGGCATCACACAATGGATCTTGGGCACAGATGTATGGCTTATTAATGGCGCTAGATAGCAAAGTAACGATGAGTGTGGTTTATAGAGATTATGCCAAAGATTATTACAGTTTTTACAACGCCGGATTTTCTGAAGGATCAAATACACAAAATGAAAAAGGACTTTTCTTAGGCTGGAAAATTAAGTTCAACAATGTGTTCTCGGTCAATACTTACATGGATTATTTTTCTTTTCCATGGTTGAA
>JBBSUQ010000236.1:0-3701 GCA_038234235.1 Flavobacteriales bacterium
CATATCGAGATTTTTAGAATCCACTTTAACATCGATATTGGTGTAGGTAGGTTCTTCTTGCAATCCGATTAATGAAAATTGGTAATTGTTGATTTTGGTTAAATGGCTGATATCGGTATGAATGTTCAATGATTTTGCAAAACCACCTTTTTCATCTTGTGTCAATATTAATGCTTGATGGTTTAGCATGCCATATTCACCATTTTTCATTTTACTCCTAAAATTGTAACTTGTTTTGTATTTGGTCAATTTTTCTTTTCCAATATTATTATAAAAAAATTGAGCAATCGATTCTTCTGCTTGAGCAACAAAAGATATGTCATCTGGATGTATTGTACTTATTATGTCATTGAAAGTGATTGAGTCTGGATTTAGCCCATGAATATCATACACCGACTTGCTGACATGGGATAGGCTCATATCAAAAAAATCGATTACATAATAATAAAAGGAACCTAAACTAAATATCTCACTTGTGATTTGATCAAAATTTATAGAATCTAAACTTGTCTGCTGAGTACTGGTCTTTTTGGTTTGTTCCCAAGTTGTATGTAAGAGTTGAATGTTATTTTCCATGTTGGGTGTTTTTCGTAAATAGAAATAATATGTAGTGAAATTGTTTTAATACAATTTTTTATATCTGCAATTATACGACAATTATCTAAATTTTGCCAGCTGGAAAGATTAATTTTGGATCTATAAATTACCCAGTAGTTTTATAATACTAAAGCACTAGTTATTTGATTTTCTGAAACTTCCGGCGTGCAGGTGAATAAAAAATAATTTTATGCGTTTTTACCAAAAAAAGCGTCCACCAACCGAACGCTTTTTTAAACTTAACCAATGTAAATTCATTTTTCAATCAAAACATCCCTCTCGTTTGCATTTTAGTTAGATTATTTACTAAATCTTGTTGGGTGTAATGTAATTTTTTATCCAGCTCTTCAGACTTCATTATGTTTTCATTTGCCAACGCTAAATTTCCTTGTAAAAAGGCTACATAAGCTTTATAGTAATAACACAATGCGCCAACTTCACTGTCAATTCGGGCTTTTTTGTTTTCGGTATCTAATTCGGTTAACGCATTGTCAATTATTGTCATGGCATTTTTTAAATCTTCAGAATTTGGATCATAATTTTTTGATTTAAACCATTTATTAAACATTTCTGAAGCTTCATTAAAATCTGTGTAATCTTCTTTTTTAGATTTTATTCCAAAAGAAAAAGGAACTACTGATTTGTTCGCCACAAGGTATTGATCTTGAATGGCAAGACTTGTATTGTATATTAAACTTTTAATTTCCGCAGTATTACCGTTTGAGGCTAATTTATTTACGGCGTTTATGGACGCATCTCTATTTTCGCTGCTTTCAGAATAGGTTGTGCTATTTTCTTTAACAGAAGAAGTTATTTTTTCACCACTCACAAGATACATTGAAATCTCTATCCAATATTTATAAGTCATGTCAGAAGTATAAGTCGTAACATTATATTTGGTTCCATCTTTTTGAGTTCTTTGTTCTGTCTTACTCGTTGTTCGTAAAGGAGTTGCTACGTAAGTCACAGTTTTAAATGCTAAATAAATATCAGATTTTTCTTGCGCATCAACAAGCGTGTAATAATTGTTGTTTAAAGAACCTTCAAGATTTGATTTGTAAACAAAATCTGTATTTGACAATGGTTTCACAAAAATATTTTTCAATTCAAAATATCTCATATCAGTTGGCCAAACATTAAAATAGAACTTTTCGGAAGCATCTGGTTTCAAGTTTTGTCCAAAAGATAAAACGGAATTTAAGATTACGGCAATTATTAAGATTTTTTTCATTAGTTAGTTTTTATTGATTTTGTTCGAAAATAGTGATTTAGTTCAATGTTTGGTATGAATATTTTGATTTGTATCGAATTTTATTGATAAAATTAAAAACTACTTTATTTTTTAGTTTAAATGATTATTACTATTAAAATCAGTGAACCAATCCAAACCAAATCTGTTTTATAAAAATATAGATTAAATAAACTTTTTTAAAATTTAAATATCATGATAACCAAATTAACAGATTTGCCACCAAATATGGTTGGCTTTAAAGCGACAGGAGAAATCAACGAAACGGATTTTGACAATGTTATTTTTCCGGAAGTTAAAAGATTAGTAGAAGCTACTGGAAGATTAAATTATCTAATTGTTTTGGATACTTCAATCAAAAATTTCTCATTTGGAGCTTGGTTTAAAGATGCGGTATTGGGAATCAAAAACTTCATGAAATGGAATAGGGCAGCCATCATAACAGACAGCGAGGGTATCAAAAATTTCACAAAAGTTTTTAGTATTTTAATACCTGGGACATTCCGAGCGTTTCCCCATGCAGAATTGCAAAAAGCAATAGATTGGGTTTCAGAAAAAATTGATTTAGATTGAATTGATTAGTACGTTACATGAATCGTTTTTTCAAACGATCCAAAAATGACTTTTTTTCGTCGATGGCTTCACCGTAACCGTATCCATAGCCATAACCATAGTAACTTTGTGTGTTTTTTTCTTTCACATCGTTAAGCACCATGGCAATTTTCTTTATTTTCTTTTCTCTGTAAAGATTTTGAGGAATTAACATCAATCGTTTGTCTGCATAATTTGCCCGTGCTATGTAAAGTGTTAAGTCAGCGAAAGGTGTAATTAACTGCGTATCGACAACCAATCCTACCGGTGCTGTGTCAATTATAACATATTCGAACTCTAGACGAACTGATTCAATAAGCTCTTTAATGCGTGGTGAATGCAATAACTCACTGGGATTAAGTGGTATTGGCCCTGAAATTATATAGCTAAGATTTTCATAGTCCTTACTTTTAAAAATAAGCTCACTGTAATTTAACTTATGATCTATTAGGAAATTTGTTACACCTTGATTAATTGGTAAATTTAAAAGTTGTGTCAGTTTTGGTGAACGCAAATCCATACCTATCAATAGCACTTTTTTATCTGTCAAACTTATAGAAGTTGCAAGATTTAATGCTATAAATGTTTTGCCTTCTCCTTTGGTTGATGAAGTTATTGCCAATACTTTGCCACCAACAGTTTCTTCGTGTAACAAGAAATTTATGTTGGTACGCAACATACTAAAAGCTTCACAAATGGCAGAACCTTTATCCACGTTTACTACAATATCTGTTTTTAAATCATTTGATGGAATGTAACCTGCATAAGGTAAATTGAGAGCTTCAATATCTTTTACACTTCTGATTTTATTGTCCAGTAAATCTTTAAGATAAATAATACCTATTGGAATAAGCAAACCTATTAATAATGCGCCTAAAAATACAATTTTTTTCTTTGGAGGAACAGGAACACCATTAGAATAAGGCTCGTCTATTATTTTAACATTTCCCAAAGTTGCAGCCATTGCAATCTGATTTTCTTCTCGTTTTTGTAACAAGTATAAATAAAGTGTTTCTTTAATTTGTTGTTGACGGGCAATAGAACGATATTCTCTTTCATATTCAGGTATGGACGCAATTTTAGACTGATTTTGTCGCTCTTCAGACTGAAATTTATTCAATTTTATTTTCATGTTCGAACGCATGTTGTTTAAACTTGCCGACAAACTTTTCTTTAATGAAGTCAGCTGTCCCTCCATTTTTTTAACAATCGGATTGTTTTCATTTGAAGACTGTAACAAGCGATTGCGTTCTAAAACATAAGA
>JBBSUQ010000237.1:0-3674 GCA_038234235.1 Flavobacteriales bacterium
ATCTGTAATAGAAACTAAATAAATTCCAGATTGAACCCTATCTAAATTTATATTTTGATTAAATGTTCCTGTATTAGAAAAAGTATTATTATACACTTGTCTTCCACTTATGTCATGGACATTAATAGCTATATTATTTGAAGTATCAGATAAAAATTTAACTGTAAAACTTCCATTATTAGGATTTGGAAACAATGCAAAATCTTGAAATTCAAAATCAGAACTAGATAGTGCCTGTATTGTACATATGTTTAAGTTCCAGCTGTTTAACGAACCTCCATCTATGTTAAATCCATCGATAATCGTCAATGTCCAAGTTCCAGCAGAATTTAAGCCGTTAAAAGCAGAAAGTGCTTGACTTGGTAATACCGTCCCAGAAACAGCTGGATTAGGTGCTGAACCACACACTATAGCAACACCAGAATCATCAAAAGTAGCAGCAATGTTATCTAACGAACCACATGGCCTTACAAATAGATTAATAACTGTTCCGTCAGGGCTAGTTAGTGTACCTGTTAAATCACTTACATAAGTATGGGATATATCTAATGTTACGTTTACATCTGAAATACTGCCTCCTGAAGGAATAGTTACAGTAGATGTAATAGTAGGAGTACCCGAACCTGAAATTGCAACTGGTACATTAGGAGAACTAGTAGTTGTACATGAAATCATCCCTGTAGTAAAAGCATATGATTCGCTATAACTTCCAGTACAAGTAGCATTTTTTGGTAAAACTCTCCAATAATAAGTTGTTCCTTGAGATAAACCAGTAGCGTTATATGAATTTGTAGTAACATTTCCAGATCTAACAATAGCTGTAAAGGTATTATTAGTTGCAACCTGAAAATCATATGAAGTTGCAGCAGCTATAGGATTCCAATTCAAATTTAGAGTTGTATTTTGAGCTGTAGCATTATTAGCAGGAGCTGTTAAAGTTGGGGAACTTAGACCTAAATACAGATAAAATGGAACTTGTTTTATTGTAGCACCTGAACTACCTGTAACGGTTATGGCATAATTACCAGAAGGTGCAGTTGTAAGGTTTGATATTGTCATTGTAACTGTTCCGTCAGTAGTCATACTTGAAGGACTAAAACTAACATTTGCTCCTGCTGGTATTCCTGATGCATTAAACACTGTTGTTCCTGCAAAACCATTAAGCGCTTTATAATCAAAAGTATAAGAAGTAGAAGTTAATGTACATGCAATTATAGTTTGGACACTGCTTTGCACAATAGTAAATGTATTAGCTGGAGAAGCTATTGAAAAATTGGTGTTAGAAATATCAAAAAATATATTTTGATTCCCTTTAACCATAATTCTATTGTTAGTACCTACATTATTTGGGATACTTATAATTTCATTACCATCATTAGGCACTTTATTTGCTAATTGGATTGGATAAGTTAAACCACCGTCTGTTGATAAAAATACATCAACAAAAGCGGTATTTACTCCATTTGAGTCAGTTCCTGCAACATTCCAAGCAACTGTTTGGTTTGATCCTGCAGCCCAAGAAACAGCAGTATTTGGCGAATTTACTAAAAATGGACCCGCTGCTGCTGTAACGTTAACGGTCATATCTGTAAAAGCAGTTTGTCCTACTTTTTCTGAACCAACAGTAGATACATAAGGAGCGTTGTCCCTAACTGTTAATCTGAAATTTAAGGCTCTTGAAACTGAACTTAAAGCTTCTGATAGAATACCAGGATCATTTCCAGTTGCATTAGTTGTTGCAGAATTTGCAAGAATAGAAGTTAGTCGAGGAAAATATCGAGATGGTGAAGTTGTTGCTGGAAAGGTAAGGAAATTAGGCCCAGTAACTTTCGTAGGACTTGCACTACTAGCCGCACCGGTATTTGAACCTCCATCATCGTTTTGCTCCCAACAATAAGTTAAAACATCCCCTGAATTCGCATCTGTTGCGGAACCACTCAACACAAAAGGTGTGTCAATAGGTATTGTATAGTTAGTTACTGGAGCTACCACAGGAGTTGCATTACTAGCAGAAATATTAGTAGTTACCCCACAAGTTTTTGTTGCTAAATTAGTTTGAATTTGTTGAATTGTAGCTTGATGAAAAATATCTATAGAATTTGGAGCAGCATCTTGAGAAGTAATACCTGCATATCCCATAATTGTAATTCCAGAACCTACTTCTTTATTAACTCCTGCACCTTCATTAGAATGAGAAAAAGTATGATTTCCTCCTAATTGATGACCTATTTCATGAGTAACATAATCAATATCAAAAGTATCCCCTTGAGGTATACCATCAGCTGGTGAGGTGATTCCTCTTCCTTTGGTTGCTCCAGCACCTCCAGAGACACCATTTACACAAATACAACCTATACAACCTGCGTTACCACCACCACCACTAGCTCCAAACATGTGTCCAATATCATAAGCAGCATTGTTAGCGGCCAGTGTTGTGCTTGGCCCTGTCAAAGTAGTATTTATTGCATTTTGCAACTGTGTATTCCAATCACTTAATGTTGTGGAATATGGGTCTGTTGCAGGATTATAGTAAATAATATTAGTTGAACTTGCAACCAAATTTAGATGCATCCCCAAATCTTTTTCATACACACCATTACATCGAGTTAAAGTAGCGTTAAATGCTGCTAAAACCAAGCCTACTTGGGCACTACTTGTCGCTCCAAAATAATTGGCATATTCAGCATTACAAGATTGGGCTAATCTATAAACTTTTAGTTGTCCTGCACTAGATCTATTTGCACTAGCATATTCTTTATTAGTTTCAATCACCATTTTTTGATCTTCAGTAGCACAAGTCCATGGTAATTTACCTTTTTCTCTTTTGGAGCTAAATACAGCATAGATTGTATGATCTTGTGAATAGGGCTCAATAAACTCATTTTGTTTATCTGTTCTAAAAACCATTGTTTGAATGCCTTGTGGTGAAATACTTAATTTTAAAGTAGCATTTCTATCTGTAATTCCTTTTCCAGTGTAAGCTCTAATTTCTGGAAATTGAACTTGCAATTCTGGTTCAAAATTTGAAGCTTCATATACTTCAAATTGTTCTATCACCCCATCTGCATTAGGTAGTGAGATAATAGTAACATTTTTTGTTGCATTTTTTCCTATTATAGAAAACAAATCTTGTCTAAGATTGGTTATATTTAAATCATACAGTTTAAATTCCGTAGGAAATGATTGTCTGGCAACTGCTTTATCAGTTATAATGTTGCCTTTTTCTTCACTATGTGAAGTCCAATAATTTTCTGTTTGTGCATGAGCTATGCTTATTGTAAATACGCACACACACAGTAGTAATATTTTTTTCATTTTAATATATAGTTAATATTTTACACAAAAATAACAAAAAAAACATAACATTTGTTTAAAATATAACAATTTTATATTAAATAAAAAAAATATTAAGTTAATTTAATTTAAAGATTTAAGTGTTTATTACTTTAATCAATTTTTAGAAACCCCACAATCAATATTAGTTTGCAAATAAATTTTCACGAAACAGCATTAAATTTTATTGAGAACTAAATGTAGCACGCAAATATTTATTAATCCTCTTTTTTACCTCAATATAAAATACTTATTTTTGCTTTAAATAATTTTTCATTGGAAGTTTACGATTCTCTTTCTTCATTTAAAAACTATAAAAAAACAATTGTAACAATTGGCAC
>JBBSUQ010000238.1:0-3661 GCA_038234235.1 Flavobacteriales bacterium
AAAAATTCCACCAATACCAATTACCTTACCTTGCATAATTTGTTGTTTTTTAATTTTTATTTTAAGTTAAAATTTATTATTACAATATTAGAGATTTTTGCGTTGCTTTTATAACTAGTAAAAATAATTATATTCCTTAAAAATCACTAAATTTGTATGAACGAGATTCTAATAAATAGCAATACTAAAAATGAGCTTATGATTCAGACATTTTACCTTGATGATTCAAATCCTAAAGCGCAAGCTTTTATAAATTTTATCAAAACTCTTGAATTTATCAGTACTGATGACAAAGAAATAAATAATATTCCTCAGTGGCAGCAAGACATCACTCTAAAAAGATTAGAAGAATTAGACAATGACCCGAGCAAAGCTGTAGATTTTGATGAAATACTCGAAAAAATCGAAAGAAAGTATGACTTATAAACGCATAGCATCAAGCAAATCTGAACAAGATATTATAAAAATTATTGAATACTATAGAAAAATAAATATAGAACTGGCCAAGGGATTTTTGATTTTTTTAATCCGTTCCAAAATTTGATAAAAACGCCATTTTTTGTAAAATAAAATTTTTCACAAGAGTTTAACATGTCTGGCAGACAAGAAAATAGACAAAGTAAAAAAGCATTAATCGTCGGAAGTGGAATTGCCGGTTTGGCTTCTGCAATAAGACTGCGCCGACTTGGTTTTGACGTAGAAGTTTTTGAAAAAAATGCTTACCCGGGAGGAAAACTAACCAGTTTTAAATTGGGCGCCTATCATTTTGATGCTGGTCCATCTCTTTTTACAATGCCCCATTTGGTAGAAGAATTATTAGAGAAAAATATACTCGAATATGTAAAATCTGAAACTGCATGTCATTATTTTTGGGAAGATGACACTGTAATAAAATTTCCGGCAGATATAAAGCAACTCATAAATGAAGTTCCGAAACAATTAAACGTAGCTGCAGAACCTTTAAAAAAACATTTTGAAAGAAGTAAATATATCTATGACAAAACACACAAAGTCTTTATAGAAAGAAGTTTGCACAAGTTGAACTTCAATTTAGATTTAATAAAAGCAATTATAGCAATTCCCAAACTGTTTATTTTCAACACAATGCACCGCGTTAACAAGCGGAAACTCAACCATCCGAAATTGGTGCAAATTTTTGACAGATATGCGACTTACAATGGCTCCAGCCCTTATTTAGCACCTGGAATTCTTAACATAATTCCGCATTTAGAACATGGAATTGGCACTTTTTTCCCGACAAACGGAATGCAGGCAATAACCGATGTTTTAGTGAAAGAAGCTACTGAATTGGGCGTAGTTTTTCATTACAATCAGAAAGTGGAAAAAATTATAGTGCAAAGCAAAATTTGTAAAGGTCTCGAAACTAACGATAGTATATTTAAAGGAGAGATAGTTGTCTGCAATTCGGATATAAAACCCGCATACAATTATCTATTAAAAGGAGAAAAAAAACCAAAAAAAACCATGGAACAAGAGCCAAGCAGTTCGGCTTTAATTTTCTATTGGGGAATCGACAAAAAATTTGAAGAATTGGATTTGCACAACATATTATTTTCTGAAAATTATGAGCAAGAATTTGAGGCAATTTTTAAAGACAAAACTATTTACGAAGATCCGACAGTTTACATTCACGTTAGTTCTAAAATTGTAAAAAATTCGGCCCCGCTAAATGGTGAAAATTGGTTTGTAATGATAAATGTGCCTTATAATTCTGGTCAAGATTGGGAAAAATTGAGAGAAAAAGCAAGAAAATATATTTTAGAGAAAATCAATCGTATTTTAAAAACCGATATTGAAAAGCACATAGTTTGCGAAGATTATTTGGATCCTATTCGCATTGAAGAACGCACAAGCAGTTTTGGCGGAGCACTTTATGGCGCAAGTTCAAACGATAGAATGGCCGCATTTTTCAGACATCCAAATTTCTCAAAAGTTAAAGGATTGTATTTTGTAGGAGGAAGTGTGCATCCTGGTGGAGGAATTCCACTGTGCCTGAACTCAGCTAAAATTGCTTGTGAAATAATAGCAAAGGACTTTTAAACTTTATTTTTTTATTTAGAATAATTATAAATACCATAAAAAAGGTATTGTGAAAAGCCAACGGAGTTTGTTATTTTGTACCCAGATTAAATATCTCAAAAGAAATAAAAAACAATTATGAAAAATATTCAATATATAATTATTTGCGCACTATCATTAACAATGTTCTCGTGCAAGAAAAAAGGTTGTACAGATTCATCAGCCAACAATTTTAATATGGAAGCTAAAAAGGACGATGGCTCATGTACTTTTAACACAATAGATTCTTATCCACTACCTTCAAGTTACCAGTTTTCTACTTCTAATGGTAATTCTACAGTAGATTATTCTGGACAAACTCAAAGACTGGATCAGTTGAGTGAAATGATTTCTATAATTGAAAATGGAGCAACAACATCTTTTACTTCGCAGCAACTTTTAGATATGTTCATGAATACGAATGGAAACGGTAACGGTAATTTTACATTCACTTCTACCAAACAGCTAAAAGACAAATGTGCCACGATTGATCAATTATATGTTGAAGATTTATTATCGAAAGCCGCAACTGCAAGCTTATCCAATGGAATGACGGCGAGTAATGGTCAGGCAGGAATTTTAACTTCTGGAACAAGTACATATTTATTTGATGCCAACGGAAGAGATGTAAAAGAAATGGTAGAAAAAGCAGTAATGGGAGGTGTATTTATGTACCAAGCATTAAATGTTTATTTTGGTGCTAATAAAATGAGCGCACAAAATACGACTGCTGTTGATGCACCAAACGGAAAATTTTATACCGATATGCAACACCATTGGGACGAAGCTTTTGGATATTTTGGAGTGCCTGCGGATTATCCAAATACATTGGCTGATCGTTTTTGGGGTGAATATTCAAACAAACAACAAGCAATCATCAATTCTGATGTAGATATGATGTACAATTTCAAACGTGGAAGAGTTGCAATAAATTATTCTTACATAGCCGAAAGAGATATTGCGATTGCTAATATTAGAAAAGAATGGGAAGATATTAATGCTTACCAAGCAATGGCGTATTTAGATCAAGCTTTGACATACTTCGGTAATGACAATGCTAAATTTCTACATGTAATGAGTGAAGTTTATGGTTTTGCATGGAATTTAAGATATTCTCCAGTTGAAACACAAAGAATGACTGTTGCAGAACGCGATCAGCTCATGCAGATGTTTCCAACTAATTTTTGGAATATTACAGTACAAGATATAAATGCAATTAAAAACACTTTAAATGCTAAATACTAGAATTTATTAAAATTGGAAATCGTTTAAAGGGGAATATTCGATATTGTAAATGTTATAACTCATTATTCAAATATACTTTAAGTTGTGTTGCTAAATTATCTTCGAAAGCTTCAAAATTGTATGAAATTTAAACTATTTAGAATAATTATAAATACCTTGAATAAGGTATTGCATGATATTCATAATATTCGTTCTTTTGTAATATTAACTAACTAATATTAACTAAATGAAAAATTTTATAATTGTATTTTCTTTATTGCTTGGAGTGACTCTAGTTTCATGTAAGAAAAAAGGTTGTACAAAGAAAAATTCCAAAAACTTCAATCCAGAAGCAAAA
>JBBSUQ010000239.1:0-3614 GCA_038234235.1 Flavobacteriales bacterium
ATATTGTTGAATTTCCTGACTTATCACTATCGGATAGCGCTTCATAGTATTTTTCTTGGTCTTTGCTTATTAATGTTTCAAATGGTAAATATTCGAAAACAGGATATTTTTCCATTAATATTAAAGTTTGCCATAGTCTACCCATTCTGCCATTTCCATCTAAAAATGGATGAATAAATTCCATATCATAATGAAATACGCAGCTTTTTATTAACTCAATTTCTTCGGAAGATTTTAAATAGTTAAATAAGTCTTTCATCAAAAAAGGAACATTCTCATATGGCGGAGCATAGTGTTCCACCTGTGAACCTTTCATAATACCTACGCCTTGTTTTCTATATTTTCCGGCATCTTCAATTAGATTTTCCATTAAATGTTTATGGCATTTTAAGAACGAGTTTTCATTAAATGGTTTATAATTATCTAAATGTTCATAAATCTCAATTGCATTCAAAACTTCTTTAACGTCTTTCTTTGGACCAATTATTCTCTTATTTTCAATTAACGCAGTAATCTGTTCTTCAGTCAATGTGTTCCCCTCAATCTTTAAGGAAGAATGAATTGTCTTTATCCTATTTTCCTTTCTTAGTTTGGGAGAAGGTTTGTTAAGATAGTTTGCATTAATTGCTCCAACTTTTTCAGAAATTGAAGTTATTAATCTTAAAATATCAGGAGTTATATCGTAAGGTGGTTTCATTTGATACTATCATTTGATATTATCAAAGGTAAGATCATTTACTTATTATTTGAAGAAAAATCATGATTTTTTGCTTGCGCACAACGTTCTTGTTTAACGCAAGTGGCGTGGAATAAGGATGCGAACTTGTCGGCTTTGTTGTTTGTTAATTGGTCTCTAAAATAACACTTTTCATCAAATGCCCGCTATTTGCTGTTAAACGATGTTGGCAACTGGCTTTTTTTAATTTTCAATGTAAGGCAATATATAGTTTTCCAAAATTAATTCGGGTTGTTGTGTTTTTCCGTTTCTGTAATTTCCTGATGTTATTACAACCACCATTTCTAAATTAGGAAGCACAAAAATATACTGTCCACCAGCTCCTCTTGCCTCATTTGATTTTACAGAAGTTCCGTTAAATTGGTAATCGTGATGCCACCATAAATATCCGTAACCATTTTTGTCGGCGGTATTTTCTAAATTACGATAGTTTTTAAATGAGTTTTTAACCCATTTTTTAGATAGTATACGTTTTGATTTCCACTTTCCATTATTCATATAAAGTTCTCCAAATTTCAGTATATCTTTTGGCGTGAGGTACATTCCACCTCCAAAATATGGTTTATCTCTTAAATCCGTTTGAATAATATAATTTGAAATTTCTAGTTTTTGAAATAAAAACTTATCAATAAATAATTCCAAAGGTTCAGAAACGACTGAATCCATAGCAACACCAAGCAAAGCTGGGTTTGCTGAACCATAATTAGCCTTAGTATTTGGCTTATGGATCATTGGAGCATTTAGAATTGCTTCAATCCAGTCGGGTGTTCTTTGGTAATTAGCTTCTGTTGCAGAAGATTTTGGATTTGCATTGATGCCATAATCAATAGCATCTATACCAGAACTCATTGTTAAAAGACTCTGAATATCAATTTCCGTTTTTAGACTGTCTTTATGAGTTTGATATTTTTCGGGTAGAAAATCAAAAATAGATTGCTCAACATTTTTAAATAATGATTTATCTTTTGCTATTCCAACTATTGCAGATGAAATACTTTTTGATGCTGAACGCATATCGTGTGGGATGTTTGCATTGTAGCCATCAAAGTAATTTTCATATATAATTTTTCCTTTTTTTGAAATTAAAACGGAATGTGTATTAGGCAATGAATCCTTTGAAATAAGTTTTTCCATTTCGGTAAGTTGTAGAATAGAAGTCTTGTTGTCATTTTTAAAGCCACCAATTTTCCAATCTGTTGTAGATTTGGTTAAACCTATTTGTGTAAGTAAATTGTTTCCTAAATAGATATCTAATAGTATTTCATTTATGGCTAACTTTCCTTTAAACTGCAAGCCTGTTTTAAAATCGGTAAACGAAATCGAGTCATTTTCTTTTTGAAAATTGTCACACCAAGTTCCTGTAAATCGGTTATCTCCAAAAATTGGATAAGCTTCATAATTATTTCCTTCTCCATTTTCAACACTTAAATAAAAATTTAACGAATTTAACTCATCTATCATTAATATATTCCAAGTACCTAAAAAAGTGTTATTGTCTGATTGTGTAAGTTTTAAGTGATAAAGAAGTATTCCAGACTTGATAAATCCGTTAATTTCTTTACCACTTTTCGATAAATTTCCAATGAATGATAGATTTTCACTAATTGGTATTTTTATAAATCGTTCTGTATTTATTTTGAATTGTTGATTAATGATGTTTTTGCTATTAGAAATTTTAAAAATAGCTTTGTCAGATTGCAAATTTTCGATTGATACTGTAAAATTGAATGTTTTGGAATTTTCTATTTTTCCTTCCCAATTGTTTGTATAATCAGCCATATTTTGACCGAAAAGACTGAATGTAAGAAGTGTAAAAAAGAATGTTGTGATACTTTGAAGTTTCATTTTTGATTGATTTTTGATGAAGTAGCAAAGATGAACTTAATTAAATCCCCAAAATTGTATATAATTAGCATATTGAAATTTTCTTCAAAAATTTTGAAGGTGTCGTTCTGTAAACTTGTTTGAAGTTTGTGATAAAGTGGCTTTGGTCGTAAAAACCACATTTATAACAAATTTCAGTCATTGATAATTGGTTTAAAGCAATGAGATTAAAAGCCTGATTTACTTTTATTATTCTTATATAGTTACCTAAACTCGTTCCGAAATATTTATTAAACTCTCTTGATAAATGGACTGGGTGTATTTTTAAAATTGAGCTTAAATTTTTCAAAGAGTAGTCAATCTGTTCTTCAAAGAGTAGTTCTTGTAATTTTTTTACCCAATTAGGTTTTTTTGAACTTCGCTCTTTAGTTTCCTTTATAGTACTGAATATTTCAATCAAGAATGTCTCTATACTTAAATTTGAGTATTGGTCGTTTACTTTAGATTCAATGAACAATTTGTTCATTATATTTTTAATTAAAGGATTCTTTAAGTTGATACTTCCTTCAAAGTCTGTGGTTTGAATATCAAAATTTGAAAACCAATTCTCATTCATTTCAATGTGAAATCCTCTTGTAAATTCAGGTGGTTTTATATTGTAATGTGCATCTTGCCAGTTATGAAATAATAAACTTCCAGGTTCTAAATAGTAAGATTCCTTTTTGTTCGATTCAAATAACTTCCCTTGAAGCAAGTAAGTAAAATATGGATTTTCGTGATGATGCCAATCAACTTTAGTGTGCGTATATTCTGTATCTGTGATTACAATGTTTTCAAAAGCTAATGTTTGGTAATGTGTTCCGTAAAATTCTCCTGTTTTTAATTTGTTCATTATGTTTCTTCAGCTTGTTGCCAACGGCAGTCTGTCTAATAACCTAGATTATTTTACCGATTTGTGACCAAAATAAGGCTTTTTATGGTAGGCTGAGGAATAAAACCAGAATCACAGATGTTGAAATTAAAGATTGGAAATAACCTTAATATGACCTTATAG
>JBBSUQ010000240.1:0-3571 GCA_038234235.1 Flavobacteriales bacterium
CTGCGAAACAGAGAATAAAAAAAGCATTAAATAAAAGAAATTTCTTACCATATTTGTATTTATTGAAATTGTCATTCTTTAGTTTCAAGAATAATGCTTTCAGGCGCTAAAATTAAATTATAATTGTTTAACGTCTGTATTTATTGAGAATAAAATTACGCATGTTAAGAAAAATTGTCATTTAGACGTTCTATAATATCGACAAGAAGGAATAAAAATCTTAACAAAATAATGAGAAAACATGGAGGAAGAAATAGAAAACGATTTAGACGATTTTGTGCAAAAACCAACGGTAAACTTGCGCCAATACCAAATGCCCAAGGTAAAAAAATGGTATTTGTATAAATTGATATTCTATGTAATTTTACTTTCCATTTTAATATATTTTGTAATTCAACAAAGTAAAGATGGTAATTATAGCAAACCAACCAACCAAAATTTAAATGAAATCGAGGTAGAATTTGAAGATGAGTAATTTTAATAAAAATCAAAACTCATAAAATTATTATCTTATTTAATTGACCTTACTATCTTTGCGCCCATGGAACAAAAAGAGGACAAACTGAAGGAAGTAATATCTCATGCAAAAGAGTATGGATTTGTGTTTCCTTCAAGTGAAATATATGATGGATTGGCTGCAACTTACGATTACGGTCAATTGGGTTCAGAACTCAAAAATAATATTAAAAGTTATTGGTGGAAATCGATGACGCAAATGCATGAAAATATTGTAGGAATTGATGCGGCAATTTTTATGCATCCAAGCACTTGGAAAGCTTCTGGCCACGTTGATGCTTTTAACGATCCGTTGATAGATAATAAAGATTCTCGCAAACGATACCGTGCCGATGTGCTTTTGGAAGAGTACATGGAAAAAATTAGAATTAAATCTCAAAAAGAAGTAGATAAAGGAATAAAAAGATTTGGTGAAGCATTTGATGAAGTGCAATTTAGAGCTACTAATCCTAATGTTGTACGCAATTCTGAAAAAATAAGCTACGTTGAATCAAGAATGCGCGAAACACTTGGTAAAAGTGATTTGGAAGGTGTGAAATTATTAATTGAAGAACTTGAAATTGTTTGCCCAGTATCTGGAAGTAAAAACTGGACTGATGTTAGACAATTTAATCTTATGTTTTCAACCGAAATGGGTTCTGTTGCCGGAGATGCTTCTACAATTTATTTAAGACCAGAAACTGCTCAAGGTATTTTTGTAAACTTCTTGAATGTACAAAAATCGGGAAGAATGAAAATTCCATTTGGTATTGCACAAATTGGTAAAGCTTTTAGAAATGAAATTGTAGCAAGACAGTTTATTTTTAGAATGCGAGAATTTGAACAATTGGAAATGCAGTTTTTTGTAAGACCAGGCGAAGAAATGAAATGGTACGAATACTGGAAAGATATGCGTATTAAATGGCACAAAAAATTAAATTTAGGAGATAAAAATTATCGCTTTCACGACCATATAAAACTGGCTCATTATGCCAATGCAGCTTGCGATATTGAATTTGATTTCCCGATGGGATTCAAAGAATTAGAAGGTGTACATTCTCGCACAGATTTTGACTTAAAACAACACGAAGAACTTTCAGGAAAGAAACTTCAGTATTTTGACCCAGAATTAAATAAAAATTACATTCCATTTGTAGTGGAAACTTCTGTTGGTTTAGATAGAATGTTTTTAGCAGTATTGAGTTCTTCCTTAAAAAACGAAACATTGCCCGATGGCAGTGAAAGAGTAGTAATGAGTCTTCCGCCAGCATTGGCACCGTACAAAGTAGCTGTGTTGCCTTTAACAAAAAAAGATGGTTTACCTGAATTAGCAAGAGAGATTATTAATGAATTAAAATTTGATTTTCAATGTCAGTATGATGAAAAAGATGCAATTGGTAAGAGATACAGAAGACAAGATGCCATTGGGACACCTTTTTCTATTACAGTAGATCATCAATCTCTAGAAGATAAGACAGTTACAATTCGAGACAGAGATACAATGGCACAAGAACGCGTGAACATTGCAGATTTATTTAAAATTATTGATAACAAAACCAATATTAAACATTTATTGCTATAAAATAATTTTCATGACTGAAAAATAGTTTGTATCTTGCTGACAATTATGTCAATATGCACGCTTACTTCTTTCGATAAATTGAATGATACCACTCTTGATGAAGGGGTATTATTGGTTTTACGGGCTATGCAAGAAAAGGCATTACCAAGTATATACAGTACTTTAAAAGAATTTTTTCCGAACACAATTATTTTAGAAATATTTGTTCCCAATCTTACTGAGAGTCAAATTTTTACTGATAATCCCATTTTAATTTTTTATAAAAAAAGCGAAGGTGATTGCAATATTTTAATCAAGTCTTTTGATTCTTTTAACGAAAGTGCTTATGATTTAGGCAACCATTTAGCTGATGAAATATTAGCGCATAAAAGTACACATGCTTTTTCTTTCTCCTGTCTGACCGCTTATCATACATCTCTTTTATTAAGCGCACTAAATGATAAAAAATTAGATTTGCCAATGATGGGTGGGGTCTTGACTGAAGACATTTCAAAAGAATCTGTTAATTATCTTGATGGAGCACCAGTAATAAATGCTTTCATGATGCTATTATTCAACGATGAAGTAGATGTGTTTTTATATGATTTTAGACAAGGATTTAGGGCATACGGACTAACATTTAATATCACGCAAGCTAAAGAAGACACAATACAGAAAATTGAAAACAAGGATGTCCGTAATTTTTTTCATGATTTATTTTTTGAAAACTCAAAAAGTTATGCCATTCAGGATCCAGTTTGTATAGAGATAAGCAATGATAATTACAGTTACTGTTCTCCTTTAGATCTTACGATTAATTCTGATTATCAAGTAAAAGGAGAAGTAAATTCCAACGATAAATTAAGATTTTGTAAGGGCAACGTTTTTGATATTTTAGATGATACTATTGATCAAACACAAGAAATTAAAGAAATATTTGAAGATACAAACAAAATGTTTTTGGCTTTCGCTGATTTTGAAAGACTTAATACATTTAATGCAGCCAGTGCAGCATTTGAAAACATTATAACTGTTTATACTTATGGACAATTGAGGTTTGATAAGGACATGGAAATTTACAAACTCGAAAATAACGGACTGGTAATAGGAGCCACATATAAAGATGCATAAAAAATTACTTAACATACAAATTCATGAGGCTTTTGGTGATTCTAAATTAGATGAAGCCACTAAAAAGTTTATAGATTTGGTGGAATGCACTTATGAAAATGTTCTGCAAGATAAAGTCATCATAGAATCTTTAAACGACTATATGATTAATGATTTGCACCATAATAATCAAGAATTAAAAGACTTAAACGATTCATTAGACAATTTCAACTACCAAGTTTCTCATGATTTACGCACTAGTTTTATGAATACTATAGGACTAACTACTATGCTGGAAAAGTATTTGCAAAAGGGCGATGAGAAAAAGATAAAAGAAATATTGGGATATTTGCATGACAATTCCAATCAAGCAGTTAGAGGAATTGAGCAATTTTTACAAGTAAG
>JBBSUQ010000241.1:0-3564 GCA_038234235.1 Flavobacteriales bacterium
ACAAGTATCACGGAATACAACCCATCGCTATAATTACTTATATCTACATTCAAATTGCTCTGATTAATCTTTATAATGTAGTAAATTGTATTGATTTTCAAAATTTGCAATGCTAGAAGAATCAGCCGTCAAATTAAATTTAATTGTAATTTCGGATTCTATAACATCTAAATATTTATTTTCGACATCATCATATTGTTTCCAATGATTTTCGATTTTTAAATATTGTAGCCCTTTAAATGTTTCAGTTTGATTTGTCTGCGCAAATAATGACGTGTAACTAGCTAAAAATAAGAATGTAAAATAAAATAATTTTGTGGTCTTTTTCATAAATATTTATTGAATGTTGACTGCAATTTAAGGCTAATTATTTAACTAACAAATTAAATGGTAAAACATAACACATTTATGATATTTAATTAAATTATTGTGTATTTCTCTAACAATCCATTCCCTAAAATCTTCTCCGCCAAAACATCGCTCAATTTGTAATAACTTTCAGCTGTCCAACCACCAACATGCGGGGTGAAAATAGTGTTTTTTGTTTGTAATAATTCTTGAAATTCTCTCGGTAAAGATTCTAAATCTAACTGCTCAAAACTGGCTTTTTCGTACTCGAAAACGTCTAGCCCGGCTCCTAAAACTTCTCTACTTTTTAAGGCTTTTAGCAGACTTTCGGTTTTTACGATTTTACCTCTGGAAAGATTTAATAGATAAAATGGTTTTTTAACTTTTTTGAAAAATTCGTCATCTGCCCAATGGATGGTTTCTTCGTTTTGTGGGATGTGGAAAGAAATGACATCTGAATTTTCGTAAAGTTCTTCTAATTGACATTCTGTTATTTGATCTGTTCCAAATCCATTTTTATATTTGTCGTAAGCTAGGATTTTAATATTAAAGCCGCCTAAAACTTTTGCAAAAGCACTGCCGTTATTTCCGAAACCTATAATTCCAACTGTTTTGCCAGAAAGTTCAATGCCTCGATTTTCTTCCCGTCGCCACAATCCTTTTCTCACCTCCTTGTCTGCAGAATTTAGATTGTTCATTAAACTCAATAACATTCCTAAAGCGTGTTCTGCAACGGCATTTCGATTACCTTCTGGCGCATTTATAAGTTGAATATTGCGGTTTTCACAATAATTTACATCTATATTTTCCATTCCAGCACCAGAACGGGCAATGAATTTTAGATTTTTGGCGTTTTCTAAAAATTCAGAATCCATCCGAAAACGGGATCTTATTACAATCCCAACAACATCTTTTATGAGTTCCAAGCATTCTTCTTTGCTTTTGTTTTCAGCGTGAATGCAAGTATATTGGTGGTTTATTTTTTCTTCTAAAATTGGGTGAACGGTATCAAGAAAAATAACTTTTTCCATCTATCCAACCTGATTGATTTCAGAATCTACATCTGTATTTTCATTGGGAATGTTCAAGACTTTTAGAGCTGTTTCATAAATAGAATTCATATCGAAACCACAATCTTTGTGCAATTCATCTACAGTTCCGTGGTGAATGTATTTATCTGGAATTCCCAGTCTTGTTACTTCAGATTTGTATTTATTATCTGCCATAAATTCTATTACTGCAGATCCAAATCCTCCCATAACACAGCCATCTTCAACAGTTATAACTTTATCGAATTTAGAAAAAACTTCGTGTAAAAGCAATTCATCTATCGGTTTAACAAAGCGCATATCATACAAAGCTGCCGAAACGCCTTTTTCTTTCAATAATCCCAATGCCTCTAAAGCAAAATTTCCTGGATGTCCAATGCTCAAAATCGCAATGTCTTCTCCGTTTACTAGTTTTCGACCTGTTCCAATTTTAATTTCTTGCATCACCGTTTTCCACTCAGTCATTACCCCTTGTCCTCTAGGATATCGGATTGTAAACGGACCTTTATCTGGCAACTGTGCTGTAAACATTAAGTTTCTCAATTCGGCTTCGTTCATGGGTGCAGAAACAATCATATTTGGTATGCATCTCATGTATGCCATATCATACGCACCATGATGTGTAGCACCATCTGCTCCAACTAAACCACCACGATCCAAACACAAAACAACATTTAGATTTTGCAAAGCTACATCGTGCAACACTTGATCATAAGCACGTTGCATAAATGAAGAATAAATGTTGCAAAAAGGCATTAAACCTTGTGTTGCCAATCCGGCGGAGAATGTTACGGCATGTTGTTCTGCAATACCTACGTCAAACGAACGCTCGGGCATTGCTTGCATCATATATGTTAGAGAACAACCACTTGGCATTGCCGGAGTTATTCCCATTATTTTATCGTTTTTTTCTGCTAATTCTACTATTGTATGTCCGAAAACATCTTGGTATTTTGGTGGTTCGGGAGATTTTGGAATTATTTTTACTATTTCTCCAGTATCTTTATTAAAAATTCCTGGAGCATGCCATTTTGTGGGATTACCTTCTTCAGAAAACTTATATCCTTTGCCTTTTTTGGTAACGATATGCAATAATTTTGGACCAGGTATGTCTTTTAAATCTTGAAATATTTTTGCCAATGCAATTACATCGTGTCCATCTACCGGACCGAAATATCTAAAGTTGAGCGCTTCGAAAAGATTGCTTTGTTTTAGTAAAGAACTTTTTAGCGCCGTACTCATTTTAGAAACAATAGATTGCGCATCTGGTCCGAACTTGGATATTTTTCCTAGTAATTTCCAAACCTCATCTTTAACCTTGTTGTAAGTGTGTGATGTTGTGATATCAGTTAAATATTCTTTCAAAGCACCAACATTCGGATCGATAGACATGCAATTGTCATTCAAAACAACCAATAGATTGGCATCTTTTTCAAAACCTGCGTGGTTCATCCCTTCAAAAGCCAAGCCGGCTGTCATAGCTCCATCGCCAATTACTGCTATGTGCTGTCTTTCTTTTTCTCCTTTGTAATTGTTGGCAACTGCCATACCCAAAGCTGCGGAAATAGATGTGGAAGAATGCCCAACACCAAAAGTATCGTATTCGCTTTCGCTTCTTTTAGGGAAACCTGAAATTCCTCCTTTGTTTCTATTTGTGTGAAAAGATTTGCGTCTTCCCGTTAAAATTTTGTGTCCGTAAGCTTGATGGCCAACATCCCAAACCAATTGATCGTAAGGCGTATTGAATACATAATGTAAAGCAACCGTCAATTCTACAACACCAAGACTGGCACCAAAATGACTGTTGCCAATTTCAGATATAACATCAATAATATACTGCCGTAATTCTTGAGAAATTTCGGGTAAATCTTCTATTTCAAACTTGTTTCTTAAGTCTTCGGGAATATCAATTTGACCTAATTTTGGTCCGGGAATGTATGTTTCCATAAATATATTGTACAGCAAATTTAAGCTTTACTGAAAAACATAACAATTTTCAGGAGCTTTTATTTTGTAAGTTGTGTTAAAACTGCCATTAACAATTGGTTTCGAGAGCCTCACCCAAGATTAATCCAAATCTGGAAAACCAACATTCATTAAAAAAGCCTGCTCGCAATCAACGAACAGGCTTCTTTGCTATGGCAATAAGGATTGTTTATTTAAGTTC
>JBBSUQ010000242.1:0-3480 GCA_038234235.1 Flavobacteriales bacterium
GCGGAGAGTAAGGGATTCGAACCCCCGGAACCTCACAGTTCAATAGTTTTCAAGACTACCGCAATCGACCACTCTGCCAACTCTCCGGGCGCAAAATTAGTAATATATGGTATTCGTGCAACTTTTTTCCTAAAAAATAATTGTATTTTTCTTTTATGGGAGTCCGGATTTTACAATCAAGTCTGAAATCTAGCGGTTTAATCAATCAAAGAGCACTTACACATTATCAACTGAATTTTTAAATAATATTAATATTGCATTTCGTATCTTTACATTTTCGTAATTACAATACATGAAATTAACTCTGAGAATATTATTAGCTATAGCTATTTTGTCATGCTTCAACTGCAATGTTTATGCACAAAATCAGTCTAAAAAAGAATTGCGCTTATTTCTAGATAGCAAACAATATTTTAATCCTGACGCAGGAAATTATATCGAATTTCAGTTTCTTTTTGCGGGCTACACTGTAAATTATTTACAAGTAGAAAACGGTTTAAAAGGCGATGTGGCAATGGCTATACAAATTTCGCAAAACGATAGTGTAATCGTTAGCGATGTTTACAGACTGGAAACTCCCATAATGAGAGATTCTGTTATTGAAGATTTTTATGATATCCGAAGATATGCGCTTAAACCTGGAGTTTATGAGTTTTTTCTCGAAGTTTTAGATTATAACTCCGAAAATGCTGCACTAAAAACATCCCAAACAATTGTAGTAGATGATCTTCAAGGAAAAACATCTATTTCTGATATTCAAATTGCCGATTATATAATTGCAGGTGATGGCACTTCCATGTTTGCAAAATCAGGTTATGACATCTACCCAAGATTAAGCAATTATTTTTCTAATGATGCCGAAAGATTGCCAATTTATTTTGAAATCTATAATACACATTTATTAAAAGATGGTCAGTTCGGTCTTCGTCAAAAAGTAATTGATGCCAACACCGGCATTGAGATTCAAGATTTGTCTTTTACCACCAAAATGACATGTGACACAGTTATTCCTATTATCCGACAAATAAATCTACTCGAAATTCCTTCCGGAAATTATGTAGTGGAATACAGTATAATCGATAGAAGTTCAAATAAAGTAACAGAAACTGCCTATTCTTTTGAACGAGAAAAAACTTATTTGGAAGCCATCACAATAGAAAATACTGTTATAGATCCTGCCTTTCAAGAATCAATTACGGAAGACAGCGTAAGTTTTTATTTAGCCAGTTTAATTCCTATTAGCAGACCAGGAGAAGTTCGTAACATAATAAAAATCTTGAAAGAAAGAACTTTAGAAGATCAAAGAAAATACCTACAAATGTATTGGATCAGCACTGCCGGAGTAAAAGCCTATGATAGTTGGATCCAATATAAAGGTCAAGTACTGCTTGTGCAAAAATTATTTAAAACAAATTTCCAAGATGGCTTTGAGACAGATCGTGGTCGTGTTTATCTTCAATACGGAGCCCCAAATCAAATGATTCAGCGTGAAGTATCTTCTAGCGAATATCCTTATGAAATTTGGCAATACTATAAAATTGGCGTTTTTAGTAACAAGCGTTTTATTTTCTATAACCCAGATTTAATAAGCAATAATTATAAACTTTTGCACTCAGATATGATTGGTGAGTTAAAAAACAATGCATGGCCGCAAATCTTAAGCAAAAGAAACACAACCAACGGAAACGTAGATGATCCAAATAATGAACGTCAAGATCAATATGGTGGTTCTTCTCAAAATGTAATTAAGCAATTTTAAAAAAAGCATCTTATTTGCAATATTAGTTTTATTTTCGTCGGCGAATGTCAGACTTAAGTGAAATAGCAGTAGTAATACTCAATTGGAATGGTGAAGATTTTTTAAAGAAATTCTTGCCTTCGGTCATTGCAAATTCTGGTAATGCAACAATAATTGTAGCCGATAATTTATCTACAGACAATTCAGTAACCTTCCTTAGAAACAACTTTCCACAAGTTCAAATTATTCAAAATAGCAGCAACGGTGGCTTTGCAAAAGGTTATAATGACGCACTCAAAAATTTACTTGTGGTGAGCCAAGTCGAATTAAATTTCAAATATTATCTTTTACTCAATTCTGATATCGAAGTCACACCAAATTGGTTGTCGCCCATGCATGATTTATTAGAGCAGAACGAAAATATTGCAGCCTGTCAACCAAAAATACTATCCTATTCAGACAACAGTAAATTTGAACATGCAGGTGCGTCAGGCGGATTTTTGGATGCAGATTATTATCCTTTTTGTAGAGGTCGAATTTTTAGTGAAACCGAGATTGACAATGGACAGTATGATAATTCAACTGAAATATTTTGGGCCAGCGGTGCAGCCATGTTTATTCGTTCAAAAATCTTTCACCAAGTTGGCGGATTCGATGAAAAATTCTTTGCCCACATGGAAGAGATAGACATGTGTTGGCGCATAAAAAGATTGGGCTATAGTTTTTACGTAGTTCCACAATCCACAGTTTATCACGTTGGCGGCGGCACACTTTCATACATGTCGCCCCGCAAAACTTATTTAAACTTTCGTAACAATCTATTTATGCTAATTAAAAACCACAGAGGTATATTGTTGTTTAAAATAATTAAACGCATGTTGTTAGATACAATTGGCGCAATTAGATTCCTCACAATTGGCGAATTCAAAAACTTTTTTATGGTAATAAAAGCCCATGGCTCCATGTATAAAAACCTTCCAACCTTATTAAAACAAAGAAAAAGTTTAAAAAAAACCGATACTAATATGCCACTAACCGGCATTTATTTCGGCAGTTTACTTTGGTCGCACTTCATAAACAAAATCAATAAATTTTCTGATTTAAACCAACATTTAATAGAGTAGGTTTTGTTATTGTAAAATAATGTTCTATTCCAATAAATTTGATGAAAATTATTTGCTTTTCAAAATTTAATTTCGCGACCAAGCTATAAGAATTACCTTTTAAATTAAATACAATTCTATTATTTTTCAAAATACTGGCATTGGCATAACTTTGTTAGATTTTAAAATAATTGATAAAATCAAAAAGGAGCTAATAAATTAGCTCCTCTAAGTTGTGGGATTGGTTTTATCCGCTCCCGAGTTTTAAATGTCTTTTAAACTGTGTTTAATGATACTAATATACAAAATATATGGCTTCCGACATAACTATTAAAAAAATTAAAGAGGCAATTCGTTTTATAGATAAGAATCTACCTACAATTTCAGGTACTGAAACAGTAAATCCTTTTAAATAAAATTTTGAGAAACAAGGTTTTTTGGATAAATCTTTAGTGCATTGGTAAGCTGTAGAACGTAGAAAAAAAGAATCTCCTTATCATACTTGATGAAATGAGAAAGGAGCTAATAAATTAACTCCTCTCTGTGTTCGGATTGGCGTACCGCTCCAAGACTTTAAATAATCCAACGGACAGCTATCAAAATTCAAGGAAATATTTATTGCCTTTGAGTTTATGGGGA
>JBBSUQ010000243.1:0-3464 GCA_038234235.1 Flavobacteriales bacterium
AGAATCATAAGCACAACAACTATCGCCACATTGATATTTAAAAAATCTAACCAAACAAAAACATCACGTTGAGATTCTGTGATGGCATTGACATGCAAAACATCTCCAAATTCGGTTTGTTTGAATTCTAATTTTTTCTTCAATTTTGCCAAAGTAGGATCAATTTTAGCCCAATCTTTTACCAAAACCTCGTAACCTCCAATATAATTATGGTAACTTCCTTTACCCGGAGTAGATTCAAAAGTAATTACCTTTTCATCAAATTTAATTTCAAATTTATCTCCTGTTTTGTCTAAATATTTTTTAGGCAATTCAACCTTGTCCCAAGTCAACTCACAAAAAGAAAATTTCTCTCCCCTAACTTTAATTTTTAAAGATGCTGTATCCGGAATTGAGGTATCCAAACCTTGTTCTCTAATGTTGTTCCAATAATCGGAGACAACAACTCGTAGAACGGTATCTTTCACTGGACAAATTTTTATACCTGAATAATTCTCGTAACCTCTTCCCCAATCGTAGCGGTAATTTCCGTTCCCACCAGTAGTTTTCGCTTGAATAATTAAATACCCCTGGTCAATTGTATCTTTTATTTCAATTCTCGTTTTTATTCCCCAATCGTTTAAATCTTGGGCTACAGATAATCTGCCAACAACAATTTTTTTATCGAACTCTTCTAAACCAGTTTCATATATTCCAGCAACTATAAATTCTCTTTTCACAGGTGAGTTTTTAACAAAAAAAGCAGCGACGGTATCACCATTATGTAATCTTAAATTATTAGCGATTTTACGTGAAATAACTAATTGATTTTCGGAAGATTCATCAGCAAAATTTGGGACTTTACCTTCTATTAAATATGTTTTAAAAAATCTTTCATCAAAATCGCTGCCCACACCTTTGAGCACGCAACCTTCTATTTCTTGAGAAATTATTGTAGAATCTTTACCAGAAGATAATGTAAGATTAATTTTATTTTTTCCTGACTGAAGCAAAACGGGCTTATATGCCACTGATTGCACATGCTCTACATTTTCAATATTTTTTATGGTACGATAAATGGAAGAGTCCTGCACAATTGGGTCACATTCAAAAATATTGTCTTGGCCCGAGTTCATAACGAAAGCATGAGATCCAAATCCGCTAATTTTATATTTAACTTCATTTTGAAAGCCGGTTACTATTGCCAAAGTCACTATATTTACGGCTATGGTAAGCGCAATACTTATGATAGAGATACGCACAATGGGTCTGGAAACTTTTTTTCCTTCAGTTTCATTGCGCAAAATTCTTCTGGTAATAAAAAAATCAGTAATCAATGCCTTTTGATTTTAGTTTGCTAAATTACACATTGAAAATTATGTTTAGAATATTTTTATCAGTTATTGCGATTTTTTGTATGGTTCAGTGCAAAAGTCAAGTTAAAGTTAAGAGAGACTCAATTGATTTGCAACAGCGAGAAGCTGCCAGAGTTGAAATGAGTAATCGTCTTAAAATTCAAATGGCGCCTATAAAAGTAGGAGCCGAGAGAACGCATTTGTATTTGCCAATTCTCAATGGTAAAAAAGTTGGTGTTGTTACCAACCAAACCGGAATGATTGGCAAAACGCATCTTGTGGATTCATTGTTGAGTTTAAATGTAAATGTCACTAAAATTTTATCTCCCGAACATGGTTTTCGTGGAGATGCTGATGCAGGAGAAAAAATTAATTCAGGGAAAGATGAACTTACGGGTTTACCAATAGTTTCTCTTTATGGCAATCATAAAAAACCAACACTTGAAGATTTAAAAGATGTTGATATCCTGATTTTTGACATACAAGATGTTGGAGTTAGGTTTTATACATATATTTCTACATTGCACTACGTAATGGAAGCTTGTGCTGAAAACAAAATTCAACTTATAGTTCTAGATAGGCCAAATCCGAATGGGCATATTGTAGATGGACCTGTATTAGAGCCCGAATTTAAATCGTTTGTAGGCATGCACACAGTTCCCATTTTGCATGGAATGACAATTGGTGAATATGCCCAAATGATTAATGGTGAAAAATGGCTTAACAGTAAGTTAGAATGTGCATTAACAGTTGTAATGTGTGAAAACTACAGTCATTCAAGACCATACGAATTACCTATTCCTCCTTCACCAAATTTACGAACTCCCAATGCCATTAAACTCTATGCAAGTTTGTGTTTGTTAGAACCTACCAAGGTAAGCATTGGTAGAGGAACCGAATTTCCGTTTGAAGTTTATGGAAGTCCAAAGTTTCCGGATAGTTTATTCAGTTTTACTCCTATTTCTAGTTATGGTAGTAAAAATCCTAAGTTAAAAGACATACAATGTTATGGTTTTGATTTGCGCAACGACACTCAGAAATTTGAAAATTTCAACCTGTCTTACTTAATTTCTATTTCTAATTATTTAAAAAATCAAAGTGATTGGATTGAAGACGCCTCATTTTTTGATAAGTTGGCTGGTACAAGAGAATTAAGAAAACAATTGGCCGAAAACAAAAGTGAAACTGAAATAAGATTAAGCTGGAAGCCAAAACTTGACAACTATAAGAATATGCGAAAACAATATTTGTTGTATTCTGAATAATTTAAAATATATAGGAATAAATGTTAAAGAATCATTAACGAAATTGTTAAAAAAATTAAACAAAAAATAGAAGTAATTATAATATTTAGTATTATTTTTACAGTAACAAAATTATTAAAGCTAGCGTGTGCAGGAGGTAATGAAATATTGTGTGTTGATAGATGATGATTCTGATGACAGATTTATCTTTTCAATAGCAGTAGAGGAGTTGAAGCAAAAGATTATATACGAGGCTTTCGAAGGTGCGGATATTGCACTAAAAGCTTTAAAAAGTAATTTAGATAGAGTACCTGATTATATTTTTTTAGACTTGAATATGCCGAGAATGAACGGCAAAGAATGTTTACAAATTTTAAAAAGTGACGAGAAACTTAAAAATAGTCAAGTAGTTGTTTATTCTACAAGCAAAAGCCCAGAAGATAAAATTTTAACAAAAGAATTGGGTGCAAAAGATTACATCGTTAAACCGGGTTCAATTTCAGAACTGGTTCAGATGATTGAAAAATACGTTTTGGCGTAGTTCTTATTTTTAAACATTTATAATTTTCCGTATTTTCAAAATTAATTACTGGAATAAAAACCCATCCATTAAACTGGAACTAAAACTTCCGTCTGAGTAATAAATTATCGAATGATCTTTATAGAAAAATACCTTTTGATTTTGGCAGGCAAGATATATGGCCGATACATTAATAGTACAGTTCGTTTGTAGCAAGTCAAAAGCATCTGTGTATAAGAAAGAATTGGCACAGATGTTAAAATAAGAAAAGAAGGATTATTCAAAATTATAAATAAGTTTATTCTGAATTGCCCATTTTAAATGTAAATTACAGCAATTGTATTAGACAATATGATTTTAAAAACC
>JBBSUQ010000244.1:0-3451 GCA_038234235.1 Flavobacteriales bacterium
ACAACCACGCAGAAAATGATTAACTGTGCCAACCCAGAATGCAATATTCACTTTACGCAATGTGAAGAATGTGGAACAACATTAGACGGCGCTTGTTCCGTGGCTTGCCAAACTCATCCGAGAAAACGACATTATGATGGAACTGGTTACTACGTAAAAATTCCTCAGCCGGTAGTGCCCAGAACCAAGTTTAATTAGTCGAACCTTTGTTGCGCACTTACGAAAAAAATTATCGAACAAGCATAATGCTTCCAGTTGATTGTTTGCAATTCTTTGCGATTGTTAATATATAGTAGTAAACCCCAGCGGGTAATTCGTTTCCATTTTTTAAACCAACAAAATTTATACTTGTCCCTTTTTCATTATATACCAATCCGCCGTATCTATTGTAAATTTCAAGCTGAGCTGATGGATAGCCTTCTAAGCCTTTGATATTCCAAGTATCATTAACCCCATCTCCATTTGGTGTAAAAGTATTCGGGATGTCTAAGTTTAAACTAGAGTAATCTAATATTACTTCAACTTTTTTACTTTCACAGTTACCTATTTTGTATGAAAGATAATACTTCAAATCAGGATTGCTCAAAATGCTAAATACGCCAGTGGAGTTTTTGTTTAAAATAGAGAAGTCGTTATTATAAAGAGTATAAATTCCATCAATGTGATTTTGTTTGGCAATTAGATTTACCGTGGCTCCTAGACAGGTCTTTATTGGCGCAAATTGCGGTGGATCAATTAAAGCTCCTTGGTTTATTATCATAAAAGAAGAACTTATGATTTGACATTGATTTTGATCCGTAACGGTTAATGAATAATTACCTTCAGGTATGTTGTCTAAATCTAAAGTATTGAATTTAATGTTTTTACTGGTCTCTGTCCAATTATAATTATACGGAGGAATACCTCCAGTGATATTTATGTTTTTTATTGCTCCCAAACTTTGTCCGCAATTGTCTGGACTTATCAGTAGCCGCGAAGTGTTGATTTCTAAAGTTGGTGTTTTAGCTATTAAAATTTGTTTATAAAGAATCTTACATCCGTATTTATTTGTAAAGTAAATTTGGTATGAACCCTCTTTTAAATTAAGTGATAAAGCATTGTTTCCTTTGATTGATTGGTTTTCATCAAAAATTTCAATTAAGGATGGCGCCTCCTCATTTCCGAAATTAATTTTTATGGTTCCATTGTTTAGATTGCAATAAGTGGGTGTTGTAGTTATTGGATAGTTAGCGTAAACCGATTCATTCTTTTTTATCGAAAAGTTTTTGCTGGTTTGTGTGCATCCCATTTCATTGCTTATAATTAGATGGTAAGTTCCTTCAGAAACATTTTCTAAATCTATTTGCGCTCCTACAACTTGCAAACTTTCATTAAGCCATTGATAACTTTGCGCACCTGTTGCAGTTAATCCTTTTATAGAACCGGTGTTAGAATTACATGCAGTTGGAGTAACTTTTACACTAATTTCTGATATATTAATTTTATTGACTTGCTCTATTTTAAATGCAGAAGATTCGATCAATCCACACGAACTATCATCTTTAACTTGCATTTTGTAAGTGCCTTCAGGTAAATTTTGAATATCCTTTTGCTTGCCCACAATTTCATTTTTTTCATTTAGCCAAGTATATGTCAATACACCTGACCCAATAATCTCTAAACCTTTTATGCTGCCAGAAGGCCCCGTACAATTACTATTTACTAGTTCAACATTGCTTTCATCAATTGAAGGTCCTGATACATTCTTGAGAACATAAGGTCCAAAGTCTTTGGGGCAATCTGTTTTGCCAATAATTCTTAAGGTGTATGACCCTTTTTTTAGATCAGTTAAATTTGGTTGTCGACTTATGATATTATTGTTCCCATCTAGCCAATAAAAGTCTTTATAATTATTTGGATAAATATTGGTAATTGAGCCGTTTTGGCCACACGAAGGATGCGTAATCTTTGGCTCTGCAGCAATTCCAGGTAATTCATTGTATACAGAAATCCAATCAGAATAAACAAAACAGCCAAATTGATTAGCCTTAACTCTATATCTCCCATTCTTAAGGCTAGTTACATTACGACTAGTTCCCACAATATTCCCTTCTTCATCTAACAATTCAAATTTATCTACATTAACCAAATACAAACCTTCAATTTTACCATTGGGAATATCACAGGTTTGATTGGTAACTTTGAAATTTGTTGGACTTGATGGTATCATGTAAATTCTTGGATCTGAAAATTCTGATGTCACTTGGTTTAGCGTTGCAGAGGCCATCACAGAGTAAGCACTTTCAACGGGCGCACTGTAAACCCAATCTCCATTTGCATTTGCATAAACAGTTGCAAAATATCTTTTGGGCTGGCAATTTTCACAATCAAGATCAGTATAATATAACTCTACTTTTGCTCCTGGTTTAGTTGTGCCAGAAACATAACTGTTTGTTTTTTCCTTTAAAAGAACTTCGATAGACTTACCGAATGGACCCGTATAATTATCGAGAAATGGGATGTTGGGATTACAATAGAAAGAATTATGACTGAGTTCAACTGAATTAGAATACTCGGATGTAACAGCTCCAGGTAAAATAAGGAATTGAGGCTCACTATTGGTATTACTAATAATATTTCCTTCGGCAACAGAGATTCCACCTATCAGCACCTTGCCGTTAGTATTTATAATACGAATAGCCTGGAATTGAAGTGGTAGCTTTTTATTTTTGTCTTTAGATGTGCCAAAGAAATTTCTGGCAATTAAAATATTTGCATTATTAAAACCCATAAAAGTTAATCCAGATCCAAAAATATTATCTGAAACTTTAAAATCAAAGAGAGCAGTTTGATTCAAATTGGCATCCGCGGAAAAAGAGACATAGCTTGTATTTTTATAATATGAAAATCCAGCTAGCTCTTCATTAATATTGGCAGAAAAAATATTGTTTTTAATCAAATAAGAAATATTATCAGTAACTGGTTCTCCTGGCTTACTACAGGATACACTCATGATTCCAGATATTACATTTCCTTCGGCTTTTGTTTCTCCTCCAATAACTGCAGTGTAAATGTTTCCTAAATTAGTAGTGCAGTTGGTTAAATCTATTCCGTTTCTTTTTAGCCCTATAAAATTGCTTTTAATTGTAAGGTTTTGGATTGTGTTTGCGTTGTTAGCACTATAAGATACACTTGGACCAAATACGTCAGACATCACATTCCCTTTTCCAACATCTCCAATTTTTACGTTTAAATTTTTTCCAGAAAACAAAAAAGAACTTACTTTTAGTCCCTTATTTACGACGTAATCCGTAAAAGGAAAATTTTCGATCACTAAACCATAAACTTCAAATTCTTTAACATCATAAATCCTAAATCAATAGTGTCCTAAACGTTTAGTGGGATTCAAAAAGTAATCTCTTTCGTTCAAATTGGGGATATTTTTCAATATTTCAGAACAGAGACCCCTGTA
>JBBSUQ010000245.1:0-3341 GCA_038234235.1 Flavobacteriales bacterium
TACCTAGCAAAAATAGTATTTTATAATGAAAGTGGATCATTGAACCGAATTTGGTCATTGAGTGGAATTTGGTCATTGAGTGGAATTTGGTCATTGAGTTTATCGAAGTGAGTCGAAATACCAACGACCGCAGGCTGAGCGGAGTCGAAGTCACCGGTCTTTTTTTAAATGTTAAATTGTAGTCGAAATAACAATTAAACAATTTTTTGCCTCCTGACTGTGCAAGTCTAAGCTCCTAAGAAACGCGGCACAAAACTTGAAACCATAGACCATATATATAATTTACACTTAAAAATTAAAGTTTACAACGGAGATGTGACAATTCTGACAAAAATTCTGTCATTTTAGCACTTCGCACTTTTTATTAATTTATGAAAAACCAAAAAAACGAAGACGCGATTTTTTTACCAATCATGTCACAAGAAGATGAGGATAAAATGTATGCAGCAGATTATCCTACTGAATTGCCCATTTTACCTTTACGCAACAATGTTCTGTATCCAGGAGTGGTAATTCCTATCAGCGTTTCTAGACCATCCTCTCTCAAATTGATTGAAGAGGTCATGAAAAAAGATAAAATTGTTGGGGTGTTGGCGCAAATAAATCCTGATGACGATGAACCCGATCATAAGGATTTGTATGATGTGGGAACTGTTGCAAAAATATTACAATTGGTAAAAGGTCCAGACGGGAATACTTTTGTTATTATTCAGGGAAGAAGACGCTTTACAAAAAAATCAATGGTGAGTGATAAACCTTATTTGAAATGTAAGGTTGAATTAATGGACGAACGTAAAGTTGATCACAATCTTAAAATTACAAGTAAACTTTTTGCGGGAATTAAAGAAATGTCTGTGGAAATTGTAATGAGTAATCCCAATCTACCGCAAGAAGCAATAAATGCCCTGCAATCAATACAATCTGTTCGTTTACTTTTAAATTTTGTAGCTTCTAACTTACATGTAGGTGTAGCTGAAAAGCAAGTTATCTTAATGGACGATGATTACCGAAGCAAGGCAATGCGCGTTTTGAAAAGATTGAATACAGAATCTCAGGAAATTATACTCGAAAATGACATTCGTTCTAAAGTTAGAGAAGGAATGGATAAACAACAGCGTGAATATTATCTGCAACAACAAATGCGCGCCATTAAGGAAGAATTAGGCGAAGCATCTTTTGATGATGATTTGGAAGAATTGCATGCAAGAGCAGATAAAATGAAATGGAGCGATAAAGAAAAAAATCTATTCATCAAAGAAAGTAGTAAATTGAGTAGAATTAACCCTCAAAGCGCTGAATATTCCGTTCAATACAATTATTTAAATTTCATGTTGGATTTACCTTGGGGAAATAAAAGCCAAGAAAGTTTAGATCTATTAAAAGCCAAAGAAATTTTAGATAGAGACCATTTCGGAATGGAAAAAGTTAAAGAGAGAATTCTTGAATACCTTGCTGTTTTGAAATTGAAAAAAAATATGAAAGGTCCAATCCTATGTTTTTATGGACCTCCTGGAGTTGGTAAAACATCGCTTGGAAAAAGTATAGCTGAAGCAATTGGCCGGAAATATATACGCATGTCGTTAGGTGGTGTGCACGATGAATCGGAAATTAGAGGACATCGTAAAACTTACATTGGTGCAATGCCAGGAAGAATTTTGCAAAACATTAAAAAAATTGGTTCAAGCAATCCAGTATTTGTGTTGGATGAAATTGATAAAGTAGGAAGTTCTAGAAATGGAGATCCATCTTCAGCTCTTTTGGAAGTTTTAGATCCAGAACAAAACAGTCAGTTTTATGACAATTACCTGGAAACTGAATACGATCTTTCTGATGTAATGTTTGTTGCAACCTCAAATAGTTTAACGCCGATTAGTGGTCCGCTTCGAGACAGAATGGAAATTATTGAAGTAACAGGTTATACAATTGAAGAAAAAATAGAAATTGCAAAAAGACATCTTATACCAAAACAATTAGATGCTCATGGGGTTAAGAAAACACAATTAGATATTAGTGAAACGGTCATTGAAAAAATGATTGAAGAATATACAAATGAATCGGGAGTTAGAAAATTAGACCAAGTTATTGCTAAACTAGTGAGATCAAGAGCCCGTGAAATTGCCATGAAAGAGAAGTTCGGGAAAGAGGTAAAATTAGTTCAATTACAATCTTATCTTGGTGCCGGAAGACCTCGCACAAAATACGATCACAACAAAGTGGCAGGTGTGGTTACAGGTTTGGCTTGGACAAGTGTAGGTGGCGATATTTTATTTATTGAATCGTCTTTAACTAAAGGAAAAGGTAAATTAACTTTAACAGGTAATCTTGGCGAAGTAATGAAAGAATCTGCCGTTATTGCCTTGGAATATTTAAAAGCAAAAAGCAAATGGTTTAGTTTAGATCAAGAATTATTTGACAGATACAATGTACACGTGCATGTTCCAGAAGGAGCAACGCCAAAAGATGGGCCAAGTGCAGGAATTACCATGTTGACTTCTTTGGCTTCGTTATTCACACAGCGAAAAGTGAAAAATAACATTGCTATGACGGGAGAAATTACACTTCGTGGAGATGTTTTACCAGTTGGAGGAATAAAAGAGAAAATTTTAGCTGCCAAGAGAGCTGGAATTTCAGAAATTATCTTGTGCGATAAAAACAAAAGTGATATTGATGAAATAAAAGCAGAATACGTGAAAGGTCTTAAGTTTCATTTTGTTAAAACTATGAAAGAAGTTATAGATTTAGCTTTGACAGATGAACAAGTAGAAGATCCCGTAATATTAAATTAAAAGGTTTAAAAATAGTTGAATAGAGAAATGAATTTTAAAGTTCATTTCTCTTTTTTCGTTTAAAGAGTAGCATAATCGAGAATTTTACCGATGTTTATATTCTAATTTTTTAAGATTAAAATTCAATTTGTCCCAATATAAAACGATAGCAGCTTTTTCAACAGCAGAGTTCAAAGAAAAGAAATCTAGGTTTGTGGGACTGGCAATTTCTGTAGACAAGGAAGAGGATGTCAAAAATCAGCTGGAGATTTGGCGAAATGAACACAGTGGCGCAGGACATCTATGTTATGCTTATCGTTTGGGATCTGGAAATGAAATGCAATACCGCCACAACGATGACGGAGAACCAAACAATTCAGCAGGATTACCAATATACGGACAAATTTTAGCTTTTGAAATATCCAATGTTTTAATTGGAGTAATACGATATTATGGTGGCGTAAAACTAGGAGTTGGTGGGCTGAAATCTGCCTACAAACTTGCTGCTAAAATGGCTTTAGAAACAGCTGAAATTATTGAGAAAACTGAAATTATTTCGTGTACAGTTTCCTTTCA
>JBBSUQ010000246.1:0-3338 GCA_038234235.1 Flavobacteriales bacterium
AACATAATCATTGTCTTTCACAAATATAATTTGATAGTTTAAACTTGTTAGTTGTGCATTATCTAAAGATTTTACTTTAAAAATAATTCTCTCGGCCAATTCTGGAGTATTGTCATCCAAAACGGTTATAGGAAATTGAAATAAACCATTTGTATTGGCTGGAATTATCAATGTATCACTTAAAATTGTGTAATCTAAATTTGCTGTCGCATTTGACCAAACCGACGTCTCAAAAATAACTTTGATTGGATTTGAAGTTGCCGAAGTAACGTTCATTCCTAAATTAACTACACCAATATTTTCATCAACAATTTGCACATCTGTTGTAATGCTTAAACTTGCTATTGCCTTTAATGATATGAATGACTCAGTATCTGTAAAACTTGATGAATTAATAAAAGTTCTAGGCGTTGTCCAAGTGCTTGTTAAAGTGTCATACGTGCCATAAGCAATTGTATAATTTGCCCCCGGATCTGGAAGAACAATACTGGTTGCATTTAATTTCCCCCCCGTATAAATATCATTAACAGGAAGTTCATAACCATCTATTCCGCCATTTACTACGGCTAGTCCTGCACCTATTCCATAAAAGATCGCATCAACTGGCACAGAATTCGCCGTTAAACTGGCAATCGGCAAGGCAAATACTGCTATTCCATCTCCGTTAGTTCCACCATTGCCAAATACACCTGAAGCTGCAAAGTTGCCGAAGTGGTCGCCAGCTGTTGTACCTGTATTTATAGCACGAACTTTTACACCTGTTGGCGCCATACTAGAACCACCAACATAAACAACATCGCCTGCGGTCACATTACCTGTGGAGATACTAAAACCATAGGTAAGTGAACCACCGGCAACCCAACCATTTATTGTTGCAGTACCATTATTACATACTACAACCGAATAGGGTGTTACTGTAAAATCTATATTTTTGGTAGCTTTGAGTTCCACCCATTCAAAAGGGGAATCTGTTCCTGGTGGGTTTACAAAGAATTCGCTGATCACTAAACCAGGATTTTGTCCGAAGACCAAGCTTGACATTATGCAAGCGATTGAAAAAAGTAATATTTTCACGATAATTTAATTTTGGTGCAAAGTTGGGCATAGCTTGTTAGCTAAGAATTAGGTAGATTTTAAGAATGGATTATTGTTTTATTAATTGAATATTAAAGCCAATAGGTTCGCAATGCTTTGCGAACCTATTGGCTTTAATTGTGAAAACATTGAATTTTTATGTAAACCAATGGTTTGATAATATATAAAAAAATCGTGTTTTAAAAACAATCAATAATTTCTAACCATTTAATGCAATTGCTAGTTTTTCGTTCACATTACCATATTTATTGTCGTAATCTGCACGTGATCTTTTGATTACTTCAAATGCTTCTTCTTTTCCGTAAACATGTGTTATTTCTACGTTTTTTGCGCTGCCATCCAAATCTTTGTAGGTTAAGAAAAAATGACGTACTCGGTCTATTACCAATTTTGGCATTTCTGAAATATCGTTCATTTCTCCGTAGGCTTGATCGCCTTTCAGCACAGCAATAATTTTATCATCTGCTTCGCCACCATCTATCATTCGGAAGCCACCAATAACTTTGGCTTCGCATAAAATATTGCCATGTTTGAATGTTCTTTCTGATAAAACACAAATATCTAACGGATCATTGTCACCTGTGATATCGGTTCTGTTTGTTTTGCTGTTGGCAAATTCTGCAACCTGCGTATCACACAAAGTTTTGGGTACAAATCCATACAAACAAGGCATTTGATTGCTTAATTTTTGTGGTCTATCTACCATCAACATTCCCGTCGCCTTGTCTATTTCGTATTTAATTGCGTCGTCTGGAATAATTTCTATGTACGAATTTACAATTGCGGGAGCTTTATCTCCTACCTCAACTCCATGCCAAGGATGTGCAACAAAGTTTTGTTTCAACAATTCTAAAATGCTTTTTGCTTTATCGTTCATTTAATGTGTTTTCTTGAATTTTTAATTGGCGGCAAATTTAATTATTTCATTCAATTCTTAAAATTTACAGACCAATTTGTTATAATTATACAATTAAAGTGAAGATTGTATTTTACCTTTTAAAGTTTTTAAATCCATTGCCCCACTTTGTTTCCAAAGAATTTTGCCTGCTTTAAAAAGAAAAAACATGGGAACACCTTTAACGCCAAACTTTGTGGCAACTTCACTGTTTTTATCAATATCTATTTTTAAAATTCTAACTTTTCCTCCAATTTGATCTTTTAGTTGGTCCAAAATCGGTGTCATTGTTTTGCACGGACCGCACCAAGTGGCAAAAAAATCAACCAAGGTTGGAGTTTCCGAATTTACGATATCTTGAAATTTTCCCATTTAGTTTAATGTCAATATGTTTTAAAATTTTCTTCTACAAACACTTGTTCCTGATCTATTTGAGCCAAAAGAGTTTGTTTAAAGTCTTCCTTTTTAATTTCGGTAACCACATCAGAAGGAAAAGTTAATTGTAAACCTTTTATGTAATCAAAAAACACGCTTTGTTGTTGAATGCTCAATCTTCTTAAACCTTCAAAATATACTAAATTTACTTCTCTGTCGGCTGATATAACTGCCTTTGAACTTATTGCCACTCTAAATATCTTGCTCATTGCTCCTACCAATGCGAATACAACTCCATCAAAGGCACCAAATAAATATCCTGTTATTGGCATCCAAGCATCTGGCGTTAAACGGTAAAGTGCATAGGCAATAAACAACATTACAAAACTTTCTAAAAACAAATAAGTAATAACACGCTTTTTTCGTTTGGTACTTACAACTGAATTAAACAGGAAACGATCTTGCTTGTGCAACATCCACGCACCCATCCATCTTCTTATACTTCTGCGGAGATTTGCAACAAGAATAAGCATGCCAAGCAATAAGTAAATCTCAAATTTATATGGAATTTGAGCTCCAGAAGTTTTTAAAAACTCTACCGGTAAGTCAAACCCATCATAAATAGCGATTGCCATTGTAGGAATTGAAAGAACTAAGAGAACAACGTTAATTAACCTGTTCACTGGAAAGCATTTTAAGTTTTTTCTTCAAATCAACTATTTTATTTTTTGATATTTCTATTTTATTTTCAACTTCTTTTCGTAAAATATCGGCGCCTTTACTTTTAGCAAAATATCCAAGATTGTTGCCAAACAGTATAACTTCTTGATTCAAGAAATCAATTTGTTTGCGAAGCTCAATTTTTTCTTTTTCGAACGCTTTTTCTGAATTTGGATTGGCTTTTAAAGAATCCATTTTTGCTTGAAACATTGCCTGATCTTTTTCAGCGCCTTCTAATTTTAATTTGTCGTAA
>JBBSUQ010000247.1:0-3334 GCA_038234235.1 Flavobacteriales bacterium
AATCGTTTAATTGAACTTTTCCCACCAAGAAAAAACCTCATTGGTGTTTTTTTCCGTATTCCCTTTTGTCACTGACATTCCATAACTGAAATTGAGTTCGTGATGGATCCTTTTTTAAGTCGGTTTGTGGCAATGAAAAAAAAGAACAAACTCGACTCGAAGGAAAAATAACAATTCTACCCACTACAAGCTAAATAAATCCCGAGAGGGTCCATGTAGTTTGTAGTGGGTAAGTCAAAAATGGGTAGTTTTGATTTCTATGAACTCTGAAGAAATTTTTACAATTGCACTGGGTCTGAAAGAGCCCTGATTTATCAAGGACATCAAGTTTGACAGCTCTAAACTCAAATTCGACTTACCCACTATATTTGACATAGACCCCAACTTTCAAAAAAGCCGATGAAAAAGAAATTACTAGATATCAGTTATAGTTTTTCCATTAAAATAGCTGCAATAGTTTTAATACCGTCAACATAATTGCCTAAACGAATATTTTCGTTTGGGCTATGTTGATTATTATCTAAATTAACCGTTGGTACTGCAACTGCAGGAATATCTAGAGTTATCACAAAAGGAGAAATTGGTATAGAGCCGCCACTTGTTCTAATTTGTATAGGATCTTTTCCAAAAGCAGTTCGCATTCCTTTTCGCAACCACGCTCCTACCTCAGTATCAAACTCTGTCCTAAAGGCTCCATATGAAACCTCAGAATTAAAACGTATGATTTTATCATGTTCCATACGTTCTTTTTCAGTTGGCTTATCTTCAACCAAATAATACCCTTGATTGATAATATGATCTTTCACTAACTTAACCATATGGTCGCCATTAGTTTCTTTTACCAATCTTATATTTAATTCTGCAATTGCAGTCGATGGAATAATGGTTCGCCTTTGGTTACCAACCCAAGCTGCCTCTAATCCTAAAATACCCAAAGATGGATACTGCATTGCTTCTTGAAAATTATTGCCAATATTTTCGACGGAAGCAATTCCAAAGTTTTTTTGAATTTGTGCTTCATCATCAGGCACTTGCTTTAAAATTTCTTTTACTTCATCAGAAATAGTGATACCATCGTACCAATTAGTTATAGCAACACGTCCATCATCATTCCACATAGTTGCTAATAATTTTGAAAGTTTCATTGCTGGATTCGGCGAGTAATTCCCGTAATTCCCACTATGTAAAGGCACTCTTGGCCCAAAAACTTCTAATGAAATTGTGGCAATACCTCTTGCACCATAACTTAGGGTTGGCTCGTTTGATAAGTGTCTAGGTCCATCAAAAATTACTAACATATCTGCAGCAAGTTCACTTTTAAATTGGTCAACTGCTTTTGGTAAACGTGGAGAGCCTAATTCTTCTTCAAAATCCATAATGACTTTAATATTGAAATTGGGCTGCACTTTTAAATCATTAATAATATCCATAGCTTTTAGAAACATCATATCTGGACCTCGAGCATCAGACGCTGAACGTGAAAAAATTCGCCAATCTCTATTTAATTTACCCTTTAAGTTGTTCCAATCAATAGTATTCCATTCCCCATTTTCATCTTGCTCTTTCAATGCTGGAATGTAGGCATCTGGTTGGTGCCATTTAGTAATATCAACAGGTTGTCCATCGACTTGTAAATATATTAAAACAGTCTTTTTAGCATTTGGATAATTCCGTTTAGCGAGCAGCAATGGCGAAATTTCAGTTTCTAAACGTTGCGTGTTAAAACCTCTTTTTGCAAAAGCACTTTCACACCATTTCACATTATGTTCAATTTGCTCAGGTTGATATGCATCATTTGGTAAACTAAAAAACTCATGCAGTTCATCAAACGATGATTTTGCATATTTAAGAGACAATGTGTCCAAATTTGTACTCTCTTGAGAAAAAGACGTAAAACACAAACAAAACAATGTAAAATATGAAAGATAACTTATAAGCCTCAATAAATTTTTCATAATGATAGAGTTATCACAAATTATAGTAATTAAATCATCTTACGCAAAAATTAATCAAAAAGGGCCATCATACTGCTCTTAGTGTTGATAATTTATTGTTTTCTGCATAAGCCGCTTGTTGAGCGGCCAAATATATCTGTGTTTTTTCATAATCCTTTAAATGAACTTTCTATTCAAACTTTTGAATAGTTTCTTTTGAAAATTTAGCATATTCTTGGTTGTCCTCTTTATTAAACCACGTACAGCTTACAGCATCACGAATAATATCATAGATTGTCATTTTGGGACCACCAGACTTGAGTTGGACTATATCTCCTTTTTTTAGTTCTTCCATATGAATAGATTTTTTAGGGTAATTAATAATAATTCTAGTTCTTTCTAATCAAAATACAAATAAGGAGTAAAGACACGAATTAACTAGATCAATATTTATTCAAGCAATTTTAATGTATATACTTAAATTTTCGCATTGTCATAATTATATGATTTCCTAAGATTGAGTTGAAGTTCTTTGAAGAAATCATCAAAAATTTTATTAGAGAATTTACAATATTCTATATTCATATTAATTAAATGACCATCGTGTGTCACAAAAATACCTAGATCATTTTTCTCCTGTCTTTTTGAAACCTTTAGTAAATCCTGTTGATTTTCTGAAATAAAACCTTCATTATGAACTAAGCAATTTCTTAATTTATTAAAATCTTTTATTGCTATCCACTCTTTTGACTCAGTCAAATTAGAAATACTACAAACCTTTTTTAAATATCCAATTGCTCTGGATATACCCTTCCCGTTAAAATCATTAAGAGAAATTGAATAGTTTTCTACTTCAAATAATTGCATGCATAAGATATTCAAACAATTCTCAAGCAAGTAGTATTGATGTAAAAAAATTGATTTATACAAAATTGACGGAAAACTAGTGTTGTATTTTCGGTGATGGTCGTCAGAATACAATCCATTTTCATCAAATAATGATTTCTTATTTAAAAATTCCTCAGTATCATTTAAAAGATCTATTATGTCTAAAAGATCTTGAGAGATGTCTTGAAAGAAAAAATGAAATATATATGCTTTCTTTTGGGCAATTTTAGGATCCTCCAACATAACTTACAAAATTTTAAAATTTTATGATTGCACTCAATCCCATTTTTCAATAGCATGTTAATTTCAAGCTCATCGAGTACTTCCTTATTAAAATCCTTTAAATGAACTTTACCAAGGATATTCTCAGACAAATACAAACCAAAGTTTAAAAGATTTTTCTAGTTGTTATTAGGTATAAATGCACTGGATGAAGGGATCAGTTTTGCCTTAAGATCAGGATCTTTCATGTTTTTATCGAAGGGAAACATTGGCCTCATAATTCTATTAAA
>JBBSUQ010000248.1:0-3211 GCA_038234235.1 Flavobacteriales bacterium
AAAACAATTCTAAGATTACTTCAATCCCTAAATCCATTTGGAAGGCTGCAATACTTTTGGTATTCAAAAAACCTTTGATGTAAGCCGTTGCTGGGTACGGAGTATTCAGTTGGGTAAAAGGAGGAGTAATTAATAGAATGTCTTTCAAGGGATAATATTTTTGCAAAGGTAGAATTATTTTTAGGTGATTTATTCACTAAATAATCATTTGGTGATAAAATGTAATGGTTTAAATAGTATTTTTGCAGCTTTATATGTTTTTATGAAGAAATTTTACACCTTAGTATTACTTACATTTTCTCTTTTTTCTATAGGTCAAAAACAAACTACATCAATAGGTTTTATTGAAAACAAAGGACAAATTGTTGATCAAAAAGGAAAAGAAAACAAAGACGTAGCATTTATTTTAAATACTAATGGATTAAATGTTCAGTTAAGAAAAAATGGATTTTCTTATGATGTTTATGAAACAGAGAAAATTCCGTTAACAAAGAAAGATAAAGAATTTCATTCTTCTAATCCAAATTTTGATACTGGATTAAAAAAACCTGATTATTCATTACAATATAACTTTCATAGAGTTGATATTGACTTTTTGAATTCGAATAAAAATGTAAAATTATTTACTACCGAAAAATCTTCCGATTATGATAATTATTACAATGTTGCTCATGCTCCAAATGGTATAACAAATGTTCATAAATATCAAAAAGTAACCTATCAAAATATTTATAATAATATAGATGTGGTATTCTTTATTCCTAAAGATGTTACAAAAGTTGTAGAATATAATTTCATCATTAAGCCAGGTGGAAAGGTTTCAGATATTCAACTAAAATTCAATGGAGCAAAAACGGAATTAGTTGACAATAAGATTAAAATGAATCTTCGTTTTGGAGCAATGGAAGAAACATTGCCATTGAGTTGGGTTGAAAATGAAAGTTCAAAACAAGAAGTTTCAATTAACTACAAAAAAATAAAGAAAAACGTTTATGGATTTGAAGGGGAAATAAATTATTCAGATAAAATTATTGTTATTGATCCAACACCGACAAGACTTTGGGGAACTTATTATGGTGGAAGTGGTACTGAATTCCCAAACGAAATTACTTCAGACGCTAATAACAATATATACATTTCAGGATCAACAACAAGCCTAAATAATATTGCAACATCAGGAACTCATTTACCATCTATTCAAAATTCAGCTGGATTTATAGTAAAGTTTGATACAAATGGTGTTAGAATATGGGGAACTTATTATTTCGCTAATGTTATTAGACTTAAAGTAGACAATAACTTTAATGTTTATTCAACTGGGAACACCTTAAATCAATTAAATCTAGGAACACCTGGTTCACATCAACCCGTAAAAAATAATTTTAATGATGCATACTTAATAAAACTAAATGATAGTGGAATTAGAGAATGGGCAACATATTATGGTGGAGAAGATAATGAAAATGGTTCAGATATAGCATTTGATAATCTAAACAATGTTTACATGTGTGGAGGTACAAATAGTAATACAGGGATTTCAACTCCAAACTCTCATCAAGAAACAAGAGGTTCTAGCAACAATCAAAAATATGATGGTTTTATTGTTAAATTCAATGAGAATGGTGTAAGACAGTGGGCAACTTACTATGGTGGAGAGGAACCTGATGGTTTATTCAATTGTTTTGTAGGTAATGACAATTATTTATATTTAACTGGAGCTACTTCAAGCACAATTAATATTAGTTCCGTTAATTCTTATCAGGCTTCTAATATGGGTTCAAGTGATGCTATGATTTTGAAATTTGATTTGAATGGTAATAGAGTTTGGGGAACATACCTAGGTGGAGAAAACACTGATTATTTTTCATTTAAGGGTGATTTAAAAAATAATTTTATATATCTAATTGGCTCAACGCAAAGTCAAACAAATATTGCTACCTCAGGAGTATTTCTTGAAAATTTTCAAGCTGTTCCAAATAGTTCTGAGGCTTATGCAATTATCAAATTTGATATACTAAATCAAGTAAAAGTTTGGGGTTCATATTTTAATTATCAAGCTAGCCAACTATCAGTGAGTAGCTTAAATGAAGTTTTTTTTACAGGAGAAGCTAGCTCAAATTTTGTAATAGTATCAACACCTAATACTTACATGCCAGTTAAAAATGTTTATAATAATGTTTTCATAGTTAAATTAAACGAAAACGGACAAAGAGTATGGGGAACTTATTATTCAGGAGAGAAAGCAACTCAAAATTCACGCATTGAAGTTGATTCTCAAAATAATATTTATTTATATGGAAATTCCAATAGTAATACAACTGGTATAGCAACTCCAAATGCTCATCAGAATACTCAAGGTTCAATACCTGAACAAGATAATTTTATTGCTAAATTCCTAGACTGTCAATCATCTGCCTTTATAAATTCAAATTCTCCCATTTGCATAGGAAGTAATCTTCAACTTAATTCGTCTGGTGGAACAAACTATTCTTGGACAGGTCCAAATGGTTTTACCTCAACTGAACAAAACCCAATAATCCCTAATACAACTGATCTAAATAATGGCCAATATTCTTGTGCTATTACAGGATCTACAGGTGGTTGTGATGATACCGTTACTATTGATGTAATTGTTGGTGATAGTGAAGCTCCTATTCCAACTATTCAAAATTTACCGATGATAACTGGTGATTGTAATACTATTGTTTCTTTTCCAATTGCCAATGACAATTGTGCAGGAGTAATAAATGCAACTACTTCACATCCATTATCATATACAACTACTGGGAATTACATAATTACTTGGCTTTATGATGATGGTAATGGTAACACGAGCAATCAAACACAAAATGTAACTATTACGTCTGTTTCATTGCCTGTTACTACTTCACCTCAACAGCTCTGTTTTCAAGATAATGCAACTCTAAACGATATTCAAATTACTGGACAAAACATTACTTGGTATGATGCACAAACTGGTGGAAACGTTTTAGCGACTTCTACTCTTTTGCAAAATGGAGTGACTTATTATGCTTCTCAAACTGTTAATGGTTGTGAAAGTGATCGAGTTCCTGTACTAGTTTCGATTCAAAATACACAAGCTCCAACAGGAAATTCAAATCAATCTTTTTGTAGTACTGCAAATGCGACTTTGAATGATATTGTTGTTTCTGGTTCCACTATTATTTGGTATGATAGTTCAAATGGTACT
>JBBSUQ010000249.1:0-3052 GCA_038234235.1 Flavobacteriales bacterium
ATCTGTTGCTTCAATAATAACCGGACTAAAACCATTATCTTCTAAAACTCTGGCAGCAATAAGTCCGCTTACTCCAGCGCCAATGATGTGTATTTTAAAATCTAGTTTATTCATAAGTGTATTATTTACTAAAAAACAGAAAAGTCTTCCTATTGGCTAATTTAATAGTTTAAATTTTGTTTAACTATTTACTTGCAAAAGTAAACAAAAATATAGGTATGTTTGCGTCAAAGTAAAATTTTAGATAGTTAATACTTATTATAAATATGAACAAAACAGCCATTATACGTTGCGAACACTTCAATGCAGCTCACAGATTACATAATACTAACTGGAGCGATGAAAGAAATCAAGCCGTTTTTGGGAAATGTAATAATCCCAATTATCATGGACACAATTATGACTTAGAGGTGAAAATCATTGGACTCTGTGATCCTGAGACTGGTTATGTAATTGATACAAAAATTCTTTCCCGCCTTATCAAAGATAGAATACTAGATAGGTTCGATCACAAAAACCTAAATTTAGATACAAAGGAATTTGAAAGCTTAAATCCTACTGCAGAAAATATCGCAATGGTTATATATAACCTACTTAAACCAGAATTAGATGAAAGTCTAGAGTTGAAAATAAAGTTATATGAAACACCAAGAAACTATGTTGAATATCCTTATTTGTAAATAGCATAATTTATAACAGTCTATTCATGGCCGATAGGCTCATAGATAAACCCTATATAATTATGATAATTTTGTTTATTGTTTTTAATTGTTTATTAAACAATATTGTAAATTTGATTAATCGGTGAAGAAATATATCAAGTGGATAATTAAACTTCGAAAATATTTAAGCCAAACATAATATATTCTTATATAATAAAATAGATGGAATTCAAAACAGCAGATTTCGCACCTACCAATGGTAACAGAATTAGTAATTTTTCCTTTATTGAGATAGGAGATGACCATTTTTATACTGGCTTAGAAACTCCCATGAGATCGGATGCATTTGAAATGTCTGATCTAGAAAAAAAAGAAAAAATCTCAGATTTGTTTGCACAGATAATGGATGTTATGGGACTGGATCTTACAGATGATTCGCTAAGAGGGACGCCAAATAGGGTTGCTAAAATGTATATTGAAGAAATCTTCTCTGGACTTAATCCTGCTAATAAGCCTAAGATCGCACTTTTTGAAAATAAATATCAGTATAATCAAATGTTGGTTGAAAAGAATATTACATTTTATTCTAATTGCGAACATCACTTCGTTCCAATAATTGGTCAAGCTCACATAGCCTACGTGTCTTCTGGTAAAGTTATTGGACTTTCTAAGCTCAATAGAATTGTACAGTATTATGCAAAACGCCCACAAGTACAAGAGCGATTAACAAATCAAATAGCAATGGAGCTAAAGGCTATATTAAATACAGAGGATATTGCCGTTATCATTGACGCAAAGCATTTATGTGTTTCGTCTCGTGGAGTTAAAGATGATACCTCTGCTACCGTTACCACTTATTATGGTGGCGTATTTGAAAAACCACACAAAATTGCTGAATTACAAAACTATTTAAACCAATAAATTGGTTAGATAGTTAAAAATCATAAGATGAACCTTAGGTTGAATTTGTTTTTATAAAAAAATACCATGATTAATAACCAGTATTATGAAAAAACCAATCAGGCAAATTGTAGTAGAAAACTAATGCAATTTGCAAATCTTTAAATATCGTAAAATTAATCTTTGCTTTCAGGGAAACAGATGCATCTATAAAACTGTAGAGTAAAGAAACGGAATCATTACTTAGGGCTAAATTGAATGGTTATCGGTGGCCTCACTTAATTTCAATAACTCATTTTAACTTTTGTATTTAGGTTAGTCTAAAAATTTCAGTACATTATTCATCTAAATTTATATTTTCAAAATTGGATAGCATGGGAAAAAAATGGGTAGAAAATTCAATATTTAATATAATTTATAAAATCTGGTTTTATTAGATTTTTAATAATAGCTTAGTAAGTGATTAAGGGTGTCTTCCAATATTTAGTTTCAATTTTATATAAAAGTGTAAAAGCCATGAATACCATCGATAAAGCAAAGTTATCTCCTAGTGTTTCTACTGAAACAAAAAGACAATCCATCTATGATATTACTATCAATGCTATAGATGGTAAACCAATTTCACTTTCAGAATTCAAAGGCAAGAAAATCCTTTTTGTCAATGTGGCTTCAGAATGTGGCTTTACCAAACAATATAAAGAATTACAAAATCTTAGTGAAAGCTATCCTGAAGAACTCGTGGTTATTGGTTCGCCTTGCAACCAATTTGGTAAACAAGAGCCTGCAGATGCTTCCCAAATTCAGGAATTTTGTGAGCTGAATTTTGGTGTGAAATTTTTACTTACGGAGAAGTTAAATGTAAAAGGATCTAAACAACATCCTTTATATAAGTGGCTCACTTCGAAAGACCTCAACGGCAAAAAAAGTTCTAGTGTAAAATGGAATTTTCAGAAATATTTTGTGGACGATAAAGGAGATCTAATTGATTATTATTTTTCAATCACCAAACCAATGAGTTCAAAAATTACTAAGCACCTGTAATGCAAATAGACATCATTCGGCTTTTATTAGATTTTGGATTGGTTGTGTTGATTTGGATCATACAACGTATTGTATATCCAAGTTTTCTTCATTATAGCACAAGAAACCTAGTTACTTGGCACAGAATATACACTTCCCGTTTTAGCGCTATAGTGATACCCTTAATGTTTGGGCAACTTGGTGTATCTATTTATCAAGTATTTTCGCAAACTAGTATTTATACCGTGAGTAGTCTGGTGGTTATTATCCTAATATGGATCTCTACTTTTTGGATATTCGTCCCAATTCATTCTATCATCTCAAATGAAAATTCGAGCGAAAGTGATTTGGTAACATTAGTAAATAAGAATTGGTTGAGAACCTTTTTATGGTCGCTATTATTTGTATACAGCTTTTTTGAAGTATTGGATTTCTATAAATAGAAAGAAAATAGAAATCGACAATTATTC
>JBBSUQ010000250.1:0-2955 GCA_038234235.1 Flavobacteriales bacterium
AAATTCAATAAAAACTACCATAAAACATTACGAAATTGGATTAAAAACTATTAATTTTGAAACGTTTGAAATTATCGATAATAGCACGAATGAACAAATTGGATTAAGTAAACGGGAAATGGAATTGCTCCAATTATTTTTCACTCATGAAAACCAAGTTATTTCAAGAAATCAGATTTTAGATGAAGTTTGGGGAAAAGATCAATTTCCAACTTCCCGCACCATTGACAATTATATTCTTAATTTCAGAAAAATTTTTGAAAAAAATCAGAAAAATCCCATTCATTTTCAATCAATAAGAGGGGTGGGTTACAAATTTCAAAAGTAAAGTAAATGAACGAGGCAAAACAACAGAGATACGATAAGGCTTATTTAAAAATGGCAGCGAGTTGGTCGCAACTTTCTCACTGCGTGCGCAAAAAAGTGGGTGCCATAATTGTAAAAAACAACATGATAATTTCTGATGGATACAATGGAGCACCAGCAGGTTTTGATAATAGTTGCGAAAATAATTTGGGAGAAACGCACTGGTATGTTTTGCACGCCGAGGCGAACGCCATATTAAAAGTTGCGAAATCTACCAATAATTGTGAAGGAGCAACGTTGTATCTCACTTTATCTCCTTGCAAAGAATGTAGCAAGCTAATTTTGCAATCTGGAATTAAAAGAGTGGTTTACATGCTTGGCTACAAAGATGATTCGGGGTTAAGATTTTTAAAAGAAGCAAAAATTAATGTTCAACAAATAGATAATATTGATGAATAACAACACAGAACATAAAAGTAATTACTATTTACTGCCTCTAGCCTTGGCTTTGTGCATTTGCGGAGGTATTTGGCTGGGCAAAAGTTTAGGCAATTCAAACGACGATTATGCTGCCCAAACAGAGACTTCTAACAGTTCTAAAATAAGAGATATTCTTCAAATTCTCGACACCAAATATGTAGATGACGTTAACGGTGAAAAGGTTTTTGAAACTGCAATTGGAGACATGTTGCACCAACTTGACCCGCACAGTAATTATATTCCTGCTACTGAATTACAAGCAATTAACGAATCTATAAATGGAGAGTTTTTCGGTATTGGAATAAGGTTTTTTATGATTAGAGATACTTTGTGTGTTACAAATGTTATTAATAATTCTCCTTCAATGATTGCGGGCTTACTTTCCGGCGATAAAATTATTGCAGTTGATGGAAAATCCATAGGTGGAAAAATGGACCAGACCGAAGAAATAATGAGTAAATTAAAAGGTCCTGATGGCACAAAAGTAAAAGTTACAATTTTGAGAGGTAGATCTAAAATGGATAAAACCATTACCAGAGGTGCCATTCCACTAGAGTCTATTCCGGTTAGTTTTATGCTGAGCGCCAATATTGGTTATGTAAAAATAGACCAGTTTAGCATGACAACAACGTCGGAATTTAAAACTGCTACAACTAAATTATTGTCTCAAGGAATGAAAAAAATTGTTTTGGATTTGAGAGATAACGGTGGCGGATTGTTGGGCGCAGCAGTAAACGTTTGCGATGAGTTTTTGGAAGACGGACTTACAATTGTAAAAATTAAAGGAGAGCATCTCAAGCAAGAAGTCTATAAATCTTCGAGCAGAGGAGCATTGAAAAAAACTGAAGTGGTTGTACTTATAAACTCTAATTCCGCTTCAGCCAGTGAAATTCTAGCAGGTGCATTGCAGGATAATGACCGAGCGACTATTATGGGAAGAAGATCTTTCGGAAAGGGTTTAGTTCAGGAAGATTTTCGATTGAGAGATGGTAGCAACTTGAGACTCACAATTGCAAGATATTACACTCCAACTGGTCGTTGTATTCAAAAACCTTACAACGGTAACATTCAAGATTATTATAAAGATCAAATTAATAGAATTGATAACGGCGAATTGTTTTCTGCCGATACAACTTTGTATGTTGATTCACTAAAATTTAAAACGCCAAAAGGAAAAACTGTTTATGGCGGCGGCGGAATTATGCCCGATGTTTTTGTGGCTTATGATTCTATAGGAAATAGTGGTTATTACACGCAGTTAAGATACGCAGCGGCTTTTCAAATGTTTGCATTTGATTATGTTTTAGGTAAAAGAAACAGCTGGAAGAATCCTTCAGACTTTAATAAAAGTTTTAATGTTTCAGATGCCCTTTTTGAAAATTTTGTAAAGTATGCTGCTGATAACTTAAATATTGAACCAGATGGAAATTCAAAAAGTAAAAGCAAATTATTGATTAAACAAACAATAAAAAGTGAAATTGCCAGACAAATTTGGATTGAAGCCGGATTTTATGAAGTTGAAAAATCTACAGACAAAGTCATTCAAAAAGCGATTGAATATTTACGGAAATAATGAATTTTGGACGCTTAATTAGTTTTTTAGAAGAAAATAGTATCTCTCCAATTGGTATTGGCGAAACTGAGTATTTAACTAAATTAAAAAGTTTACAAACCGAAAAATTTAATTCAGAAGACACAAAAATATTAAGCCATTTAATACAACATGGCACAATTGTTTATCTTCAATGGATATACAACGACAAACAGCTACTCGATTTTTTAAGTGGGGAAATGCCAAGTGGAATTTTTAAAGATGGGCAAAAACTTTTCTCTCATAATTTTCTAAAACAATTTCAGGCATTTACCAGTCCGTTCGCTGAACGTTCAATGTTGGTTCTACCGGATGACTTAAATACTTCAAGTAGATATTACGTCAGCTCATTTTTTCCACTCTTAAGTTCTGATAGTCGACTGGTTGTTGAAGACAAATTAACAAGGTCATTTTTCGATACCTTTAAATATGACCTAATACTTGCAGAAGAAACAAAATTAGAATCGGAACTTACGGAGATAATTTTGCCCTATTTGTCTGATGAAAGTTTAGGCCTTGTGAGCAATCTTTCACGGGGGATGTATGATAAAAAATTATATTTTGTAGACAGTTTGCTT
>JBBSUQ010000251.1:0-2849 GCA_038234235.1 Flavobacteriales bacterium
AAACAATGCTATCATTATTACTCCAACAGCCGATTTAAAAGTGGTTGTTCCTGGTGCTGTTTTCGGTGCTGTTGGAACTGCTGGGCAACGTTGTACTTCAACAAGACGTTTAATCATTCACGAATCGGTTTATGATAAAGTTAGAGACGCAATTGTAGGAGCTTATGGCCAAATTAAAATTGGTAATCCATTAGATCAAAACAAACATGTAGGACCACTTATCGATAAGGATGCTGTTGATACGTATTTAGAAGCGATTGAAAAAGCAAAATCAGAAGGAGGAAAAGTATTAATTGAAGGTGGAGTTCTTACTGGAGAAGGTTACGAAAGTGGTTGTTATGTAAAACCAGCGATTATTGAAGCTAAAAACGACTTTAATATTGTCCAACACGAGACATTTGCTCCTATTTTATATTTAATGAAATATAGTGGAGAAGTTGAAAATGCAATTGATTTACAAAATGGTGTTGCACAAGGATTATCTTCAGCAATCATGACAAACAGCATGAAAGAAGCAGAAAAATTCTTATCATTTTCTGGTTCCGATTGTGGCATTGCTAATGTGAACATTGGTACTTCAGGAGCAGAAATAGGTGGTGCTTTTGGTGGAGAAAAAGAAACTGGAGGAGGAAGAGAATCAGGTTCTGATGCGTGGAAAGTATATATGAGAAGACAAACCAACACGGTTAATTATTCTGACGAATTGCCTTTAGCGCAAGGAATTAAATTTGATTTGTAGTATAGAATAAAATATGATTTAACCTAGATGATCTGTATTGATTATTTTAGACGGGGCAATTAGTACCACTAGCTCCTTGTTGTTTTGCAACAAGGAGTTTTTTGTATTTAGTTTCCAATTCTATGATTCTCACAAAAATATTATTGCCATAATTATTTATTTATTTTTGAGGTCAGTAGTTAAGAACATATAATTTTAGATTGATATATTTTTTCTGACTCGACCATTCTTCCTATCAGATTATTAAAGATGCTATTTTTACTTTGAGAACGATTAATTCGATAGCAAAATTCATCAAGATACCTATTTATATTAAAATCACTTATGCAAGAATATGTTGTCCTAATCCATGACTTTACTTGATGAAACATTGTATGCAATGCCATAAAATTCATCCCTTTGTTACTTTCAATTTGTGTGATATTGTAATCCACAAATAATGGACGGTAACCTTTCCATTTATCTGTCGTTATTTTTGCGCTTTTACCAATATGTTTATCAAATATTGTCTCTAATTCTTTGGCTGAATAATTATCAATTTTTAAGGCATACATTCTTTTGATTTTTCCGCTCTCGGTTAGTTCTACTGCCGTTACAATCTTTTTCTTCTTGCTGTCATAACTCCTTCCTACTTTACCTATTTCCTTCCCACCAACAACAAATTCATCAACATGAACAATTCCATCCATTGGATGATTTTCACTAGATTTCATAGCTTCCCTAACTTTGTGCATGAATAAACGTGCTGTTTTTTCTGTAACTCCAAAGCGAACTCCCATATAACTAGCAGATAAACTTTTAGTAGTGGTTGACATCTCAAAACATATAAAAAAAGCTTTCCGTAAACCAAACTTAACCTTATGAAATAAAGTATTTGCAGCTGCAGTTTCTGTATGACTACATATATTACAAGTTCTCGAAAAATCTTTACGAATTTGACTCTTTGTGTGCTTACATTTTAAACAAATGAAACCCAGTTCCCATTTAAAATTTGCTAAATACTCCTTGCAATTTTCATCTGTTTTAAACCGTTCAGCAAACTCTAAAAGGTTTTGTCCTGTAAATAAATCCATAATTCCTTCGTTTTATTGACTTTTAAGATATGAAATTATCTACTGACCTCAAACTTTATATTTTGTATATCCAGCTTGTGCCCTTTTTCCTTTTCTAACCGCTCCGCAATCGCGGAAGCTTTCGTGGCCTGACTTTGAGGTATAATTTATTAGAAATAGCACTAGTATTTTCAAATAGTCCCCTATCTTTAAAGAAACTATTTTTGGTACTGTAAAATCTACTAATACCATACAACTTATAAATAGTTATTTTGAAGGAGGCCTTCAATATGACGCTAATGGTAATATTCGTAACTTGCAAAGAAACAATCAAAATGGGAATGTAGTAGATAATTTTACCTACAATTATAAATCAGGTACTAACCAGCTTACGAGTGTGAGTGATGCAGCTGCAGCAGGATTAGGTACTATAGATATTGATAGCCAGCCAGCTAATAATTATGTTTACAATGCCATAGGACAATTAAGGCGAAATAACCAAGAATGATTAGACTATTTTTACAATACACAAGGCTTAGTAACTGAGGTTAGAAAAAACAACTTCCCTGTTATTAAATTCTATTATAATGAACGAGGTGAACGTGTTAAAAAGGAATCTTTTCCTCTTAATAGCAATACTGTTCAATCTACAGCCTATTATGTTCTAGACGCTTCTGGCAATACTATGGGTAATTATACAAACACAGCATTACAAGAATTACCTGTTTATGGAGGAAGCCGACTTGGAGTTTACAATAAAAGTGGTAACTTTACTAATTATCAAATAACGGATCATTTAGGAAATGTTAGAGCCGTTATTAGAAAAGATGGAGCTAGTACAACGCCTCTATTACAACAGTATGCTGATTACTATCCTTTTGGAGAGCAGTTACCTAACCGTAACTCCTTTGGTGGTTACCTATATGCTTATCAAGGACAAGAACTGGATCCTGAAACAGGTATGGAAGCCTTTAAACTGCGTTTATGGGATGGTAGAATAGGAAGATGGTTAAGTCCTGATCCTTATGGTCAATTTGCTTCTCCTTATCTAGGAATGG
>JBBSUQ010000252.1:0-2682 GCA_038234235.1 Flavobacteriales bacterium
CATTCTTCCGGCTTCAACAGCCATTTTAAACGCTTTTGCCATTGCTACTGGATTTTGTGAAACAGCAATAGCAGTATTTACTAAAACCGCATCGGCTCCTAATTCCATAGCTTTTGCGGCATGAGAAGGAGCACCAATTCCAGCATCAACAATTACAGGCACATTTGCTTGTTCTATTATAATTTTCAAAAAAACTTCGGTTTCTAGTCCTGCATTACTACCAATAGGAGAACCTAAAGGCATAACAGCAGCTGTTCCAGCATCTTCAAGCAATTTGCAAAGCACAGGATCTGCGTGAATATAGGGCAACACTATGAAATTATTTTTAGCCAAAAGTTCAGTAGCCTTTAATGTTTCAATTGGATCTGGCATTAAATATTTTGGATCTGGATGAATTTCTAATTTTATCCAATTTGTTTGAAATGCCTCTCTTGATAGTTCTGCAGCAAATAGTGCCTCTTTGGCATTTCGTACTCCCGAAGTATTGGGCAATAATCTAATTTTGTCTTTATTTAAAAATTCAAGAATTCTATCGTTTCCATTAATTTGGTCTACTCGTTTCAAAGCTACAGTAACCAGTTCAGAACTGGAGGCCTCAATAGCGTCTCGCATAATTTCATTGCTTGAAAACTTTCCAGTTCCAGTAAATAATCGACTGTTGAATTCAATATCAGCTATTTTTAATAAATCCATTACTTTTCAGTTAAGTTTACTATTTGTTTAAGTTCGTTTATTGATTCTAAGTTGATAAAAATTTCATTCGATAGCGCAATTCCATAAACTCCTGTTTCCATAATTGCTGAAATATCAGTTTTTGAAATTCCACCAATTGCAAAAATCGGTTTCGAAATTTTTAATACTTTGAGGTTATTAATAAAATTAGAATATCCAATTAGTCCTAAAGGTGTTTTCGTATCTTTTTTGGTACTGGTATTTCTGTAAGGCCCTACTCCGATATAATCTACCTTTGACAAATCATAATTTTCAAGATTATTGATTTCATTTGCAGAAACTCCAATAATTGAATTTTGATTTTTGTGAATTTCTTTTAAATTCTTATCACTTAAACCTAAATGCAAACCATCTGCATTTATAATATTGTAAATTGAATCATTGTCGTTAATACTCAAGGTCATATTAAGTGCAGATGTAACAGCTCTCAATTTTTCAGCAACTTCTAAAAAATAAACTTGGAAATGTCCGTTTGGATTTTCGGTTCTAAAATCTTCTTCTTTAATTCTTAATTGAATCCAATTAATTCCAGCTTCATGAAGATTGTGCACCCATTTTAGAGATTCATAATTTTGCAGAGGATGCGTAATGTAAATAATTCGAGACAAAGTCATATAACATTACTTTTAGGAATACTGCACGTATTAACTTTTTCCTTTCGCTGGCATTAACCAAATCAAGTTATGAGGGTATTTCTCAGAATCGGTTACGATACACCCCTAAAAGTAGGACAAAGATATAAAGAATTAAACAGAACCTATTTAATAATATTTACGAATCCTTGAAATTCATACTTACCATCATTTAAAGCATCACGTGCACTAATTGTCCAGTTGTAAGTTCCGACTTGAACAGTTAGTCCTTTGTATGAACCGTCCCAAGCTGTTTCGGGATCATGACTTTCAAATATTACTTCACCCCAGCGATTGTAAATGAGTAATTCAAATGAATAAACATCAATACCTTCCATAAAAACTCTCCAAGTTTGATTGTGTTCATCGCCATCAGGAGTAAAGGTATTGGGTGCATATAATATGACATCTGATTCCACCACCACTATTTTAGTTAATGAATCAACGCATCCAAAATTTGAAATAACAATCAATTGAACTTCATATTGTCCAACTTGACCATCAGGAAATTGAACTTTAGGATCTGTCAAATTAGAACTTCCCGGATTAGCTTGTTCAAAATACCATTGGTAAGAAGCTCCATTTGTTGATCCGTTTTGGAAAGTCACTTCTGTATTAAACATCGAAATAGGATTCGGAGAATATTCAAAAGCAGCAAGTGGATTTGGATATACAGTTAAGTAATTAGGAAAATTTTGTGTTGCCACACATCCGTTAGGACTGGTTACTGTTAAAGTTATACCATAAGTACCTGCAGATAATGAATTTGTTACTATTTCATCCGAACTGTAAAAAGTGGAACCATCAGATAATTCCCAAAAAGAACTTTGGTTTAAAGCGGGATCTGTTGTATTTAAAATAAGAAACTGAGCATCTTCACAAGCTTCAGTAACCAAAGCTGATATTGTAGGCACAGGGGTTGGAGCCATGTTAACATCAGAAGACAATACCAAAGGAGAAGATTCGCACCCATCGGTAATTGTAACGGTATATGTGGTGTTAACATTTGGTTCAACATTAATCGTATGACTATTTCCTGAACCATTGTCGCCTGTATTCCATGCAAAATAATATGGAGTACCTAAACCTCCACTAGCATTTGCAGTTATCATTCCATTATCTCCTGGGCAAATCATTTGATCTGGAGAAATATTGCCACCAATGGGCGCACGAACTGTAACTATTATATCTTCTGGCATTGACTGGCATCCAAACTCATTAATTGCAAAAACTGAATAAGTTGTAGTTGCGGTTGGATTTACAATTTGATTGGGTAAGCTATCATTTGATTGATGATTCCAAACATAATCAAAAGTAG
>JBBSUQ010000253.1:0-2153 GCA_038234235.1 Flavobacteriales bacterium
AATAAAAATGACAAAATAAGAGGGGTAAATGGAAGATAATAGCACTAAAAACAAAGAAAACTTCAAAAAAATGATCAAAATTTAAAAAATTTTCCTGAAAAAGTAAAAAATCTAATGGAAGGTTATTTTTGCAACGGTCTTTGAGAATCTTTAAACTTCTTCACTTTCTTTAATTGGTTTTCTAAAAACTACTTTGCCATCAAAAATATCCATAACTACATTTTTAGATTTGTCTATTTGATCGGAAAGTAGAGATTTTGATAATTCGTTGAGCACGTTTTTCTGTATGAGTCTCTTAACTGGTCTTGCTCCAAAGAATGGGTCATATCCAGCTTCTGTAATCCAATTTACGGCATCATCTGTAATTACTAAGTTTATATCAATTTCTTTAAGTCGTGTTTTTAAATCTGCAAGTTGAATTTGTACAATGTCTTTAATATTATCTCTTGTAAGCGGTAAAAACATTAATATTTCATCAATTCTATTTAAAAATTCTGGTCTTATGTTTTGTCTCAATAATTCCATTACTTCTGCCTTGGTTTTTTCTGCGACTTTCGGAATATCCTTTTCAGCAACATCAACAAAGTTTTCCTGAATTAACAATGAACCCATATTGCTGGTCATGATGATAATAGTATTTTTAAAATTTACCAATCTTCCTTTTGAATCCGTAAGTCGACCATCATCTAAAACTTGCAATAAAATATTAAATACGTCAGGATGTGCTTTTTCAATTTCATCCAATAAAATAATAGAGTAGGGTCTTCTGCGCACTGCTTCGGTTAATTGTCCACCTTCATCATAACCTACATACCCTGGAGGTGCACCAACTAATCTGCTAACTGAGTGTTTTTCTTGAAACTCGCTCATGTCTATTCTTGTCATGGCATTTTCATCATTAAACAAATATTCAGCTAATGCTTTTGCCAATTCTGTTTTTCCAACCCCTGTTGAACCTAAAAATATGAATGATCCAATTGGTTTTCTTTTGTCTTGTAAACCTGACCGTGACCTGCGCACAGCATCTGACAAAGCTACAATTGCCTCCTTCTGACCCACAATTCTTTTCCCAAGTTCGTCTTCAAGTTTTAATAGTTTTGATTTTTCACTTTCTACCATTTTAGAAACTGGAATGCCTGTCCATCTTGCAACTACTTCGGCTATTTCTTCAACGCCTACTTCTTCATTTACCAATTTAGAAGATTTTTGTTTTTCATTGAGTAATTTTTTGGCTTCCTCAAGTTTTATTTCGGACTCTTTTATTTTACCATATCTAATTTCTGCAACCAAACCATAATCGCCAGATCTTTCGGCTTGTTCAGCTTGCAATTTATAATCTTCTATTTCTTCCTTGTATTTCTGAACATCATCAACAATTTTTCGTTCGGCCTTCCATTTCGCAGTGTATCCGTCTTTTTCTTCATTTAAATTTGCAAGTTCATTTGAAATAGCATCTATTTTTTTTGAATCACCTTCTCGTTTAATTGCCTCGCGTTCTATTTCTAGTTGCATTATTTTTCTCTCCAACTCATCTAAAAATTCGGGCTTGGAGTTAATTTCCATTCTCAATTTTGCAGCAGCTTCGTCAATTAAATCGATGGCCTTATCTGGTAAAAAACGATCTGTTATGTATCGTTGAGATAATTCGACAGATGCAATTATTGCTGCATCCTTGATTAATACTTTATGGTGATTTTCATACTTTTCTTTGATGCCTCTAAGAATTGAAATTGCTTCTTCTGTGCCTGGCTCATCCACCAAAACTGTTTGAAACCTACGTACCAAGGCTTTGTCTTTCTCGAAATATTTTTGATATTCGCTCAAAGTCGTTGCACCTACAGCTCTCAATTCTCCTCTTGCCAATGCGGGTTTTAATATATTTGCGGCATCCATTGCGCCTTCGCCGCCACCGGCTCCTACAAGTGTATGAATCTCATCAATAAAAAGAATTATTTCTCCATCTGAATCAATAACTTCTTTTATAACCGCTTTCAGTCTTTCTTCAAATTCTCCTTTGTATTTTGCTCCCGCAATTAAAGAACCCATGTCAAGCGAGTAAACTATTTTATCTTTTAAATTTTCAGGGATATCGCCAGAAATTATTCTGTGTGCCAAGCCTTCAGCAATCGCTGTTTTACCAACTCCTGGTTCTC